>NZ_JARVSK010000001.1:0-431609 GCF_030209235.1 Pseudomonas sp. efr-133-TYG-103a
CGACTTCGTCGCCGATCGCGGGACAAGCCACGCTCCTACGGGCAGTGCATCAAGCCTTCGCGAGCGAGCGCGCTCCCACAGGCTTTGTACTTGACCCAATACCAGGCGACGCCGCAGAAATCGTGTGGGAGTGAGCTTGCTCGCGAAGACTGGTTTCCAGCCTCTGCATCTCGACTGGCTGTAACCGGCCCTTTCCCGGCTGAAGCCGGTCCTATAGACGCTGCGAACGGGGCGAGTGTCCAAAGCCGGCTCGCCCTGTTCATCAGCGATCAGAACGTCAACCGGCTCAGGACTCAACGCCAGTCGCGATTGACCGGGCGGACGTGGTGTCGACCAACGAAAAGCCAGTCGATGAACACCACAAAACTTTCGATCACCAAGGAGAACAGCAGCGCGCAGGCAAGGCCCCAGCCGATGACTTCCGGCGACAGCAGCACCTGCCATGTGTAGCCATTCCAGGTTTCCGCACGAATGTCAGGGTCGGCGGCGGTCAGGACGTGATAAGCGCGTGCGTACCACGGGCCCTGTAGCGCCAGCCACTCGCGGTCCAGCGTCTGAGTGCGCGTCAGCAGGTTATTGATGTTGTTGGCATCGGTGCGAAACACCGGGTCTTCGCTGCTGCGATAATGCTGAATCAGCGCCTGCACATCGCCGTTGAAGAAACGCTGCGCGGTCTCGTTGTAGCCGCGAAGGGCCTGCTGGGCTTCCATCAGATGCGCTTCTACCCGCTTGCTGTAATCACTGATGAAGCCGGGAATCTGCACGCCGATCAACAGGCCCGCCGTGAACAACACCAGTCGCAGATAGCTTCGCAGCATAGATCCCTCTCTTTCAGGTTCGCCCTTGGGCCACGCATTCGCCGCGGCGCCAGAGGCTCCAGTGACCTGGCTCGTAGCGATTCCAGGTCTCGTTTTCGGTCAGCGGCTCGGTGGCGATCACGGTGACCACGTCATTGGGCGTGGTTTCAGCCTGAAAATCGACGATCACATCGACATCCTTCAGGCGGGCCGGACCGAACGGCGCTCGACGAGTGATGTGCACCAGCTTGGTGGAACAAAAACAAAATAGCCAGTCGCCATCACTAAGCAGTCCGTTGAACACGCCCTTGCTGCGGTATTCATTGCAGGCTTCGACCAGCGTCGGCAAAAGCTGTTCGATCTCGACTGGTTCGGGGAACGCCTCGCGGATCCGGTTGAGCAGATCGCAGAATGCAGCCTCGCTGTCGGTATCGCCGACAGGCCGGTAAAACGTGGCGCGGGGATGAAAATCCGCCAGCTGGCCGTTGTGGGCAAAGCACCAGTTGCGCCCCCACAGCTCGCGCACGAAAGGATGGGTATTGGACAGACAGACCTTGCCGACATTGGCCTGGCGAATATGCCCGATGACCACTTCACTCTTGATCGGGTAACGCTGCACCAGCTGCGCCACCTCGGACTCGCTGCTGGCCGCGGGATCCTGGAACAGCCGCAACCCGCGTCCTTCGTAGAAACCGATGCCCCAGCCGTCACGATGCGGACCGGTACGCCCGCCGCGCTGCATCAGCCCGGTAAAGCTGAACACGATGTCGGTGGGTACGTTGGCACTCATGCCCAGAAGTTCACACATGGTCAGGTCTCGGTACGCTCAACGGCGCATGGCCCTACTGAAGCGCGCTGCCTGCAAAAACGGGGATCTGGCAACACAACGCGCGATTTCGACGGATGGATCGTGCAGAAGCGGCACAACGGTGCCGCGCATTACAGCTTGGGTTCGACCCGATAGCGTCCGCCATTATTGCCGACTGCAGGCTGACTGGCCGGTGCGCCCGGCTCAGGGACGTATCGCCCGTTACCTTCTGCGGCATACCGTTCATCCTGCTGCTTTTGTTCGGCAGCCGCTTGGGCAGCCGCGGCTTCGGCGTGTGCCTGACGGGCCTTTTTCTTGCGCAGAAACGGCAGGCGAATCAGTGCGAAGATGACATAGAGCCCCAGCGCGACAGCGCCGTAAGTGGCCAGATCAAGCACCGCTTGCCAGACGATGTTGCCGACCTTCAAGGCCAGGTCCAGCACGCTGATCGCCAGCGCCGGAGCGTAACGTTCCTTGACCGGATCGATGACAGTCGGGCAGAACAGCAGCACAGCGCCGATCACGCGCAAAGGTTCGCGCAGGTAGCGCCACATCCAGCCGGTCAGCTTGAACCACACCAACAGACAACCCAACGCAGCGAATGCGTAAAGGCCCCAGGCAATCAGATAGTCGTTGTCGGTCATGACGTCCGTGGTAAGGCAGGTAAAGAGGCGCTTATGATAACGACTTTTCGCACGCCTAGCTTCCCCGGCTTCAGTTATCGGGCTGCAGCGTCCTGACGCCGCGTCCCGCGCCGGCCGACCCCACTTGAGAGAGCCCCGCATGCCATCTTCCCATAACACCCCGAGCGCCCCGGTTGCCCGCAAGGCGGACGGCGCCGATCCGTATGCCTGGCTGCAGAACCGCGACACCGATGAGGTGCTCGACTACCTCAAGGCAGAAAACGACTATCAGGAGCAGCAACTGGCCGATCAGCAGGCGCTGCGTGAAACGCTGTTCCAGGAAATCAAAGGGCGCATTCTCGAAACCGACCTGTCGCTGCCTTCGCCGTGGGGGCCGTATCTGTATTACACCCGCACCACCGAAGGCGACGAGTACGCACGCCATTATCGCTGCCCGCGCCCGGCCGACGACTCGCAGACGGTCGATGAAAGCGCCGAAGAGCTGTTGCTCGACCCCAATGCACTGGCCAATGGGGGCTTCTTTTCACTGGGCACGTTCAGCATCAGTCCGGACCATCAACGTCTGGCCTACAGCTTGGACACCAGCGGCGAAGAGGTCTATCAGCTGTACGTCAAGGAACTGAGCAGCGGTGATGTCATCGGTCTGCCGTTCGAGGACTGCGATGGCAGCATGACGTGGGCCAACGACAGCCGCACGCTGTTCTTCGGCGAACTGGATGACACCCATCGTCCGCACAAGCTGTACCGCCACACGCTGGGCAATGATTTTGCCGATCTGGTGTTCAACGAGCCGGACGGGCGTTTCTTCCTGCATTGCTATCGCAGCAGTTCCGAACGTCAACTGGTGCTCGCGCTGGACAGCAAGACCACCAGCGAGGCCTGGGTGCTGGACGCGAGCAAGCCGGAGCAGGCGTTCGTCTGCATGGCCCCGCGCAGCGAAGGTCACGAATATTCGGTGGACCACGGTCTGGTCGATGGTGCGTGGAGCTGGCTGATTCGCAGTAACCAGGCGGGCATCAATTTCGCCCTGTTCCATGCGCCTGAAAGAGCGGCCGGCGTGCCGGAGCGCAACGACTGGCAGACGCTCGTGCCGCACAGCGAGTCAGTCATGCTCGACGGCTTCAGCCTCAATGCCAAAGGCCTGACCCTGAGCCTGCGCGAAGACGGTTTGCCCATCGTCGAAGTACACCCACAAGGCCTGCCGGCTTATCGCGTGCAACTGCCGGATGCGGCCTACAACCTTTATGTGCAGGACACTCTTGAATTCGAGAGCGACAAGATCCGCCTGCGCTATCAATCCCTCAATCGCCCGCCACAAGTGCGTCAACTGACCCTGGCGACCGGCGAGCAGACCGTGCTCAAACAGACGCCGGTACTGGGCGTCTTCGATGCCGATGCCTACGTCAGCCAGCGCCTGTGGGCCACCGCCGCCGATGGTACGCAAGTGCCGATCAGCCTTGTCGTCAAACGTGAACGGGTGGGTCAGACGGTTCCGCTTTACCTCTACAGTTATGGCGCCTATGGCGAGAGTCTCGATCCATGGTTCTCTCACGCACGCCTGAGCCTGCTGGATCGCGGCGTTGCGTTCGCCATTGCCCATGTGCGCGGCGGCGGCGAACTGGGCGAGGCCTGGTATCGCAACGGCAAGCAGGAGCACAAGCCCAATACCTTCAGCGACTTCATCGCCTGTGCCGAGCACTTGATCGCCGAGCAGCTGACGAGCGCCGAGCAATTGGTGATCAGCGGCGGCAGCGCGGGCGGCCTGTTGATCGGTGCAGTGGTCAATCAGCGACCTGAGCTGTTCAAGGCAGCGATCGCCGAGGTGCCGTTCGTCGACGTGCTGAACACCATGCTCGACCCCGAACTGCCGCTCACCGTCACCGAATACGACGAGTGGGGCAACCCGCAGGAGGCCGATGTCTACCAGCGCATCAAGGCTTATGCGCCATACGAGAACGTCACGGCGCAGAATTACCCGGCAATGCTGGTGATCGCCGGCTATAACGACAGTCGGGTGCAGTATTGGGAAGCGGCCAAGTGGGTGGCAAAATTGCGCGACCGCAAGACCGATGACCATCTGCTCTTGCTCAAGACCGAACTGGGCGCCGGGCACGGCGGCATGAGCGGCCGTTATCAGGGATTGCGTGACGTGGCGCTCGAATACGGGTTTATCTTCAAGGTATTGCATCTGGCCTGAGGAACTCCCTCGCGGCCCTTTGTCATATCAGACACATCCCGGACAGCGTGTGGTCCGGGAGCCGTTTTCATGTAAGCAAACGCTTTTTTCATCAAGACACTCACCAAGAACCTGCCATGCCCACACCGTCGTCACTGAACAATGAAATTCGCGAAATGCTGATGGATTGCGGTCTCTTCCTGGCATTGAGTCCCGCTGACTTTTCGGCCGCCGCGGGCTACTTCAGCATCAGCAGCATCGAAAAAGGCGAAGCCATCTTCAACGAGGGTGACGCGGGTACGTTCATGTGCATCATCCACTCGGGCACGGTGTCGGTGCAAAAGCTCAACGGCGACGGCAAGCCGGTTGAAACCGCGGTCTTGCGCAGCGGCCGGGCGTTCGGCGAAATGGCCGTCCTGGACGGCGAACGACGTTCGGCCAGTTGCGTTGCCGCCTCGCCCTGCTATCTGCTGAATCTGGGCAAGGACTCGCTCGACAAGATGCTTAACGACGCGCCCAAAGTCGCCGCGAAGATCATCCGCGCGATTGCGGTCGCCATGTCGAAGCGTCTGCGGATGATGGACGGACAGGTGTTGGCGCATCAGGAATGACGCGCCGGTCTTGAGTCTGTCAGGCCGGAGAATTCAGAAACGCCCGTAAATTCATGTAGGAGTGAGCCAGCTGTTTTTAACGGCCCCCGATCAACGACGTGACGCCCGACGCTTTCCCGGCTGAAGCCGGTCCTACGAAAAGCTCGCAGCGTCTGTAGGACCGGCTTCAGCCGGGAAGAGGCCGATGCATGCTGTGGAGTTGGAGCGGCAGGAAATCAGCCATCGCGAGCAAGCTCGCTCCCACAACTTTTGTGGCCTGGCTCGATACCCGTCGGCGCCGCATTACCTTGTAGGAGCGCGCTTGCCCGCGAAGAGGCCGGCACCTTCACAGCCCTCTGCACTGGCTGGAACACCGCCCTCACAAACACATCGCTTGCGCAAAACTTTACTAAAGCGCCACGGCATTCAAGGGCTCGGCTTGGCCGGCGGCGGCAATCCCGGCAGCGGCTCGTCCTCTTTTGGCGGTCCTGGCTGGGGAATCTTCGGCAACAACGGCGGGTTGCCCTGCCCTCCCGCGCGCGGCACCGACGGCGGCGTGACTTGCGGGTAAGGCGTCGGCGTGGCGGTTCCGGGTGAGCCGGCCGTCGCGGCAATCGGCTCAGGGGTGTTGAGGATCGGCTGCAGATTTTCGGCATAAACCTGCGATGCACCCAGCATCGTCAAGACAATCGCCGCTAGAATGGAGCGCTTCATCGTTGGCCTCCACTGCCAATGTTCGCTGTTCCGCTCAGGCTACTCCTGCGCAACGCATCATGCTCAGACAAATTGACGCGTACGCCCAGCCTTCCCATGAGTTCTCCATGAAACGTTTCGTTCTGCTCGACACCACTCCGATCCCTGATAACGGCGGCGCCCTGTGCCTGTTCGAATACGGCGAGGATTTCGTGATCAAGATTCAGGGCGGCGACGGTGGCCAGTTGATGAACACGCGCATGCACGGATCCGAGGACGCGCTGGCGCAGATACCCTGTACCAAAGTCGCTTCGCGGCCCAAACCTCGAGTGCTGATCGGCGGCCTTGGCATGGGCTTCACACTGGCCTCGGCCCTCAAACATCTGGGCAAGAACGGCGAAGTGGTTGTCGCCGAACTGGTGCCCGGCGTGGTCGAGTGGAACCGCGGTGCCTTGGGTGAGAAATCCGGTAATCCATTGCAGGACCCACGCGCGAAGGTGCTCGTCCAGGACGTCGCGCAGGTGCTGAAAAGCAAGCCTCATGGCTTCGACGCCATCATGCTCGACGTCGACAATGGTCCCGAAGGCCTGACGCAAAAGTCCAACAGTTGGCTGTACTCGGCCGGTGGCCTGGCCGCTTGCGCCAGTGCCTTGCGCCCCAAAGGCGTGCTGGCGGTGTGGTCGGCCAGCGCTGATGCCGCCTTCAGCGAGAAGCTGCGCAAGGCCGGATTCAAGGCCGAAGAGGTCAAGGTCTACGCCCACGGCAACAAAGGCACGCGCCACACGATCTGGATCGCAGAAAAAGTCAAAGGCTGAGCCCACAGCAAAGCGCTAGAATTCCTCCATTGCCAACGCACACGAAACAGGTGACACCATGAGTTCGGGAACGCCGACCAACACGTCCAAGCTGGACCGCATCCTTGCCGACGCCCAGCGCGATCGCGAAATGGGCTATCGCGACAAAGCCCTGCGCATGTACCCGCACGTCTGCGGCCGCTGCGCGCGGGAGTTTTCCGGCAAGCGCCTGAGCGAGCTGACGGTCCATCATCGCGATCATAACCATGACAACAACCCTCAGGACGGCTCCAACTGGGAATTGCTCTGCCTGTATTGCCACGATAACGAGCACTCTCGTTACACCGACCAGCAGTACTTTTCCGACAGCTCGCTGATCACGCCCAAGGCCGCCAAAGCGACACACAACCCGTTCGCCGCCCTGGCCGGTCTGATGAAGAAAGATGAATGAACCTGTCGCAGTGCGCTGGCCCGCGACGCGCTCGTTCGGCCGACACAACCTAGTCGCCTGATCCGGACAATCACCGGCGAGCGCGCTCCCACGCGTTCGCTGAGCCCCGCCTTCCCGTATAATCCCGCGCTTTCTCTCAAGAGCACCCTTCTCCGTGGCCAACAAACGCTATGCCTGCATCGGCTTGTTCAACCCTAAATCCGCGGAAAACGTCGGTTCGGTGATGCGCGCGGCAGGTTGTTACGGCGTGGCATCGGTGTTCTACACCGGCAAACGCTACGAGCGGGCGCGGGACTTCGTGACCGACACCAAGAAAATCCATCAGGACATTCCGCTGATCGGCATCGACGACCTGAAAAAGATCATCCCGCTGGGCTGCGTGCCCGTGGCGGTCGAACTGGTGGACGGCGCGCGGGCGCTGCCCGAGTACACCCACCCCGATCGCGCGCTGTACATCTTCGGCCCTGAAGACGGTTCGCTGGATAAAGAGATTCGCGACTGGTGCGAGGACGTCGTGTACATCCCGACGACCGGCTGCATGAACCTGGCTGCAACGGTCAACGTGGTGCTTTACGACCGCATGGCCAAAGGCAACAACACCCGCTCCGGTCCGAAGTTTGGCCGGGAAACCGACCGCACCTGATCGGCAGGTGATGACAACGCATTGAACAGTTCGTGTTTGTGACAGTCAGCTTTAGGGACCTTACTCTTCATGGAGAACGCATCATGAGCGACACCCCGATCATTGAACGCATCGAACGTCCTTTGCATGATTACCCACAACAGAACGTCCAGGGCTGGGAGCGCATCGGCTCGCTGGCCGGTGGTGTGCTGATGATGGGCAAAGGCCTGCGCCGGGGCGGGATTTTCGGTCTGGTGCAGTTGGCCATTGGCGGTGCGGTGCTGGCGCGAGGCATCACCGGCCATTGCTCAGCCAAAGCCCTGCTGGACAAAAGCCGCAACGAAATGGACGTGGCCCGTGCCCGGATCCATGAAGCCGGCGCCGAACTGAGCAAACTCAAGACCAAAGCCGAAGTCGCTGCAGAAGAAGCCGTGGTTCAGAGCATCGACGCCGTCAAAGGGCCGAAAGGCGTCTGAGCCAGGCTGACGAGCTGTCGACGCGGTGACTGACAGGCGCAGCGTCCGGGTCAGCCAGGCGTCAGCGGTGCGTGTCGGAGGTCTACGCTTCGGACACAACCGCTGGCGCTGCTGCCAGATGATGCGTCAGGATCAACCGGCGCGGAAAATCAGATAATCCTCCCAGTCGTCCTCGGCCACGCTCTTTTCACTGAGCATGCGCCCTGACTGGGAAATCCCTTCTTTGTGAACCTGCTCGCGGTCACCGCACACCAGATGGTGCCAATGCGGCAAATCCTTGCCTTCGCTGACCAGCCGATAACCACAGGTCGGGGGCAGCCATTTGAATTCATCGGCCTGACCCGGCGTCAACTGAATGCAGTCCGGCACCCACGTGCGGCGATTCGGGTAATCGGTGCACTGGCACGTCTGCAGATCCAGCAGTTTGCAGGCGATACGCGTGTAGTAGACGCTGCCGTCGTCCTCGTCCTCCAGCTTCTGCAGGCAGCACAATCCACAGCCGTCACATAGCGACTCCCACTCGACCGGATCGAGTTGAGCGAGGGTTTTGCGTGTCCAGAACGGTTCGACTTTTGCGGTCATGATGGCTGCGAGAACTGCTTTCGGGCGATGAAAAGGTCGCCAGTCTAGAGCTACATCGCAGCCGGGCCAACCCTTGGCGACTGTCGGTCCCGCCAGCGGCGCCGCAAACAGGGCGCAGGCTTGTCAGCTGCCCTTTGGCGCAGTAGCTTTAGGCCCTCACTGGCTCCCTGCAAAGCCGGTGATCGCGCATCACCTCGGTTTCGACGATGCCTGCCGTCAACGGCCCATCTGATTGTTCTTACCCCGGCCGTTCAGCGGCTGGCGGTTTACTCAACTCTTCAGGATCAGACATACATGAGCGCCAACCCACGCGTTGCCGATTACGCCATTCACCCGCAGTTCACCGATCGCTGGTCGCCTCGCGCCTTTACCGGCGAAAGCATCCCGCAGGAAACCCTGCTGAGCTTCTTCGAAGCCGCGCGCTGGGCGCCTTCTGCTTATAACTCGCAACCGTGGCGCTTTTTGTACGCCCGTCGCGACACCCCGAACTGGGAGCGTTTCCTTGGCCTGCTCAACGAGTTCAACCGCGGCTGGGCGCAGCACGCGTCGGCGCTGGTGATCATTATTTCCAAGACCACCTTCACAGCGCCCGGCGCCAGCGAAGAAACGCCCGCGCTCTGGCACACTTTCGACACCGGATCGGCATGGGGCCACCTGGCGCTGCAAGCAAGCCTGAGCGGCTGGCACACCCACGGCATGGCCGGTTTCGATCAGGAACTGACTCGCAAGGAGCTGAAAATCCCCGAAGGCTACGCGCTGCACGCCGCAGTGGCGATCGGCAAACTGGGGGACAAAGCGACGCTCGCCGAATACTTGCAAGCACGCGAAACCCCGAGCCCACGCCGCCCGCTGGCCGAACTGGCCGCTGAAGGGGATTTCACGCTGTAAGACGGCGTCCGGGCAGACCCAGCAGCGCGTTTGTCCGGGTCTGGCCGACCGTCGACAGTCCGTCGCCGCATCAATAGCCTTTCACGAAATCCACTTCGCCGCGCAGTGCTTCGCCTGCGCCGTATGCCTTGAGGTTCTCGACGAATAACCGGGTCATCGCCACCGGCGAGGTGGGCCCGGAGCTGTGCCCCGTGAGCAGCAGCCCCCACGCCGTCCAGAAAGGATGGCGTTGCGGCAGCGGCTCCTGACGGCACACGTCGATCACCGCGCCCGCCAGATGACCCTCTTTCAGCGCATTGACCAGATCGGCGTCGACCACCGCTACGCCTCGCCCGACGTTGATGAACAGCGCCGAGGGCTTGAATCGACTGAACAGGCTGGCGTCGTAGACGTCGTGAGTTTGCGGCGTGTTTGGCAGCAGGTTGATGACAAAGTCGACCTCCCCCACCAGGCGCGGCAGATCGCTCAGCGTACCGACTTCGACGAACGGCGCCTGGGTCCGGGCGCTGGACGCTACACCGTAGACTTCGACGCCAAAGGGCTGCAGAAAACGGGCGACGCTGACACCGACATCGCCAGTGCCGACGATCAGCGCCTTGCGCCCCGCCAGACTCTGGCTCGGACGATCGTCCCACTTGCGCTCGACCTGACTGACCAGACGCGCCAACACTTCGCGCTCGTGAATCAGCATGTAGGTCAGCACGAACTCGGCCATGACCTGCCCGAAAATGCCGACGGCGCGGGTAAGCCGATACTCGCGATTCAGGCCGGCCGCCAGCAGCGGCGTGATCCCTGCCCAGGTGGATTGCAGCCATTTGGGTTTGTGGCCCTGGCGCAGCAGATTGGCCAGCAGATCAGGCTGACCCAGCCAGATCGGCGTCTGAGCGGCCATTTTCGACAGTTCGGCGGAGTCGCCGCTGCTCAGGACTTCAATCTCGGGAGCGGCTTTGCGCAGCAGTTCGGTGTAAATAACGTAATCGTGTTCGGCGATCAGAACGCGCATGGATTAAAACTCGAATAAACAGGACATGCGACCGCACGATGCGAAACCGGCTGCCTTGATGATAAGTGGCAGCCAGTCGCGCCGCGCTGCGGTCCGGTGTACCCCTGCGATGAATTGCAGGGTCGAAATCGGTCAGACCGGGTCGTTGCGACGCAATAGCTCTTCGGGCAAATGCTCGATGTATTCGTCCTCGGCCGGCGGCATCTGCAGGTGATAACCCTGCTTCTCGAGGTTGGCCAATACGGTGTGAATGTCTTCGCGGGCCAGGGTGCGCTCAGGCGTCAGGACCAGATCGAAAGCGTGCTGCGGCTTGCCGAAAGCGCTCAGCAACTCGACCGGGACGCGCTCCAGCGCATCGCTCTTGAGCACGTAGAGGTACATTTCGTTCTTGCGCGGGCTGCGGTAGATGGAGCAAATACGTTTCAAGGCTGTTCTCCGGCGTTGGCCAGGCTGTCGAGCAGCATCTGGCCCATCAATTCGCGGCGCCAGCCACGCAGCGAATCGGGCAGTTGATAGGGACCGTCAGGGAAACCGGTCTTGAGCAATGCTTCGAGGGTCTTCTTGCGCAGCATCAGCTCCGGCGCCATGTCCAGGCGTTCGGCTTGCTGCTGGCCAATGGCGCGCAGGCTCTTGAGCACATTCGAAGCTTCGATCGGCAGCGGCTCGGGCAAAGCGGGCGGCCACAGATCGGGTGACACGCTGCCGGCTTTCTTGATCAGGTCGAGCAGAAACTCGCCATCCTGACGCACGGTCTTGGGATGCATGTCTTCAATTTTTGCCAGCGCGGCGAGATTGTCCGGCTGGGTCTTGGCCAGCGGCCAAAGCGACTGTTCGCGCAGGACCCGGTTGCGCGGCTGATTGCGCAGACGCGCCTGTTGTTCACGCCAAGCGCACAGTTCACGCAGCACTGCCAGTTGCGCCCGGGACAGCTTCCACGCCAGCTTGGCCTCGCGATAAACCTGATAAGGATCGGTTTCGCGGCGCAGATTGGCGACCAGCTCGGCGCCGTCCTCCAGCACCCAGGCATACTTTTCTTCGGACAGGCGCGGGCGCAGCAGGCTGTAGACCTCGGCCAGGTGCACGGCATCTTCGGCGGCATAGCTGATCTGAGTGTCCGAGAGCGGACGCTGCAGCCAGTCTGAACGGGTTTCGCCCTTGGGCAGCTCGATGTTCAGCACTTCCTGCACCAGACGCGAATAACCCATCGAGAACCCGAGGTTCAGATAAGCAGCGGCCAGCTGAGTATCGAACAACGGCGCCGGCAGGCTGCCGGTCAGGCGCAGAAGAACCTCCAGGTCCTCACTGCAGGCATGAACGACTTTGATGACGTCGGCATTTTCCAGCAGCTCGGCAAGCGGTTTCCACTCGTTGATCAGCAACGGGTCAATCAGAAAGGCACGCGAACCATCGCCGATCTGCAACAGGCCGGCAATGGGATAGAAGGTGTCGACGCGCATGAATTCGGTGTCGAGCGCTACGAACGGCAGCGTCTGCCACTGAGCGCAATGTTGGGCGAGGCTGTCGTCGTCGCGAATCCAGTGAATATCGATGGCCACACGGCTCTCCCTTGAAGAATGGCGCGCAGTATATATCGCTGAAAGCGTTTACCGGGCATCCGTCCTGCAAGTCTCGAACAACTTCATGTTCGATGTTTCTCGATCGAGCGCGTAATGGCGACCGTCCATCGGATCATCCACCCTGCTTGCGCAGGATGTAGACGCGTCGCAACCCGTAGCCTGGGAAGAAGTCGTGATGGTCGACTATCTGGAAACCCGCCCGCGCGAATTCTGACTCTATTTCGCTGCGGCACACGACGAACCGGTTCCGTGGGGGAACTGCCGCATCATGCTGGCTTCGCAGCTGGCGGTTGCGGCGCCACGCCTTTATGTTGCCATCGACCCATATCGATACGATGGCTGTATCACGCGTCACCCGATGGAACTCGTCGAGCACTTCGGCGCGTTTATCGCCGTCGGCCAGATGATGGAACAGCCGCATGCAAAAGATGCAGTCGACAGCGTTCGCCGAAAGATCAATGGCAAAGGCCGAACTTTGAAAGGTTCGCACGCGCCTGCGCACCTCCTCCGAAGACTGCGCTTCGGCCCTTTGCAGCGTGTCCACAGATGGGTCCGCAGCCAGAATCACGCGATTGGCATGCTCGGCCAGCACCGGCCAGAAACGCCCGGAACCGGCCGGCAGGTCAAGCACCAGCCCCGGCTCACCGGCATCGCGCAGTGCTCGACGGGCCATTTGCGCGTTGCGCCACAGACTCAGACGGCGGGCCAGTCCAGGCTCGGATGGCCGTTCGCAGTGTTGCAGCCGGGAGGGATCGCTCGCCTGATCATTCATTGGCCAGTACCCCATCCGTATAAATCCCCCGGCAGCCGGCAAACATATCCAGCGCCGGGTTATAAACGCTGGTATTCACTTTCAACAGACCCAGCATCGAGTGGAACAAGTTGTCCTGACTCAGCGGGGCGTCGCGTTCTTTCTGCAAGCAATGGGTATCAACAGCGAAGGACTGCTGATAATTATCGGAGAACCAGGCAATCATCGGCACATGTTTTTGTTGATCAGGCGCCAGCATATAAGGTGTGCCGTGCAGGAAAAGGTTGTACTCGCCCAGCGACTCGCCGTGATCGGACAGATACACCATCGCCGTGTCCACTTTATTCTGATTGCTGCGCAAGATATCGATCAGGGACGCCAATACGTGATCGGTGTACAAGAGCGTATTGTCGTAACCATTGACGATACTTTCCCGCGTGCAATTATTCAGCGCGTTACTTTCACACACCGGCGTAAACTTCTCGAACTCTTTAGGGTAGCGCTTGAAGTATTCAGGACCATGGCTGCCCATCTGGTGCAATACGAGCACCGTGTCTTTGCTCAGGTTGTCGATGAAACTCTGCAAGCCCTGCAACAGGATTTCATCGCGGCATTCATTGTTCGAGCACAACACCGGGTCTTTCAGGTTACTGACGTCCTGCAGCGTCACACGATCGCAAGTGCCTTTGCAGCCCGACTGGTTGTCGCGCCAGACAACGTCCAGACCGGCGCGTTTGAGCACATCGAGCATGCCCTCCTCATTTTTCGCAGCACTGGCATCGTAGTCCTTGCGGCCCATGTTGGAGAACATGCAAGGCACCGAGACGGCCGTTTCGGTACCGCAGGAGTGCACATCGGTGAACGTCAGCAAGCCACGTTCCTTTCTCAACTGCGGCGTCGTATCGCGGCTATACCCCAGAATACCGAAGTTCTCGGCGCGGGCACTTTCCCCGACGACCAGCACGGTCAGCGACTTGCGCGTGTGCGCCTGCCATTCGCTGGCCAGTGTCGCATCCTGACCGATACTGACAAAAGGACGCTGAGCGGACTTCACCTGCTCCCCGAGGTAACCGATGGACGCGCCGATGTAGTTGCTCGGCACGACCATCAAGCGCAGTTCATGGTGGTTGCGAAACAGCGATGAAAGCCCCTGATAGTTCATCAGCGCGACGCCACCGATCACACCGGCACACACGACGGTGACGAGGGCCTTGCTGACCAGCTCGCGGGGCCAGCGGCGGTAATTGACCGGCAGTCTGTAGATGATGATCGACGGTAACACGCCGAGAAACAGCAGGTACGCCCCAAACTTAAGCGACAACAGATCACGCACTTCGGTCGCATTGGTTTCGGCGAAGTTACGAAACATGCCCGAATCAATCAACACGCCATACTGGCTCATGAAATAAGTGACACCCGCACTGATCATGAATAAAACAATCAATACCGGTTTCAATACTCTCTTGAACGCAAACAGGGTCAGAAATATATTGAAGGCACAGAACACCATGACTGCAAAAGCGCCACGCAACAAGAGCCCCTTACCGTTCACGTCGGTAATGGAAAACAGGTGCTGCCAGAGTGTCAGGTTAAAAGCGACCAACAAAAAGACACTGGCGAGCACGGTCACGCGCTCAGGACGGACAGCTTTTACATTGAGCATGGGAATCTGCTTTAGGTGAAGTGAGAACGTCGAACGCACAAATAAAGCTCTTTCGACGTTGCAAACTTTAGGCAGCGAGCCATCAATTTTTTGTGAAAAGAATGAGAACAAATGGTGCGGTTGAACATTCTTTCTAGCGCGAAGATTCTTTTAAGGACGAACGGCTCGCACTCAGGGTCGGGCGCCTCGGCGTGTACTCATAGCTGCCCACCGAGCGCGCAGCAAACGAAGGCCGCATCGCCCGGCGACGGATCGGCGACTACAGGGTATGGGCGGACCGTTGAGGTGCCGCGACGATGCCCGCCGACACGGTCTGCTCGCCGGTCAGCGCATCCTCGATGATCATCTGCGCCGCTTTTTCAGCAATCATCACCGTGGGTGAGCAGGTGTTCCCCGATGTGATCGTCGGCATGATCGACGCATCAACCACTCGCAAGCCGGGCACGCCGTGCACGCGGAGACGTTCGTCGACGACGGCGTCACGCCCCTGCCCCATCTTGCAGGTGCCCACCGGGTGGAAGATGGTGGTGCCGATCAGGCTGGCCGCTTCACGCAACTGCTCGTCTGTCTGCAGGCTTTCGCCGGGCAGATATTCAACGGGCTCGAAGCTCGCCAGAGCGGGCGCGCGGGCGATGCGGCGAGTAAGGCGAATCGCGTCCGCAGCGACTTTCAGGTCGGTTTCGTGGCTCAGGTAACGCGGGCGGATAACAGGCGCCGCATCGGCCAGCGCGGAACGGATCTCCACGGTTCCACGGCTCTGTGGACGCAGGTCACACACAGACGCCGTGAACGCCGGAAATCCATGCAGCGGCTCGCCGAAGCGTTCCAGGGACAACGGCTGCACGTGGTATTCAAGGTTGGCCGTGGCTTGCTCCGGCCCAGAGCGGGCGAAGGCGCCCAACTGACTCGGCGCCATTGCCAGTGGTCCGCTGCGGTTGAGCGCGTAGCGCAGGCCCATGTTCATCTTGCCCCACAGACTGCCCGCCATCTGATTGAGGGTGTGGCCGTTGCTGACCTTGTAGATCAGCCGCAATTGCAGGTGGTCCTGAAGGTTCGTGCCAACGCCGGGCAACTCAAGGCGAACGTCAATGCCCAACTTTTCCAGCAAGGCGCGCGGGCCGATGCCTGAACGCTGGAGCACCATCGGCGAGCCGATTGATCCGCAGCACAAAATGATCTCTCGACGGCTTCGCAACGTGCGCAGTTGCTTGCCGATGCTGGCGACGACAGCGCTGGCGCGCCCCTTGTCGAATTCGATGCGCGACACTTCGGCGCCAGTGAGCACGGTCAGGTTGGGCCGTTGCAGGACCGGCCGCAAAAACGCCTTGGACGCATTCCAGCGCACACCGCGACGCTGATTCACCTGAAAGTAGCTGCAACCTTCGTTGTCGCCGCCATTGAAGTCCGGAATCGAGGGGATGCCGGTCTGCGCCGCCGCCTCGCGGAAGGCGTCCAGTAATGCCCAGGACAGGCGCTGCTGCTCGACGCGCCACTCGCCCTGCGCACCATGCACGTCAGAGCCGCCGGCGTAATGGTTTTCCGAACGCTTGAAAACTGGCAGCACCTCCTGCCAGCCCCACCCCTTGTTGCCCTGCGCCGCCCACTCGTCGTAATCCCGCGCCTGGCCACGCATGTAGATCATCCCGTTGATCGACGAGCAGCCGCCCAACACCTTGCCTCGCGGGTAGTTCAATGCCCGCCCGCCCAGCCCTGGTTCGGCTTCGGTCTTGAAGCACCAGTCGGTGCGCGGGTTGCCGATGCAGTAAAGGTAGCCAACCGGCACATGTATCCAGGCATAGTTGTCCTGGCCGCCTGCCTCGAGCAGCAATACACGATGGGATGGATTCTGTGACAGTCGATTGGCCAGCAGACACCCTGCCGGGCCTGCGCCAACAATGATGTAGTCGTACAGCACACTGTCCGTCTGCATGGGTCCCTCATCGATGTTTTTGTTGTTATCGAAGGGTCATCCTGAAGTCTTTCGTGACAAAACAAAAGACCGCCGCATGTTGCCATGGGCGGTCTCTCGATACGTCGCAACGCTTTCAGCGCAGGCTCAATGAGCCCGCGAGTCAGAAAGGCCGCTTACACCGCGCTGCGACGGTAGCTGCGGTAGTTCGGCATCCAGAAGTTGCGCTCGATCGCCTCCACCAGCATTTCCTCGGTGGTTTCCAGCGCCACGCCTTCAGCCTGCGCCTGCTTGGCCACGGCCAGTGCGATCTTCTTGCTGACCTGCTGGATTTCCTTGAGCGGCGGCAAGACGGCGTCACCTTTACCGGTGACCATCGGCGAGCATTCGGCCAGCGCATTGGACGCTGCCATCAGCATTTTGTCGGTGATGCGCGTGGCTTTCGCCGCGACCACACCCAGGCCGATGCCCGGGAAAATGTAGGAGTTGTTGCACTGCGCGATGTGGAACGTGCGATCGCCCACCGTCACCGGCGCAAACGGACTACCGGTTGCGACGAGGGCATCGCCGTTGGTCCAGGTCAGCACTTCCTGCGGGGTGACTTCCACCTTCGAAGTCGGGTTGGACAGTGGCATCACCAGCGGCTTGGCGCAGTGTTTGTGCATTTCGCGGATGACTTCTTCGGTGAACAGGCCGCGCTGCCCCGACACACCGATCAGCACGGTCGGCTTGCCGTGGCTGACCACTTCCAGCAGGCCCGGATAGCCCTCGCCGCTCGACCAGCCGGTTACGTCTGTGGCCTTTTGTGCCAGGTTTTTCTGGAAGTCCAGCAGGTTGTCCATGCTGTCGGTGAGCAGGCCGAAACGATCGACCATCATCACGCGTTTGCGCGCTTCGGCTTCGCTGAGGCCTTCAATCACCATCGCGGCGATGATGTGCTCCGCAATGCCACAGCCTGCCGATCCTGCGCCCAGGAACACCACGCGCTGCTGACCCAGGGTCTCGTTCTTGGCCTTGCAAGCGGCGAGCAGCGTGCCCACCGCCACCGATGCGGTGCCCTGGATGTCGTCGTTGAAGCAGCACAGCTCGTCGCGGTATTTCTCCAGCAACGGCATGGCGTTAGTCTGGGCGAAGTCTTCGAACTGCAGCAACACATCCGGCCAGCGACGCTGAACAGCCTCGATGAACAGCGCGATGAAGTCTTCATACTCCTTGCCGGTCACGCGCTGGTGGCGCCAGCCCATGTACATCGGGTCGTCCAGCAGCTCTTGGTTGTTGGTGCCTACATCCAGCACGATCGGCAGCGTGTACGCCGGGCTGATACCACCGCACGCGGTGTACAGCGACAATTTGCCGATCGGGATGCCCATGCCGCCGATGCCCTGATCGCCCAGACCGAGGATGCGCTCGCTGTCAGTCACCACGATGATCTTGATGCGATCTTTCGTGGCACTGCGCAGGATGTCGTCGATGCGATCACGCTCAGGGTAGGAAATGAACAGGCCGCGGTGGGTGCGGTAGATCTTGGAGAATTCCTGACACGCCTGACCCACGGTCGGGGTGTAGATGATCGGCAGCATCTCGTCCAGGTGCGAATCCAGCAGGCGGAAGAACAGTGTCTCGTTGTTGTCCTGGATCGAACGCAGATAAATGTGCTTGTCCAGATCACTTGCGCACTGCTGGTACTGGTTGTAGACGCGAGTCACTTGCTCTTCGATGGTCTCAACGTTCTGCGGCAAGAGGCCGACCAGATTGAAATCGATACGCTCCTGCGGCGTGAATGCGCTGCCCTTGTTGAGCAGCGGCATTTCCAGCAACGAAGGGCCTGCGTAGGAAATGTATAAAGGTCGCGAGGTCTTGGTCATTTTCAGTGATCGCCTTTTCTCTGTTTGCTCTATCAATTCGTGATCGAAAGGATGCCCCGGAGGTCGGTATTGCACGACGCTCGACGCAGGATCCGTCCGAAGAAATGGGGAGGTGAAAATCAGGGTGCCTATCTTACTCGCCTGAGGACGATTGCGACATTTTGTCACTGCCCGATTGCGAAATGATGGCCAGAGAAAGGAAGGTTGAACAGTGAAACTGTTGTCAGCTGGAAACGCACGGCACCTGGCGGTCACTCGGTAAACGCCACATGCCGCACGCGATCTTATTTGGCAAGGTAATACTGAAGGCAGTCACTCATGTAGCGTTCCTGAACGACCGAAACAGGCTGGTCAGAGTTGGCCTTGTACACGTTGTCGCCGATTGCCCTCGTCATCCGAGGCATCCACGGTTCCGGATGGGCGACGTTGTCGAAGCTCACCAGAAAATCCCGGCGAGAATGGCCCGACAACATATTCTCTTGAGCCAGCCCCGCGACACTGCGACCCCACTTACAACGAGCGACGTAACGATCGTCCAGACTCGAAAAATCATCGTCGGCCATTACACACAGCGAAAAAGACATCAGCAAACCCATCTGAAATACGCATGACTTCTGCATCACAACGCCCGCCGAATTGGTCGATTACCCCTTGTAAAACACCGCCGTTGTGCCCGAGTTCAATAGGTTTTGCAGTGCAGGCAGGCGTCATTTCTGGCGTCAGAAACTAACCTTCGAAAACGCAGCGCTCAATGGAACTGGCGATAGGCCACTGAAGTCGCATTGATATCAAACGGAGATATCAATGCGAGTCCTGCGGGTTTACCGAATTCACTACAGCATCAACGGAAGGCCGTCAGACTTTCTGCAGCCGGACCACGACCTGAGCGAGGCGGACGCCTGGCATTACGCGTGCCTGCACGCAGGCATCGGCGTGCTGCACAACGCGCCCGCCGGGCAAGACGAACTCGTGACCCTGGTCAGACACGCAAAACGATCCGGTCTGGGCGAGGTGCGTTGGGAAGAAGTGATCAGCGAAGATCCTTGAGAAGAATCGCGCGGGTGAAGCGGGTGAAATCGTCAAGGTGCTGAGTGATGATGGCGACTGTGATGGGCAGTTGGAGGGTCTGGTATTCGTGAACGGCGATGTTCCGGAAACGAGCTGCGGCGATCATGAGCTTGATCCATCTGCGCGACTGGATGGGCGTGATTCTTACGCCTATCTGAAAGACCTTCTCACGCGCCTACCTACGCGACGGGCAGGTGAAAACGAAGTGTTGTTGCCGCATAGGTGGCGTCAGGGTAATCAAGATATTCTGGCTTTTTCAATCAGTTACGGTGTTCGTGGCACGGACAGCACCTGGAGACAAACCCACCGACCGTTTGAAAGCACGGCTAAACGCGGCCAATGAGCCGTACCCCAGTTGGCTGGCGACGGTTTCGACAGGTTGACGCTCTCGGCTCAAACTTAGAAAAGCCAAACGCATTCTCAAGTCTGTCAGATATCGAAGTGGAGAAACGCCTGTCGCCAGAAGAAAACGCTGTGCAAAAACGGAGCGCGATTGATTAGCTTCGTTCGCAAGCGTTGCCACTGTCCAATTTTGACCGGGATGCTGATGCATCATGAGAATAGCCCGGCCGAGTTGGGGATCTTGTAGCGCACTCAACCAACCCGTGGCGCTACCGCATCCGTCTGCCACCCAGCTTCGTACGATGAGCGCGGCAACCACTTCGGCGAGGCGCGCCAAAATGCCCATGTGCCCAGGTTGAAGTGTCAGTGATTCCCGCTCCATTGCGTCAAGCAAGGGGCGGATCTCGGGTGATGTCTCAAGGAGCGTGCTTACTAGCAAAACCTCCGGCATCGCAGCGACAAGAGGCTGCATCCCGCCAAGCTCCAGCTCCATGCAGCAGCTGAAAATAATCACATCTTGCTGTGAGTTCTTCTCATCGACGAAGACCTGTTCGGGGCGTTTATCCTCAATTGCAGCGTCCAAGACAAGCGGCTTTACATCTGAACTAAGCGTATCTTCAGCGAACACCATCGCATGGGGCCCTCCACGGGGGATAAGAACCGCATCCCCCGTATCTAGCCGATGCAGATACGCGCTCGGACCGCGTAGCCAGACTGGCCCACGTGCGACGAAATGAAATTGTGCTCGTCCTATTTCGTTGCAGAACCCAACCCCTAAAGCGTCAGGGATTTCTATTCGGCGAAATCGAACGCCGTAGAGACGCATGCCAATCAGCAATTGGCTGATCAGCTCGTTGGAGGAGGTTTGCATAAAAAAAGCCGCGCCGCTGGACGAATGATCATTAGATCAACCTCTTTGATCATAGACCGTCCTACACCACCTATCTAGGCTTCTCGTCTCAACCCTTGAGTCTGGAAGCAATCATGAATCTCTATCCTCTTACCCTGCTGTTACGTCGCGCTTGGCTCGTCGCGTTGTTAGCAGGCCTCTCGTCAATTACGATGGCGGCAGACAAGAACTACACAGTGACGGCACCGGATGGGGTCAAACTCGCGGTGCAGGAATCAGGAAACCCCAACGGACTCACCGTTATCTTCATTCATGGCTTGCTCGGTAGTCGGCTAAATTGGGAAAGGCAGACGAGCAGTCCCGAGCTTCAACGCTTCCGGATGGTCACCTATGACCTGCGCGGCCATGGTCTCTCCGATATGCCCACAAATGTGGATGCATACACCGACGGGCGCCGGTATGCCGATGATTTGAATGCGGTGATCAAGGCAACGGGCAGCAACCGTCCGGTATTGGTCGGCTGGTCATTGGGCGGCGTGGTAATGTCTAATTACCTTGCCGCTTATGGTGACGCTGGTATCGGTGGCGTCATGTATGTCGACGGTGTAATCGAACTTAACGCTGCGCTGATTACTTCCCACCCCGATGTGTATGCCGGCCTGGCGTCTGACGATCTGAAGACCCATCTGCAAGCTGTACGTACTTTCCTTGCACTCTGCTTCCATACCCAACCAGACATAGCGACATCCGACCTGCTGTTATCGAACGCCTCCATGGCTTCCTGGACGATGACCCGCGCCACGCCTTCAATGACTGTCTCTGTCGCTGAGGGGTTGCCGAAAGCGGGCGTGCCTGTCTTTGTGCTTTATGGCGCAAAGGATGAGCTTGTCCAAGTGCAGCCCAGCATAGCCCGCGCCAAACAGCTGAATGCTCATATCCAGACGACGATATATGAGAACTCAGGTCATGCCCCATTCCTGGAAGAAGCTGCGCGTTTCAATCACGATCTGGCGAAGTTCATGGAGTTGGCTAACGCTGCGGCAAATGACCGAAGATGAACTCACGATAAAGGGTGACAAGCGCTAGAGCGCATAAGGGCGTGAAATCCTATTGGCCGCATTTTCATCTGTCAAAATGCACCCATCACAAACAAACCCAGCACAAGGCTGGGTTTGTTTGAGGGTTCATAGAGGAACAACACAGTTTTCCCGCTCTGACACCTAAGAGTTAATTTTCTACAACATCTTGATATGTAATGGCGGAGAGATAGGGACGCTCAAAATCCATTATATAGCCAGTAGGTATATAGCCTATAGGTCGTTACATGCAACTTGCTACTAAAATGGCATGCACTGGTAGCCTCTGGCCATTACAATAAGTGAGGGCTTTTTGTTCGATTTCAAGCCTGACCCGTGATGAACTCAATAGACGATTCAGCCCATAACCACGAGGTCAAGTGCCCGCAGCTTTGGCCACATTGGATTAGAATTACACACAGTCTCGACCCAGAGCCTCACCAGAAGGACCAGAACATCAGCAGAAAAGGGTAGTCTTAGTAGCCAAAGACGCTCAGGACGAGCAGCAAGAATGACAAATGACAGACGAAAAAAAAGGCGATTTGTAGGTCAGGTTTTTTGCTAAAAACCTTACTACAGATCGCCATTTTTCAACCCTTATAACTCATTGATTCATAGGGGCTTTTAATAATGGCGGAGAGATAGGGATTTGAACCCTAGGTACTGTCGCCAGTACAACGGATTTCGAATCCGTCCCGTTCGGCCACTCCGGCATCTCTCCAACGGCGCGCATCATAACAGCTCAGACGAAGAACGCGAACCCTTTTTGAGGATTTTTTCGCGTTCTTTCAGATGCTTGCGGCATTTCCCGCGTCAGAGCGGTACGCCGAGACGCTGGGCGACTTCTTCGTAGGCTTCGATGACATCGCCGAGGCCCTGACGGAAGCGGTCCTTGTCCATTTTTTTCTTGGTGTCCTTGTCCCACAGGCGGCAGCCGTCCGGGCTGAACTCATCACCCAGGACGATAGAGCCGTCGCTGAACACGCCGAACTCGAGCTTGAAATCGACCAGCAGCAGGCCAGCGTCGTCGAACAGCTTGCTCAGGACATCGTTGACCTTGAGCGACAGCTCTTTCATGCGCGCCAGTTGCTCGGCGGTGCCCCAGCCGAACGCGACAACGTGGGATTCGTTGATGAACGGGTCGCCCTTGGCGTCGTCCTTCAGGAACAGTTCAAACGTGTACGGATTGAGCTTCATGCCCTCTTCCACGCCCAGACGCTTGACCAGGCTGCCGGCGGCGTAGTTACGCACGACGCACTCGACAGGGATCATGTCGAGTTTCTTGACCAGCACTTCGTTGTCGGCCAGCAGTTTGTCGAACTGGGTCGGGATACCGGCAGCTTCGAGTTTCTGCATGATGAACGCGTTGAACTTGTTGTTCACCATGCCCTTGCGGTCGAGCTGTTCGATGCGCTTGCCGTCGAACGCCGAGGTGTCGTTACGAAACAGCAGGATCAAGCGGTCAGCGTCGTCGGTCTTGTAAACCGATTTGGCTTTGCCGCGGTAGAGTTCTTCACGTTTTTCCATGATGGGCTCCGCTTGCTAAATAGTTGGGCTAGACGCCCCTTTTGGGACGCTAGGCGATTTCGCGCCAGTCGAGCCCTGAATCTTGATCGGCCAATTGTAGCCAGTCCGGGTCGCACCCAAGGGTGTCGACGAAACATTGCCGGGCCAGATGCGGCAGGTTGTTCTTGCTGCTCAGATGGGCCAGCACCAGATGCTGCAGGTCTTGCCATCCCAGCTCGCTCACCAGACTGGCCGCCTGGTGATTGTTCAAATGTCCGTACTCCCCGCCAACGCGCTGTTTCAGGAAATAAGGATAAGCACCTCGGGCCAGCAGGTCGCGACAGTGATTGGACTCGATCATAAGGGCATCGAGCCCCCTGTAGCTGTCGAGCACCGACGGACAGTACGACCCCAGATCGGTCAGCAGACCAAAGCGGCGGCGGCCGTCATTGAAGACGAACTGCGTGGGCTCCAGCGCATCGTGAGCCACCGAAACCACATCGATGCTCAGCCCGCCGATCTCCAGCCCCTGACCGCCGGTGAGCCTGAAACCCGCCTCGACCGGCTTGCGCATGCCTCGCAGCGTGCCATCGCTCAGGTACACCGGAACGTCGTAGCGCCGAGACAGCAAACCCACGCCATGCACATGATCGGCATGTTCGTGGGTCACCAGAATGGCGCTCAGTTGATGGCCGCTGACACCCAGCCGCTCCAGTCGCCGCTCGGTTTCGCGCAAGGAGAAACCGCAGTCGACCAGCACGTAGGTGTCATGACTGGCTACCAGCGTGCCGTTACCCCGACTGCCGCTGCCCAGAACCGCGAAACGCACTTAACCGAGGTTGTCTTGAATGACGCTCAATACGCGGCGAGCGATGTCGGTCGGCGCCACGGTATTGATGTTCTTCTCGACAGTCACCTGGACGTTCTCACCGACCTTGCTCAGGCGAACCTGATAACGCTCGGCGCGGGCTTCCTTCTCTTCCTTGGTCTCTTCGCTGCCGAACATGCGGCCGAAGAAGCCAGGCTTGTTCTCGGGCTTGTCAGCCTTTTCCGCCAGGTTGATGTAGTACAGACCCAGACTGCGGTTGATGTCCTCGACGCGCCAGTCACCCTGATTCAGCGCACGACCGACGCTCGACCAGGCGCGATCAAGGTCCGCGCCCAGGTTCAGGACCGGGTTGCCACTGCCGTCTTCGCTGAGGGAAACGCGGCTTGGCGTGTCGAAATCGCGAGCGGCCAGCAACGACACCGAACCGCCTTTTTCGGCAGTCCGGGTCAGGCTCGCCAGCATGTCGTCGGTCAGGACCGAATCCAGGCCGACATTGGTGGTGCGCGACGGGAACTCGGGTTCGTCGTTGCTGCCTGCCGGGCGCTGAACGCTGACGACGTAGATTTCACTGGTGTTGCGCTGCACGCCCGGCTCGATGCGGACCCGCACGCGGGTTTCATTGCCGGCGGTGTCGCCCATGCGCTTGGCCACCGCTGCGGACAACTCGTCCGCACGCTGCCAGGTGGTGTTGAATTCACCGGTCTGCGGACGATCTTCAGCGATGCGGAAACCGTTGTCTTCAAAATACTGATGCGCGACCGGCCAGACTTCGGCGGGCGCACGCTGAGCCAGGATCCAGCGATTGTCGCCGCTCTTCTGCAGCGTGTAGTCGCCCGAATCCTGAACGGTGGACAACGGCTGCGGACGCGGCACGTTGAACTCGCCCTTCTGGGTATCGTCGGCCACGTTGCGCGGGATCGGCAGCAGCGGGTCCAGACGTTTGGCTTCCTGGACGCCTTCAGGCAGTTGCATTGGTGGTTTCTGGGTGGCTTCCAGGTAATCGCTGCTGCGATCGCGGAAGTAGCCATCCTGACCAAACAGCCAGCTGCAACCGCTGGTGCTGGAGATAATCAGGGCTAGTGCGGAAAGTCCGGCCAGTCGCTTCATTGCGTAGTGCTTCCTCATTAAACCAATACACCGGACTGGCGCAGGGCCTGACGCAGCGGCTCGTGGCAGGACTCGCTGAGCCAGGTGAGCGGCAGACGGATACCGTCCGGCATCAAACCCATCTCATGCAGGGCCCATTTCACGGGAATAGGGTTCGATTCGATGAACAGGTTCTTGTTCAGCGGCATCAGTTTTTCGTGAATCGCGCGCGCAGTGGCGGCGTCGCCAGCCATCGCGGCCTTGCACAGTTCGGCCATGTCACGCGGGGCAACGTTGGCGGTGACTGAAATATTGCCCTTGCCGCCGAGCAGGATCAGCTCGACCGCGGTGGCGTCGTCGCCGGAATAGACGAGGAAGTCGCTGCTCACGCCCGCCAGGATGTCCTTGGCGCGCTGCAGGTCACCGGTGGCTTCCTTGATGGCGATGATGTTCTTGACTTTGGACAGACGGATAACGGTCTCTGCGGACATGTCGCACGCCGTACGGCCTGGCACGTTGTAGAGGATCTGCGGCATGTCGACGGCTTCGGCGATGTGCTTGAAATGCTGGTACAAGCCTTCCTGGGTCGGCTTGTTGTAGTACGGCGTGACCAGCAGGCAGGCATCGGCACCGGCGTTCTTGGCGTTGGTGGTCAGCTCGACCGCCTCGCGGGTGGAATTGGCGCCTGTGCCGGCGATGACCGGAATGCGGCCTGCGACCTGCTGAACCACGCGGCGAATGACTTCAATGTGCTCATTGACGTCCAGCGTCGCGGATTCACCTGTGGTGCCGACGGCAACAATGGCGTTGGTGCCCTCTTTGAGGTGAAAGTCCACCAGTTTGCTCAGGCTGTCCCAGTCAAGACGACCCTGTGCATCCATAGGTGTGACCAGTGCCACCATACTGCCCGCAATCATGCAAACCGCTCCTGCCGGAAAAAGAGAGCGGTAATGGTACTGGCGCCATGATCCTTGCACAAGGCGAGCATTCCCCTGAGCGACGGTTTTCGCTACCCTTCGGTCTTTGATCGGTACTGGTCATCTGCCCGGCTCGTTCGACTGTTCGTTTTCGTCGTCGCAAACCCCGCCCCAGCGTCGTTATCGCTTGCCGTGACCGGCTCAATAAGCGATATACCGCAGTGGTCCGGATCGAAGTTGCAACGCCTTCGTTCGTCGAATCCGCCGCACAAGCCAATAATGTACCGACCGCTCATCGCTTAGGAATGCTGCATGTCGTCCATCCCCACAGTTCGCGAACAATTCCTTGTCATCAGTGCCCTTGGCGCCAACCCAATGGAGCTGACCAACGTCCTGTGCCGCGCCAGTCATGAAAGCCGTTGCTCGGTGGTCAGCTCGCGCCTCACTCGCCACGGCGAATGCAGCGCGTTGATCCTGCAGGTTTCCGGCAGCTGGGACGCCCTGGCTCGCCTGGAAGGCAGTCTGCCGAACCTGTCGAAGAAGCACGCGTTCACGGTCAACGTGGTGCGCAGCGCATCGCTCGAGAACCGGCCCGAAGCCCTGCCGTACGTGGCGTATGTCAGCTCGGCCTATCGCCCGGACATCATCAACGAGCTGTGCCAGTTCTTCATCGATCACCATGTCGAGCTGGAGAACCTGATCTGCGACACCTATCAGGCACCGCAGACCGGCGGCACCATGCTCAACGCCACGTTCACCGTCACTTTGCCGGCCGGGACCCAGATCAGCTGGTTGCGCGACCAGTTCCTGGACTTTGCCGACGCACTCAACCTCGACGCCCTGATCGAACCATGGCGCCCGCAAGCACCGATGTAAGGAAT
Organism: Pseudomonas sp. efr-133-TYG-103a; assembly: GCF_030209235.1. NCBI lineage: Bacteria > Pseudomonadati > Pseudomonadota > Gammaproteobacteria > Pseudomonadales > Pseudomonadaceae > Pseudomonas > Pseudomonas sp. efr-133-TYG-103a. Next base: position 26,845 of record NZ_JARVSK010000001.1, read on the forward strand.
TCCAATGGCTGTAGAACTCGACCAACCCGTTGCCGACTTTCAGGTACAGGCCACCAGCGAGCAGGCAGTGACGCTGTCCGCGCTGAAGGGTCAGCAAGTGGTGATCTATTTTTACCCCAAGGACAGCACGCCAGGCTGCACCACTCAAGGCCAGGGCTTCCGTGACCATCACGCCGAGTTCAAGGCCGCCAACACCGTGGTTTTCGGCGTGTCCCGCGACAGCTTGAAGTCGCACGAAAACTTCAAGGCCAAGCAGGCATTCCCGTTCGAGCTGATTTCGGACAAGGATGAATCCCTCTGTCAGCTGTTCGACGTAATCAAGCTGAAAAAGCTGTACGGCAAGGAATACCTGGGCGTCGACCGCAGCACCTTCCTGATCGACAAGAACGGTGTGTTGCGCAAGGTATGGCGCGGCGTGAAAGTGCCCGGTCACGTGGCGGCGGTACTGGAAGCGGCCCAGGCACTCGATAAGGCCTGAGTCATCGAGTCTTGCGCATGACCTGTGGGAGTGAGCGTGCTCACGAAGGCTGACGTCCAGCCTGAGAAGAGGCTCTGACTGTACCGGCCTCTTCGTGAGCAAGCTCACTCCCACAGTATCAGCCCACAGTTACAGCCTTTGTTACAGCAACGGCGCCACGGTCGGTTCGTTTCGCGGCCAGGCGTCCAGCACGGCTTTGCACAGCGTTGCCAGCGGGATCGCGAAAAAGATGCCCCAGAACCCCCAAAGCCCTCCGAACAGCAGCACCGCACAAATGATCGCGACGGGATGCAGACTCACGGTCTGGGAAAACAGCAGCGGCACCAGCACGTTGCCATCCAGCGTCTGAATGATTCCGTAGACAGCCATCAGGTAAATGAACTGATCGCCCCATCCCCACTGAAACAGCGCAATGAAGGCCACCGGCACTGTCACCACCACCGCGCCCACATAAGGCACGACGACTGAAATGCCGACCAGCATCGCCAGCAGCGCCGAGTAATTGAGCCCCATGGTGACAAATGCGATGTAGGTCACCGCGCCGCAAATGAAAATCTCGATGACTTTTCCGCGAATGTAATTGGCGATCTGCCGGTTCATTTCCTCGGCGACCCGGGTGATCAACGTACGCTCGCGGGGCAGATACCCTCTCACCCAGCGGCCGATCATCCGACGGTCCTTGAGGAAAAAGAACACAAGAATCGGCACCAGCACCAGATAGATCATCATGTTGATCAACAGCGGCAGACTGGACAGCGAGAATGTCAGGGCCCACTGGCCGAACTTGCCGATTTCACCGCGCGCCACTTCAATGGCCTGCAACACCTGCTCATCGGACACCAGATGCGGATAACGCTCGGGCAGCAGCAACAGCAGGGACTGCCATTTGGCGAGCATGCCGGGCAGCTCGTTGAACAGGGTGATCAACTGATGCCAGAGCAAAGGCACCAGCACCAGCAGAAACAGCCCCAAAGCCCCCATGAACAGCGCAAAGACCAGCCCCACCGCGCCGCCTTCCGGCACATGCAGGCGTTCAAGCTGAGCCACCATGCCGTGCATCAGGAATGCCAGCACCAGACCGGCGAGCACCGGTGCCAGCATGCCGCCCAGGGTGAGGACGATCGTGAACGCCAAGACCAACAGCACCGCCAGCACCACGGCTTCCTCATCGGAAAAGTAGCGCTGAATCCAGTCGCGAAGCACTTTGAACATCAAAAATCCTTTGGGAGCGGTGGGATCGAAACTCTCAGGCCTTGCGCAGCCAATACCGATAGATGCCATCGACATCTTCTTCGTGCAACAGCGCATGCCCGGACAACTTGGCAAAGGTGCGGAAATCACGCTGGGATCCTGCGTCCGTTGCAGTGACTTTCAGCACTGCGCCGCTTGCCAGACGATTGAGTTCCATTTTCGCCTTGAGCAGCGGCAACGGGCAGTTCAAACCACTGGCATCCAGTTCGGCATCACAGTGTGCGGGGCGCCCTACAGCGTCAGACATCGTTTCTCTCCGGGTAGGCACATTCGTTTACAGAGAAACTGCAAACAGAGCGAGGAAGAACATTCTTACAAGTTTGCAAGAATACCCCACTCTGGTCAGCAAGCCATTGAGCCAGCTACAGTAACGACTTTCTGCCTCAGAGTTTCGTGCATGACTTTTTTGCGCCCCACGCTGCTGACGCTCGCATGCCTGCTGGCTAGCCCTGCTTTTGCAGAAGATGACCTGCCGTCCCTTGGCGACGCCAGCTCCTCTATCGTCTCGCCTCAACAGGAACATGACCTGGGCCGCGCGTGGCTCGGACTGCTTCGCGCACAAGTCGCTCAGCTGTCGGACCCGCAATTGAAGGACTTCGTCGAGACGTCTGTCTATCGTCTTGCCGAAACCAGCCAGGTGCAGGATCGCCGACTCGAGTTCATCCTGATCAACACGCCCGAGATCAACGCCTTCGCGGCGCCCGGTGGCATCATCGGTGTCAACGGCGGCCTGTTCCTGCACGCCGAAACCGAAGGTGAATACGCCGCCGTCCTCGCCCACGAACTCGCTCACTTGTCGCAACGGCACTTCGCCCGTGGGGTGCAGGCGCAGCAGCGCATGCAGGTTCCGGTAATGGCCGCGATGCTGGCGGGCATCGTCATGGCCGCTGCAGGCGCCGGCGATGCCGGGATCGCCGCCATCGCGGGAACGCAGGCCGCCGCCATTCAGGAGCAGGCGCGCTTCTCTCGCCAGAACGAAGCCGAGGCGGACCGGATCGGCATTCTCAACCTGGAGAAGGCCGGTTACGACCCACGCAACATGCCGACGATGTTCGAACGTCTGGCGCGCCAGTATCGGTACGACGCCAAGCCACCGGAATTTCTCATGAGCCACCCGGTGACCGAGTCGCGCATTGCCGACACCCGCAACCGCGCAGAACAGGCGAGCCCCGGCGGCAAGGAAGACAGCCTGGCTTACCAGCTGATGCGCGCCCGCGTGGTGTTGATCTACGAAGAAACGCCGGGCATGGCCGCCAAACGCTTTCGGGCGCAGCTGGCCGAAAACCCGAAAAACGACGCCGCCCGTTACGGCCTTGCATTGGCGCAAACCAAGGCAGGTCAGTTGAATGAGGCGCGCGAGACGCTCAAGCCACTGCTCGACAAGGCACCCGACAACATCACGTACAACCTTGCAGCGGTCAATCTCGACATCTCCAACAACCGCTTGCCCGACGCGCAGCAGCGAGTCGACCGGATGTTGAGCATCTACCCGGACGACTATCCGCTCAACCAGGCGAAGGTCGACGTTCTGCTCAAGCAGTCAAAAGCGCCTGAAGCACTGAAGTCGCTGGAAACCCTGCTCAAACGCCGCCCTGACGACCCGGACGTCTGGAATCAGGTGGCCGATACGCGCGGACTGTCGGGCAACACAATCGGCCTGCATCAGGCACGCGCCGAGTACTTCGCCCTGATGGGTGACTTCAAGCAGGCGATTCAACAGCTGGAGTTTGCCAAGCGACGTGCCAACAACAACTTCCAACTGGCCTCGCGAATCGACGCGCGACAGCAGGAAATCATCGCCCAGGAGCGAGCGGTGAAGGAAATGATGAACTAGTAACAGCTCAGAGCTTTAAGCCTCAAGCCGCAAGAAAACAGCCCCTCTTGCAGCTTGACGCTTGCGGCGGCTGTCAGGCATTCCCCGAGAGTTTCAGACGCGCCGCCTGGGTGAAATCCAGCATGCGCTGCAGCGGCCTCACGGCCTGAGGAATGACGGCCGGGTCGACGAAGATTTCATTGGTGCCCTCCCGCAGGCACTGCAGCGTACGCGCCAGCGTGTTCATCGCCATCCAGGGACAATGCGCGCAACTGCGGCAGGCGGCGCCATTTCCGGCGGTCGGTGCTTCGATGAAAATCTTGTCCGGGCACAGCTGCTGCATTTTGTAGAAGATGCCCCGATCGGTAGCGACGATGAACGTTTTGTTCGGCAGCGTCTGCGCCGCTTTGATCAGCTGGCTGGTAGAGCCCACTGCATCGGCCAGATCGATGACCGACTCCGGCGACTCGGGATGCACCAGGATCGCAGCGTCCGGATACAGCGCCTTCATGTCCTCCAGCTGCCGCGACTTGAACTCCTCGTGGACAATGCATGCGCCATCCCAGAGCAGCATGTCCGCGCCCGTTTCGCGCTGGATGTAGCGACCCAGATGCTTGTCCGGTGCCCAGATGATCTTTTCGCCGTTGTCCATCAGGCTCTCGACGATCTCCAGCGCACAACTTGACGTCACCACCCAGTCAGCACGGGCCTTTACCGCTGCGGAGGTATTGGCATACACAACCACAGTGCGCTCTGGATGTTGATCACAGAACGCGGTGAATTCGTCCACGCCGCAACCCAGATCCAGCGAGCAGGTCGCTTCCAGCGTCGGCATCAGGACGCGTTTCTCAGGGGTGAGGATTTTCGCGGTTTCGCCCATGAAGCGAACGCCTGCGACCAGTACGGTTTTCGCTGGGTGGTTCTTGCCGAAGCGGGCCATTTCCAGTGAGTCCGACACACAGCCGCCGGTTTCTTCAGCCAGCGCCTGAATGACTGGATCGCAGTAGTAATGCGCGACCAGCACGGCATCCTGCGCCTTGAGTTCGGCAGCAATCAGTCGACGGTACTCGGCTTCTTCTTCCGGGCTCAGTGGTTTGGGTTGTTTGGCGTCTAGATGCGCCTGTACCAGAAGGCGTTCAGAAATCTGTGTCATGTTCGCAGGCCCTGAATGCGCGTTAGCGCGAACGTCGAATTTACACCTGTACATCAGGCAACAATTGAGGCGGAGACTCTCACGGTCATGAAGTTTCCGGCCTTGCACACGCTTCATGGAGCGTGCGTCGCTAGGGATCCGCTGCACACTCCCCTCCCACATGACGATCGTTTGGGGATCGATGAGAAGGGTGGCGCAAAGCGGCGGCGAATGTACCATGCAACCTGTTGAGCGATCACTTACCGAGCGCTGCGTACGCCTGCGGGTGCTGCGGTAGGCCTGCGGGTGCTGCGGTGCAGTGCCGAAGTCCCGCTTCCCGGCAAGCCCCACACGAAAGGCCAATAAACGCTTCGGAAAATCGAGGGCGAAAAAAAACCCGAGAATTCACACTTTCGTGGACCTCTCGGGTTTTGAAGATGGTGGGTCGTGTAGGATTCGAACCTACGACCAATTGGTTAAAAGCCAACTGCTCTACCAACTGAGCTAACGACCCGCTTCGTGGTGGCGCGTATATTACTGATTTTTCTCAGTAATTCAACACCCGATTGCAAAAAAATTAAAAATATCTGGTTGGATCGGTCACACCGGCGGCCGCGAAGCCTTCGGCGCGCAGGCGGCAGCTGTCGCATTTGCCACATGCACGGCCTTCATCGTCAGCCTGATAGCAGGAAACGGTGAGCCCGTAATCAACGCCCAGCCGCGTACCGGCTTTGACGATGTCAGCTTTGCTGAGCATCTGCAGCGGCGCCTGAATGGTAAAGCCCTGCCCTTCCACGCCTGCTTTGGTCGCCAGGTTCGCCATCCGCTCGAACGACTCGACGAACTCGGGACGGCAATCCGGGTAGCCGGAGTAGTCCACTGCGTTCACGCCGATGAAGATGTCGCGAGCGCCCAGAACTTCAGCCCAGCCCAGCGCCAGCGAAAGAAAAACCGTATTGCGCGCCGGAACATAGGTCACCGGAATGCCTTCGCCCGGTGTTTCAGGGACCGCAATGCTGCTGTCGGTCAATGCCGAGCCACCAATGCCGTTCAGGTTGAGGCCGATCACCTTGTGCTCGACGACGCCCAGATCCTTCGCTACCCGCTCTGCCGCCTGCAACTCGGCGCGGTGGCGCTGACCGTAGTCGAAGCTCATGGTGTAGCAGCTGAAGCCCTCGGCTTTCGCCATCGCCACAACCGTGGCCGAATCGAGCCCGCCGGACAGCAGGATTACCGCTCTTTTCTCAGTCATCAGGTGTTCACTCATCTCAGCGCCCCGGCTCATCGTTCCAGAGGATTTTGTGCAGCTGCAGTTGCAGGCGCACCGGCAGATTGTCGGCGACGATCCAGTCCGCCAGATCACGCACATTCAGGTCGCGATGCACCGGCGAAAACAACACTTCACCGGCACGCCGATCCAGTCCGTACTGGATGATCTTCGAGACAGCCCAGTCGTAGTCTTCGCGAGAGCAAATGACGAATTTGACCTGATCGTTCGAGGTCAGCAGGTCGATGTTCTCGTAGCGGTTACGCGCGACCTCTTTGGAGCCCGGCGTCTTGAGATCGACCACGCGGCTGACCCGCGGATCGACCCGGGAAATGTCCAGCGCACCGCTGGTCTCCAGGGAAACTTCGTAGCCGGCATCGCACAGCCGCTTGAGCAACGGGATCGCGTTGGGTTGAGCCAGCGGCTCGCCGCCCGTGACGCAGACATAGCGCGGGCGGTATCCAGCGACCTGCTCCATGAGCGAGTCGAGTGTCTGGATTGTGCCGCCACTGAATGCGTATTCGCTGTCGCAATAACCACAGCGCAAAGGACAGCCGGTCAAACGCACGAAAACGGTAGGCAAGCCTGCCGTACGCGTTTCACCCTGCAACGAGTAAAAGACTTCGGTGATTCGTAATGTGTCTTGCATAGGGGCCACGGGCGTAACGGCTAAACAGGCCATCCGCCTCCGTCAGGCACTTTTGTGCACCCTGCGCTCGCAGAATCCACAGAAGCGTAATCAATACCGGAATTTCGGGTGCGAGATTCTAACGAAAAAAGCCGCGCAACGCGCGGCTTTCTTGAACCAGAGGTCAAATCGACAGCAGTCAGAGGCGCTGAAGGTCCCGCTGCGCCAGTTGTGCAGCCGAAGTACCGGGGTACTGGGCGACAACCTGTTGCAAGATGCCTTTGACCTTGTCGGTGTGACCCAGGCGGCGCTCGACATCGGCAAGCTTATACAGCGAGTCAGGTACCTTGGCGTGCTTTGGGTACAACTGGCTGACCTTGGCAAAAGCCTGACCGGCACCTTGAAGATCGCCTTTGGCCAGATTGACTTCACCCAGCCAGTACTGGGCGTTACCGGCGTACTGACTGTTAGGGTATTTACGCAGGAAAGCGGCGAATGCCTGGCTTGCCTTGTCGAAATCCTTGGCTTTGATCAGGTCGAAAGCAGCATCGTAGTAAAGCTTTTCTTTCGCCGGATCGCCCGGTTCGCTGCTGGCCTGGGGTGCCTGAGAGGCTCCACCAGCGGCAGGCGCCACGGAATTTCCGCCGGCATTGACTGCGCCGTCGGAAGAAGAATTGTTGGCAGCTGGTGCGGCAGCGCCGCCAGCTCCGATGCGGGAATCGAGGTCTTTGTAACGATCCAGCGCTTCCTGTTTCATCTGCTGGATATCGTTCTGCTGGACTTCGACGATTCCGCGCAAGCGCGAAATTTCATCCTGCATTTGTTGCAACTGCATGAACAGCTGACCTTGCGCCGAAGGTTGGGCCGTAGCCCCCCCTCCGGCGTAGGCGCCGGCCGTACCATAACCTGATGGCGGATAACTGCTGCCAGCAGAGCCAGAGTTGTCATCGACCACAGGAACCGCACCCATCGCTGCAAGAGGAAGGGTGAGAGCCAAAACGGTTAAAGCACGGCGGCACGTTCGCATGTCAAATTACTTACGCAGTTCGACGCGACGGTTTTGAGCCCAGGATTGCTCGTCGTTGCCGGTAGCAACTGGACGCTCTTCACCGTAGGAAACGATTTCCAGCTGAGCTGGCGAAACGCCTTGCAGAACCAGGTAGCGTTGAACGGCTTTCGCACGACGCTCGCCCAGTGCCAGGTTGTATTCGCGAGTACCGCGTTCGTCGGTGTTACCTTCCAGAACTACGCGAGCGCCGTTGGCTTTCAGGTCCTTGGCGTGAACGTCCAGAGCGCGCATGGCTTCTGGTTTCAGGTCAGAACTGTCGTATTCGAAGTAGAAAGTGGTGATTGCGCGCAGAGCAGCTTCTTCGCTCAGGGAGCCGTCAACGGCACCAGTGTTTGCGCCGTAACCAGCGTTTGGATCTACAGCAGCGCCTTCACCGGCATTGTCGCCGCCTTTGGACGAGCAACCTACAGCTACAGCCATGGCCAGAGCCAGCGCAGCAAATTTACCAAACTTCAGCATTTCCATCGTGAAACTCCTAATGAACCCCAGTGTGTTAAGTAAAACGTAAAGCGCCGCGTCAGTTCAGGTAAGGGGACCAGGAAGGTTCTCTGACTTCGCCTTGAGCGGTAGGAAGCGGGAGCCTTACGCGTCCATTAATGGACACGAGCATCAAGACTCCCCGGCCCTGCTGGCGGGTGGCGTAGATTACCATGGTGCCGTTGGGCGCAACAGTAGGCGACTCATCAAGGTTGCTGTCTGTGAGGATTTTTACGCTACCGCGCTGCAAATCCTGAGCCGCTACCTTGAAGTTGGTGAAACCATCTTGACGATGGATCATCACGAGCGTCTTTTCATCAGCCGACAACTTCGGGTTGGCGTTGTAGTTACCGATGAAAGTGACACGCTCGGCGCCGCCACCATTGATGCTGGTTTTATAGATCTGTGGCTTGCCGCCGCGATCAGAGGTGAAATAAAGCGTCGAACCGTCTTTACCGAAGAAAGGTTCGGTGTCGATGGACGAATCATTGGTCACACGCGACAACTGACGAGACGCCAGATTCATCACGTAGATTTCCGGGTTGCCGTCCTTGGACAGCACCATCGCCAGCTTGCTGCCGTCCGGAGACCAGGCCGGTGCACCGTTCAGGCCTTCGAAGTTGGTGATCTGCTCACGGCGGCCAGTATCGATGTGCTGAACGAAGATGCGCGGACGCTTCTGCTCGAACGACACATAGGCGATGCGTTTGCCGTCTGGGGCGAAGCGAGGCGACAGGATCGGCTCGCGCGATTGCAGCAGTGTCACTGCGCGGGCGCCGTCATAGTCCGACCGTTGCAGCGTGTAGCGAGTGTTGTTCGCCGCGAAGCGCTCCGCAGTGACATACAACATGCGGGTGGAGAACGCGCCCTTGATGCCGGTCAGTTTTTCGAACGACTGGTCGGCGATGTAGTGCGCCATGTCACGCAACTGATCATTGGTGCCGGTCACGTTACCGGTCAGGACCTGCTGTTCGGTGGCCACGTTGAACAGCGCGTACTGGACCTGAAGACGACCGCCAGCCGGCGTGATGCTGCCTACCATGACGTATTGAGCGCCCAGGGCTTTCCAGTCGCGGAAGATGACTTCGCTCGCCTGACTAGGCTGGCTGATCATGTTTTCCTTTGGAATCGGCGAGTAATAGCCAGAGTTCAGCAAGTCATTGCCGATGATCTGAGCCATGTCTTCCGGCAGAACGCTGCCGCCCTGCAGGCCAAATGGCACGACTGCAATAGGCGTGGCGCGGTCACTGCCGCTTGTGACCAGAATGTTCTTTTCGTCGGCAGCGGCGAAACCCGCTGCGCAACAAAGAACGACAAGCAATCCTCGAAGAAGGTTAATCACAAGGCTAGGTCCTCAGGTGTGAATGTCATCTTGAATGAACGGTAAGGCGCGAAATCCGAAGGTTTCAGCCCCTGCATCTCTGTCAAACGACCAATGTTCTTGACCGCTGCTACTGCCGAACTGTCGAACGGACCATCGCCGCTGGACTTGCTCACGCTCACCGAAGTGATCGTTCCGTCCGGCAACATTGCGATCTGCAACACGACCGTCATGCCTTTGCGCGCCGAAGGTGGACGTGCCCAACCTTCCGCAGCCCGCGAGCGAATCAAGTCATCGAAGCTGCCCGCAACCTCGTCGCCCTGCTCATCGGCCAGCGCCTGTTGGCGTTCCGGCTTGTCGGAAAGCAGATCGGCCAATGCTTGCGCCTTCTTGTCTTCCGCCGATTTACGAGCAGCATCCTGGGCTTTCTTCTTCGCGTCGTCAGCAGCCTTTTTCTTGGCATCCTCAGCCGCTTTCTTCTTCGCGTCTTCGGCGGCCTTTTTCTTGGCGTCTTCTGCAGCCTGTTTCTTCGCGTCCTCGGCAGCCTGTTTCTTGGCTTCCTCAGCGGCCGCGCGCTTGGCGTCTTCTTCGGCCTTCTTCTTCGCGTCGTCTTCGGCTTTCTTCTTGGCTATATCAGCCAGTTGTTTCTCTTCAGCGGCTTTCTTGGCGTCGTCCGCTTTTTTGGCTTCGGCCTTCTTGGCATCGTCGGCTTTTTTGGCCTCTTCCGCTTTCTTGGCTTCCTCGGCCTTTTGCTCTTCGGCTTTTTGAGCGGCATCGGCTTTCTTTTGTTCCGCCGCCTTTATCGCCTCTTGCTCAACTTTTTTCTGCTCCATCTGCTCGACTTCAGTCTGTCGTGCAGCGGATTTCTTCGCCTCGCCAGCAAGCTTCTGGTTGGTCTGGGTGGTCGCCTGACTCTTGGATTTCAACTGATAGAGCGTTGCCTGAACAATAGGCTTCGCCTCAGGCAGCTCGGGTGTCATCGCGAAGCTGACGAACAACAGGCCAAAAATCAGGACGTGCAGCGCAACAGCCCAGACAGAGGGCCAGAAGTAGCTTTCCGAGGCAGACGGCTCTCGAATCGGCTGCATCAGGGCGCCTCGGTAATCAAACCAACGTTCCCGACTCCGGCCTTCTGCAACCCGCCCATCGTGCCCATGACGGCACCATAGTCGACGGTTTTGTCGCCACGAATGAACACCTGCGTCTGCTTGCCTGCCTCACGACCGGCCGCGATGATTTTGGTCACGGCGCTGGTCAGTTGCGGCAAGGTCATGGCCTTGTCCATCTGTTTGTCGGTATCGACTTCGCTGCCAAGGTTCCAGTAGTAGGTCTTGTCAGCCTTGATCGAAATGGTCAGGACCTGATTGTTGTTGTCCTGCGGCAAAGCCTCGCTGGAGACCTTCGGCAGATCGACTTTCACGCCCTGGTTAATCATTGGAGCGGTCACCATGAAGATGACCAGCAGCACCAGCATCACGTCGATGTAAGGCACCACGTTCATTTCGGCGACCGGCTTGCGTTTGCCGCGTCGGCCGCGAGCGATTAAAGCCATTGGGAAATACCTGCTTAGTCTTCGCTGGTGTGCACTTTACGGTGCAGGATCGCCTGGAATTCGTCGGCGAATGTGTAGTAACGGCCAATCAGGTTCTCGCCGCGCGCGGCGAAACGGTTATAGGCAATTACTGCAGGAATCGCAGCGAACAGGCCGATGGCGGTAGCGATCAGCGCTTCGGCGATACCCGGCGCCACGGTGGCGAGAGTGGCTTGCTGGGCAGTGGCCAGACCACGGAAGGAGTTCATGATCCCCCATACGGTACCGAACAGGCCGACATACGGGCTGGTGGAACCGACGGTCGCCAGGAAAGGCAGACTCTGCTCGAGCTTTTCTTCCTCGCGGGAAATGGCAACGCGCATGGCGCGAGCCACACCTTCCATCACTGCATCCGGGTCTACGCCCGGTTGCTGACGCAGGCGCGAAAACTCCTTGAAACCGGCACGGAAAATCTGCTCCACGCCCGAATCAGGATCAGGATTGCTGCCTGCCTGACGATACAGTTTGGACAGGTCGATACCTGACCAGAAACGCTCTTCGAAGCTGTCCAGTGCCCGGCGCCCGGCGCGCAGCATGGCGCTGCGCTGAAAAATCATGATCCACGAGGTGACCGAGGCGGCCACCAGGATCAGCATGACCAACTGTACGACCACGCTGGCATTGCTGACCAAACTCCACATGGAGGAATGGTCGACGACGTTAGCTTCCACGCTGTATCTCCTGCTCTGAATGTGTACCCGCGCCGCCCTGACCGGCAAAGGCCGTGCGCAGAGCTTCGGGAATGGCCCGGGGTTTCAAACTATCGGCGCGCACACACGCCACCAAAAACTGCCCTTCGCAGAGCAGCACATCATCCGCAGCCCGCCTGACCTGTTGCTGAAAGCGCAGGCTGGCGCGGTTCAATTCGATCACTTCGGCGCTGATCAGCAGCTCATCGTCCAGCCGCGCCGGCTTGTGGTAACGAGCCTCGCTGGAATGGACGACGAACAACAGGTTCTCGACACCGGCCATTGCCGACTGGGCGAAACCCAGCTCGCGCAACCGCTCGGTACGAGCCCGTTCCATGAATTTCAGGTAATTGACGTAGTAAACGATGCCGCCGGCATCGGTGTCCTCGTAATAAACGCGACAACGATGTGCGAACGACTGAGCCCCGTTTTGCGCGCGCATACTCTAGTGCTTACTCCTCAGGTTGCCAATCCGGCCAGGCAACTGTTTTTCATCGTTTTTAGCGCCAGACGGCAGGCCGTAATCCAGCAACTGCCCGTCTGACCATGAAACGTACGAATAAATCGGTCAGCGTCATCTTTATTCGTCATCTTCGACCAATTCATCGGCAACCGGCCGCTCCCCCATTCGCGAAGGAATGTTCAGCCCGAAATGCAGGTAGGCGTGACGCGTGACCATGCGCCCGCGAGGTGTGCGCATCATATAGCCTTGCTGGATCAAATAGGGTTCCAGGACGTCCTCGATCGTATGCCGTTCTTCGCTGATGGCGGCCGCAAGGTTGTCGACACCCACCGGCCCGCCATCGAACTTCTCGATCATCGTCAGCAACAGTCGCCGGTCCTGATGATCGAAACCGCGCTCATCGACATCGAGCAGGTTGAGCGCCAGGTCTGCGATCGCCTTAGTGATCTGTCCTTTGGCGCGCACTTCGGCAAAATCGCGCACCCGGCGCAGCAAGCGGTTGGCGATACGCGGGGTGCCCCGTGCGCGCCGGGCAATCTCGAACGCACCCTCATCCTCGATGTGCAGACCCAGAATACCGGCCGAACGCGACACGATGGTGGCAAGGTCTGCGGTGCTGTAGAACTCCAGACGCTGAACGATGCCGAAGCGGTCGCGCAGAGGATTGGTCAGCATGCCGGCACGGGTCGTTGCGCCCACGAGCGTGAACGGCGGCAAATCCAGCTTGATGGAACGGGCCGCCGGCCCTTCACCGATCATGATGTCGAGCTGAAAATCCTCCATCGCCGGATAGAGCACTTCTTCAACGATGGGCGACAGTCGGTGGATTTCGTCGATGAACAACACGTCGTGGGGTTCGAGATTGGTCAGGATCGCCGCAAGGTCGCCGGGGCGCTCGAGCACCGGACCGGAGGTGCTCTTGATGGACACCGACATTTCCTGGGCGATGATGTTGGCCAGGGTGGTCTTGCCCAGGCCCGGCGGCCCGAAAATCAGGGTGTGATCAAGCGCTTCGTTGCGCCCGCGGGCGGCCTGGATGAACAACTCCATCTGCTCACGCACGGTCGGCTGGCCGATGTAGTCGGCCAGGCTCAGCGGCCGGATCGCACGATCCAGTTGCTCGTCACGGTCACGCCCGGTCGCGGCGATCAGACGGTCAGCTTCAATCACTTACAGCATCCCCTTGAGTGCGCGGCGAATCAGATCTTCGCTGCTCAGATTCTTGTCCTTGATGGCCGTGACCGCCTTGCTGGCTTCCTGCGGCTTGTAGCCCAGGGAAATCAGCGCGCTGACGGCATCGGATTCGGCAGTCGCCACCGGCGTCGGCGCCCCCGGCCCCTCGGACACCAGCGCGAAGGTGCCTGGCAACGCATCCCAGGCCTTGAAGCGATCTTTCAGCTCGACCAGCAAACGTTCGGCGGTCTTCTTGCCGACGCCCGGAACGCGAGTCAGCGCCGAGGTATCCTGAGCCTGCACGCAACGCACCAGTTCGTCGACTTCCAGCGTAGACATCAAGGCAAGCGCCAGCTTGGGGCCTACGCCATTGAGCCGGATCAGTTCGCGAAACATCTCGCGATCGCGCTTCTCATAGAAACCGAACAGCAGATGAGCGTCCTCGCGGACTACCAGATGCGTATGCAGCGTCACGGTTTCGCCCAGATGAGGCAGACGATAAAGCGTGGTCATGGGCACTTCTACCTCATACCCCACACCGTTGACATCAAGCACCAGATGCGGCGGCTGTTTCTCGACCAACGCACCGCGTAAACGTCCAATCACGTATCAGATCCTTTCCGTTAGCCCGTCGCTGCGCTAGCCCACGCTCAACCCAGGCCGTCATGTTTGCAGGACTCACATGAGCCGCAAGTAAAAATTTATGAGCGAATGATGCTATCAGAGACGCAGCCGACCACCACGACTGCGTGCAGTATTGAGGCCGTGCGGTATCAGGCTGGAGCGGGTATGCGCATGACACAATGCGATCGCCAGCGCATCCGATGCATCTATCTGGGGCTTGGCGGTCAGTTTGAGCAAGTGCATGACCATCATCATCACCTGATCCTTGTTCGCGCCACCCGTGCCTGCCACCGCCTGCTTGACCTGAGTCGCGGTGTACTCAGCGATCTCCAACCCCTCCTCGGCACCCGCCACGATGGCTGCGCCCCTGGCCTGACCCAGCTTGAGGGCCGAATCGGCGTTTCGCGCCATGAACACCTTTTCGATCCCCATGGTCATCGGGCCATACGCCTGAATGACCTCGCGCACGCCGCGATACACGATCTGCAGGCGCTCATGCAGCAGCCCGCTGCCGGTGCGGATGCAGCCGGAGGCCACGTATTCGCAGCCACGCCCGGTATCACGCACCACACCGTAACCGGTGATTCGCGAACCGGGGTCGATACCTAAAATAAGAGTCATAACGCCTGCAGCTTGAGAGGTGACGCGCACGTTTGAACGCAGCATAAAGGCAGAAGCCGGAGGCCGATAGCGATGATCGAATCAGCGCTTCGTGCCTCCGGCCTCAGGTCCAGACAACAGTGACGGTCAGCCAAGCTGCTCCATCACGTCATCCGGGATTTCAGCGTTGGAATAGACGTTCTGCACGTCGTCCAGGTCTTCAAGCATGTCGATCAGTTTAAGGACCTTCTCCGCCATCTCCAGATCCAGAACGGCGCTGGTGGTCGGTTGCATCACGATTTCAGCGTCAGCGGCCTTGAAGCCCGCCGCCTCCAGCGCATTGCGCACGGCATAGAATCCGGCGAACGAGGTGAAGACATCGATGGAGCCATCCTCGTGCGTCACGACGTCGTCGGCATCAGCCTCCATCGCCGCTTCCATCAGCGCGTCTTCGTCAACGCCTGGCGCGAACGAGATCTGACCCTTGCGCTCGAACAGATAGGAAACAGAACCGTCGGTGCCGAGGTTGCCGCCACATTTGCTGAACGCATGCCGAACTGCGGCCGCCGTACGGTTGCGGTTGTCAGTCATGGTTTCGACCATCACCGCCACACCACCAGGACCGTAGCCCTCGTAACCCAACTCGACCATGTCGTCGGCATCGGCGGCGCCGGCACCGCGGGCAATGGCGCGATCAATGATGTCGCGGCTCATGTTCGCGCCGAGCGCCTTGTCCTGAGCCAGACGCAAACGCGGGTTCGACGCCGGATCGCCACCACCTTGCCGGGCGGCAACCGTCAGCTCACGAATCCACTTGGTGAAGATCTTGCCTTTCTTGGCATCCTGACGCTCTTTGCGGTGCTTGATGTTCGCCCACTTGGAATGACCAGCCATAACACGCTCCAAACCTTGAAACTCGCACGCCCTCTCGTCGAACCCGACAGAGAACGCTTCACTCGAATAAGTGCCTTTTTAGGGCCTGGGTGTGAAAGCGGGCCATCGCTGGCCCGCTCTACCCGGTGTTACTCAGCCTTCGGCGTTTCGCGCAGGCGGATATGCAGCTCGCGCAATGCCTTGGCATCGACCGCGCCTGGCGCCTGAGTCATCACGTCGGCCGCGCTCTGGGTTTTCGGGAACGCGATGACTTCGCGGATCGACTGAGCGCCCGTCATCAGCATGACCAGACGATCCAGACCGAACGCGAGACCGCCATGCGGTGGCGCACCGTACTTGAGGGCGTCGAGCAGGAAGCCGAACTTCTCCTGCTGTTCGTCTTCGGCGATACCCAGCAGACGGAACACCGCCTGTTGCATTTCCTTGCGGTGGATACGGATCGAACCGCCGCCCAGTTCAGTACCGTTCAGCACCATGTCGTAAGCGCGAGACAGCGCTGTGGCCGGGTTGGCTTCCAGTTCTTCAGGCGTGCACTTGGGCGCGGTGAACGGGTGGTGCAGCGCGGTGAAGCTGCCGTCGTCGTTCTCTTCGAACATCGGGAAGTCGACGACCCACATCGGCGCCCATTCGCAGGTCAGCAGATTGAAGTCGTGACCCAGCTTGATACGCAGCGCGCCCAAAGCCTCGCTGACGATCTTGAATTTGTCGGCACCGAAGAAAACGATGTCGCCATCCACGGCACCAACGCGATCCAGAATCACGTTCAGATTGGCTTCCGGGATGTTCTTGACGATCGGCGATTGCAGACCTTCGACACCTTTGGCGCGCTCGTTGACCTTGATGTAGGCCAGGCCCTTGGCGCCATAGATGCCGACGAATTTGGTGTAATCGTCGATCTTGCTGCGCGGCATGCTCGCGCCGCCAGGCACGCGCAGGGCGGTCACGCGGCATTTCGGATCGTTGGCAGGACCGCTGAAGACCTTGAACTCGACGTCTTTCAGCTGATCCGCAACGTCTACCAGTTCCAGCGGGTTGCGCAGGTCTGGCTTGTCGGAACCGTAGCGGCGCATGGCTTCTTCGAAGGTCATGTGCGGGAAGTCACCGAATTCCAGATCCAGCACTTCCTTGAAGAGCTTGCGAATCATGCTCTCGGTAATGCCCATGATGTCGGCTTCGTTGAGGAAGCTGGTCTCGATGTCGATCTGGGTGAATTCCGGTTGACGGTCGGCACGCAGGTCTTCGTCACGGAAGCACTTGGCGATCTGGTAGTAACGGTCGAAACCGGCCACCATCAGCAGTTGCTTGAACAATTGCGGCGACTGCGGCAGCGCAAAGAAGCTGCCGGCGTGAGTACGGCTTGGCACCAGGTAGTCGCGAGCGCCCTCAGGCGTTGCGCGAGTCAGGATCGGCGTCTCCACGTCCAGGAAGCCGTTGCCGTCCAGGAAGCCACGGATGCTCGAAGTGATCCGCGAGCGCAGACGCAGCTTCTCTGCCATTTCCGGGCGACGCAGGTCGATGAAGCGATAACGCAGGCGGGTTTCTTCGCCGACGTCGGAATATTCGTTCAGCGGGAACGGAGGCGTTTCCGACTCGTTCAGCACTTCCAGCTCGTAACCCAGCACTTCGATCGCGCCGGAAGCCATGTTCGGGTTGACGGCACCGGCCGGACGGGCACGGACTTTGCCGGTCAGCTTGACGACGTATTCACTGCGAACACGGTCAGCGATGGCGAATGTATCCGCGCGATCAGGATCGAACACCACCTGCGCCAGCCCTTCACGATCGCGGATATCGAGGAAAATCACTCCCCCGTGGTCGCGACGGCGGTGGACCCATCCGCAAAGGGTAATTTCCTGACCTTCCAGGCTCTCGTTCAGTTGGCCGCAATAATGGCTGCGCATCATGATCGTGTGTTCACTTCTCGTAATTCGGAATTCGGTGGAGCTCTCGCCCGTCGCCAGTGCGCAATGGTGCAGGAGCCTTGGCATGCAGTTCAACCCGACGGTCAGTCCCTGCCTTCCAGAGTAAGGCGGGGGATTATATAGGGTTAATCAAGGCTGTGCAGCCGCGCAGGCCGATACTGATCAAGAAGTTGCCCGGCATGAGGCTGTCTCACCGCCGGGCCTACCGCGAAACCGGGCTCGCCTTGGCGAACCCGTGGAATAGGGGGTCGTGCCGGATTCAGATCGGCGAGAGCCGAAAGCCCTCGGCATTGAGCAGATGCGCTACGCACACCACACGAATCAGGCCGCTGAAGTTTTTGACGCCGCCGTAACGCAAATGGACTTCACGGTCGATGAAGGACAGGACCGCATTGATCGAACAGTTATTGAACCTCGCGATTTCCGACAGGATGTCCCAATACACCTCCTCCAGCCGCAGGCAGGTGGCCAGCCCGTTCAGCCTCACCGAACGCGAATGCGGCTGAGCCAGATCCATGTTGAAAGTTTCTATGAAAGGATCACCCCGAACGTTCAAACATCGGTTCGACTCCCGGGGATCCTGCGCAATATTTTCACTCATTTAGTTGCCCTCGAATGCAGTGGTAGACAGCGTGTTGGAAACATCTGAAATCAAATCAACACGATGCCTATCAAGCCGTATTCCTCGGGGCTTAGCCAGCAGAAGCAACACCTGAAACACGTAGGACATCACCACAGTTTGATGGTGATTTTCGACACTTAAAAGACGGGTAATTCCTGAAGCTTAAGATGGTATTAAATATATATTTTTAACAAATTAAATGCGCAGAAAATCCGGCAACCAGGCGATGCCCGGCCACTCATATTCAACAGACTAAACGTTTCATTTTGTCGGTCAGCCAAGGGGCTTGGTCGGCCGGGGGACGCAACTGCAGGAAGGGAGGTATCGATGGAATGCAGGCAGGCGACCGAAGCCGCCTGCCTGACGGGTATCACTGGTTCTCGAGCATCGCGCGCAGCATCCACGCGGTTTTCTCGTGAACCTGCATGCGCTGGGTCAGCAAGTCCGCAGTCGGTTCGTCACTGACTTTATCCAGCAGAGGGAAAATACTGCGAGCGGTACGGGTGACGGCTTCCTGACCTTGAACCAGAGAACGGATCATGTCTTCGGCAGCCGGCACGCCCTCTTCTTCCTTGATCGAGGACAGACGTGCGTAGGTCGAATAGGTGCCGGGCGCCGGAAAGCCCAGCGCGCGAATGCGCTCGGCAATCAGATCGACCGCCAGCGCCAGCTCGTTGTACTGCTCTTCGAACATCAGGTGCAAAGTGCGAAACATCGGCCCCGTGACGTTCCAGTGAAAGTTATGGGTTTTCAGATACAGCACATACGTATCTGCCAGCAGGCGGGAAAGACCGTCCACGATAGACTTGCGATCTTCTTCGCTGATGCCGATATCGATTGCCATGCTTAGTCCTCTTTATATGATGGTATTTGCCAAACAACTGCCGACCACTCTACCAAGACGCACAGGACTGCGCAGCCATCCATCCATATAACCCGCTGTCAATGTTGCCCACTGCTGGCATTCGGCACGGGTGAACGGCGGCAGACCATCGGAATTCTGCTCGATCCGCGCCTCGACGGCTCTGGAACACGGGTCGAGCTGGAAACCGCCAGATATGGACAAATAGCCACCATCTAACGCGGACGCTTGCGCTAAGCGCTTGATTTGAGTAGCTCTCGGCTTTGCTGTTAAATACAGATGTGTCGCAGCTGGACCTTATCTCGGGACAACTGTGCATAGGCTGGACCGACGCTCGTGCATCACGCCTCCCTTTTTTCAGAAGCGTACCGAAAATCACCAGCTATTTCCTTGCGATCCATCTTAATGTGAGTCATCAAAATGTTGAAAATAGTCCATCTGCTAACGGGCGCAGCTGCCCTGCTGCTGTCATTCATCCCTAGCCTGCGTAGTGAAGCGCTGTCTTCTTACCTGTCCCAACCGGATGCGCTGTACCTGGCGTTTTTCGGCCTCATCAACCTGGTGCTTGCGCCAGTGATCCCGTACTGGAACAAAGGTCCGCGTCATCAACTGCAAAATCTGGTCAGCGTCTTGCTCGTCCTGGCCGTGGTTCTTCAAATCCTCACGTTGCTCGTCCCTCTGGAAACGATCGCTGGACAACCGGCCGTTCTGGTCAGCCTGTTGGCCGTCGTGATCGCGGTTGCCGTGCATCTGGCCGTGAGCTTTTACAGGTCATCGCCTTCACCTGCGCCGCAGTCGCACGACCTGGGCAATCGCGACACAGGTACGGTGAAGTGGTTTAACACCTCCAAAGGCTTCGGCTTTATTTCTCGTGACTCCGGGGACGATATTTTCGTGCACTTTCGAGCGATTCGCGGTGAAGGCCACCGCGTCCTGGTCGAAGGCCAGCGCGTCGAATTCTCCGTGATGAATCGCGACAAAGGCCTGCAGGCCGAAGACGTGATTGCAGCATTGCCGCGCCGCTGATCGCGACGTCACAAAAAAACCGCGCTCAAGGGCGCGGTTTTTTTTGGCTTCAAGCCCACATTAATAATGAGGGGGAGGCGCTTCTTCCTCGAATGCCTCGAACTGCCCGCCCATTTCTTCCTGACGCTTGATGAGGGCGGCCATTTGCAGTTGCAGACGCTCCATGCTGCGTTGTTGGGCGATGAGTACATCGTTGAGCGCCTGAATGGTGTCGTCCTGAAACGCAAGACGACTCTCCAGCTCCATCACACGGTCTTCAAGGTTCATGGCTGCTCCTGAGCAAATACGAATTCGCTCGTCAACACGGGTTTCAACCTGGACATGATGTCGGCCACCTCGCCTGCAGAATAAGGCGAGGCCGCCATTTTACCCCAGACAGGTGCAGGCCAGGCAGCATCCCCAACGTGGCGGACAATGACATGCATGTGCAGTTGTTTGACCACATTACCCAATGCGGCAACATTCATCTTATCTGCACTAAATAGCTCGCTAAGTATTTGCGCCAGCTGCGAGGTCTCTTTCCAGAGTTGAGTCTGTTCCGATTCGGAGAGCTCGAAGACTTCGCTTATATCAGCACGCCTGGGCACCAGGATGAACCACGGATAGTTTGAGTCATTCGACAGCAACAACCGACACAGCGGGAAATCGCCCACCGGCAAAGTGTCTTGCATCAAGCGCGGATCTAGTACGAACACGCCATTACTCCTGTTCAATGATGAGCTCGGCGGCGCACGCGGAGCGTCGAAATAAACCGTCAATTGCGGGCAGGATACTCGGGAAACCCGGGGGATTCACCCCGAGCACGCGCAATCGGAGCATTTTGCACGGATGGTGTTGATTCACGGTCATCGCCACCGGAATTTGCAGGACGCACCGGTAACGTACGTTTTCGTACTGAGCGCACTGAGATGACGCAGCGAGAAACGGCGACCGCTGGAGAGCTCAATCGCCCGTAATACCGCTGTAATGCACGGTTTAGAAGGGTCCACCCATGACCGGAAATGATGAGTGCTGACTTTTCGGTCAAGAGTCTCGTTGACGAAGGCACGTCCGTACCAATTTCAGGCGATTTGTCGGCCCCATGCACCAAAACGACTCACTCTTGATGCGGCAGACCTTAGAGTTATCCGGGAATTACCCACTCGCTGTCGGTAACAGGTAACGTCAGTGACATTTTTCTCCTCTACCCTCAGCGAAACGTAACGGAAAAGCTTTTTTTCTCACATTTTTTTATCCATAAAAATCAGCGGGTTAGCCCAAACACTCAAAGTCATTGCACGGGTTTGAGGATTTTTTTTCAGGAGACTGGAACTTTGTGCACGGTTGTTGCTTTGTCACGGACAGGAACAGAAATGCTGGATCATTGAGATCGGCTTTCTGGTCAAGCAAAAATGGCGAGCATGCTTCTGGGGGCATTCGGAATGGCTTGACCTCGATCACTGCGGACAGGGATCAGGCCTTCGAAGAGTACTGCGGTAGTTGTACGTCTTTAAATATGGAGCTGTTCAGTAGCGACATGGACAGAGCTGATTTGCGACATGGCCGTAAAGAAATTGAAAGGATAGGTTCGTAACTATCGCCAATAATGTCAGCGTGCTATAAGTTTCGCCGACACCAAAAAGAAAGAGCCGTTCAGATAAAAAAACAGGTGAACGGCGGTACTCTTCTTAAAACCAAAGGAGCAAAGTCACGATGAGAGTGATGAAGTGGAGCGCAATCGCCCTGGCAGTTACTGCGGCCAGTACCCAATTGGCATCGGCTGCGGCATTCGTAAGCGATCAGTCCGAAGCAACTGGTTTTGTAGAAGGCAGCAAGCTGGACGTCAAAGCTCGCAACTACTACTACAACCGTGACAAGAAAAACACTGGTGTAGACGACAAGGACTGGACTCAGGGCTTCTGGGGTAACTACAGCTCCGGCTACACCCAGGGTTTGATCGGTGTAGGTATCGACGCCTTTGGTTACGCAGGCTTCAAACTGGACGGCCAAGACCACTACTCCGGCTCTGGCAACCTGAGCGTTGACTCCCAAGGCCGTAACAACGACAGCTTCGGCAAAGCCGGTGGCGCCGTTAAGTTCCGCGTTTCGAAAACTGAGCTGAAAATTGGCGATATGCAGCCACAGGCTCCAGTGTTCGCAGTTGGCGGCTCGCGGCTGTTGCCACAAACCGCAAGCGGCATCACTCTGCAGAGCAGCGAAATCAAAGGCCTGGATGTAGAAGGCGGTCACTTCTACTCCGGCACCTCGCAAGACAGCACCAACCGCGATGGTCGCTTGGGTACGGCATACGGCCCGGCAGACCTGGACGTAGGCAGCGCTGACTATGCTGGCGGCAAATACTCCATCACCGACAGTCTGGCTGTGCAGTTCTATGCTGCGAAACTGGAAGACGTGTTCAACCAGTACTACGGCAACGTGAACTATGCTCTGCCACTGACTGATGATCAGTCCCTGGCTTTTGACTTCAACATCTACAACACCAAGGATACCGGCAGCTCCAAGCTGGGCGACATCAGCAACACCACTTGGTCCGCATCGGCTGCTTACTCGTTCCTGGCCGCACATACCTTGACCCTGGCCTTCCAGAAAGTTAATGGCGATGTACCTTTCGACTACATCTCCCTGAACGATGCTGGTCTGGTACGCGGCGGTGACTCGATCTTCCTGGCGAACTCGATTCAGTACTCCGACTTCAACGGTCCAGGCGAGAAATCCTGGCAGGCTCGCTACGACCTGAATATGGCTCCGTACGGCGTACCTGGTCTGAGCTTCATGACCCGTTACATCAGCGGTAAGGACATTGACGGTACTCATACTCCATCTAACAGCTTGTACGCAGGTCTGTACGGTGCGGATGGTAGCCACCACGAGACCAACCTTGAAGCTAAATACGTTGTACAGACTGGCCCTGCGAAAGACCTGTCGTTCCGTATTCGTCAAGCTTGGCACCGCGCTAACGCCGATCAGGGCGAAGGCGATGTAAACGAGTTCCGTCTGATCGTCGACTACCCGATTTCGGTCCTGTAATCGCGCTTTCTGACACTCGCTACAGAAAAAGCCCGGCCTCGTGCCGGGCTTTTTCGTTTACGGAACATCAGGTATCCGACCGCCCGCGAAGCCCTCCCGCCCTGTACTCGACCGTATCACCACCGTACAATGCCAGGTCATTTCCCAGTCACAGCAACCGACAACGGCCGACCATGCGTACCAGTCAATATTTGCTCGCCACACAGAAAGAAACGCCTTCCGACGCGGTCGTGATCAGCCACCAGCTGATGCTTCGCGCCGGCATGATTCGCAAACTCGCTTCCGGCCTTTATACCTGGCTGCCCATGGGCCTGCGTGTACTGCGCAAGGTCGAGGCCGTCGTTCGCGAAGAAATGGACGCTGCTGGCGCACTGGAAGTATTGATGCCCGGCATTCAGCCGGCAGAACTGTGGCAGGAATCCGGCCGCTGGGAACAGTACGGCCCTGAACTGCTGCGCCTCAAGGACCGCCACGATCGTGACTTCTGCGCGGGTCCGACTCACGAGGAAGTGATCACCGATCTGGCGCGTAACGAGCTCAACAGCTACAAACAGCTGCCGATCAACATGTACCAGATCCAGACCAAATTCCGTGACGAGATCCGTCCACGCTTTGGCCTGATGCGCGGCCGCGAATTCATCATGAAGGACGCCTACTCTTTCCATGCCACCCAGGATTCCCTGCAGGAAACCTACGACCGCATGCATCAGGCGTACTGCAACGTCTTCACCCGCCTGGGTCTGAACTTCCGCCCTGTGGTTGCGGACAACGGCTCGATCGGTGGCGCCGGTTCTCACGAATTCCACGTACTGGCCGAATCGGGCGAAGACGATATCGTATTCAGCGACACCTCTGACTACGCCGCCAACATCGAGAAGGCAGAAGCGATTCCACGGGAAACCAGCCGCCCTGCCCCAACCGAGGAGCTGCGCCTGGTCGATACCCCAGATGCAAAAACCATCGCTGCGTTGGTCGAGCAATTCGGTCTGGCCATCGAAAAGACTGTCAAGACGCTGGTCGTCCACGCTGCGGAAGAAGGCAAGCTGATTGCCCTGATCATTCGCGGGGACCACGAGCTCAACGAAATCAAGGCCTCCAACCATCCACTGGTTGCCAGCCCGCTGGTCATGGCTTCGGAGTCCGAACTGCGCGAAGCGATTGGCGCCGGTGCCGGTTCGCTCGGCCCGCTGAACCTGCCGCTGCCTTGCATCATCGATCGCTCGGTCGAGCTGATGAGCGACTTCGGGATCGGTGCGAACATCGACGACAAGCACTACTTCGGCGTGAACTGGGAGCGTGACCTGCCCGTTCCGGAAGTGGCAGATCTGCGCGATGTCGTCGAGGGCGACCCAAGCCCTGACGGCCAGGGCACGCTGATCATCAAGCGCGGTATCGAAGTCGGCCACATCTTCCAGCTGGGCACCAAATACAGCGACGCGATGAAATGCCAGGTACTGGGCGAGAACGGCAAGCCGGTCACCCTGGCCATGGGCTGCTACGGCATCGGCGTTTCGCGCGTGGTTGCGGCGGCCATCGAGCAGAACAATGACGAGAACGGCATCATCTGGAGCGACGCACTTGCGCCTTTCCAGATTGCGCTGGTTCCATTGCGTTACGAAACCGATGCTGTTCGCGAAGCCACCGACAAGCTGTATGCGGAACTGACCGCTGCCGGTTTCGAGGTATTGCTGGATGACCGAGACAAGAAAACCAGTCCGGGCATCAAGTTCGCGGACATGGAACTGATCGGCATTCCACATCGCATCGTTGTCAGTGACCGCGGTCTGGCCGAGGGCAATCTCGAGTACAAGAGCCGCACCGAACCGCAAGCCCAGGCGCTGCCAGTGGCCGATGTGTTGTCCTTCATAAAGGGCCGCATCAACCGCTGAGTCGATGGCGCGTCCGCGTTGATGCGGGCGCGCCGTTGCGACCTGTTTTGTCCAGGCAAGTACCCCTTACCTGCAGCAAGAGATCTCATGTTCAAGCGAAAATCCTCAAGCCTGGCGGGCGCCGTTTTGTCCGCGAGCCTGTTCGTCAGCGGTTGCGCCAACCACCTGTCTCAACGCAGTGAGCATGAAGAGCGCGTCGAGCGCAAATTGCTCGACCACAGCTTTCAGGTCGACATCGGCGAGCCCAAGACACTTGAACTGCCGCAGCGTCGCATACGCATTCATGAACTCAAGACCTTCGACGTCACCGAGTTCGAAGTCACCCGCCATTACGATCGCTACACGCCGTATCAGCCGTGGCGCGAGATCTACGAAATCCCGCTGGGGGCGGTCGCAATCGTGGCAGGCGTCGGGGCAAACGTAGTGAACGTGGTCACGTTCGGCAGCCTTCCCGACAGCGTGACCAAAGACTGGCTCAGCTACGGCGTAGCCGGCATCAACCCGTTCATGAACGCCCCTTCGCACGGACGTGCGCAGCAGAACCTGGCGAGCATCGATGAAGTCCAGCTCGATCATCGGGTCGAGCATTCGAGCCTGCCATGGAGCGAAGCGCCGGTGGAAATCACGGCCGGAAAGGACATCAGCGAGCTGGATACCGATCGCAACGGGGTGTTGCGCATCAACCTGCTGGATAGCCCCTTCGCCGAGCAGAACCTGAGCCACGTCACCCAACTGACGTTCAAAGTGCAGGACGATCAGAGCAACGTGCAGGCGACAGCCAGCCTGCCGTTGAGCAAATCCCTGCGCGGCAAGCTGATAGAGGCGCACGATCTGATTTATGACGATCTGGAAGACGATGAAGTGAGCCAGTGGGTACACCGGATCAAGCGCCTTTCCGAGCTGGGGCTGGAGGAACAGGCCAGCGATCTGGAGCAGTCACTGATCGAGATGACACGCAACGATCCGCAGCTGCAGCACGAATTCCTCAGGTCACTGGCCAAGGATGCCGGCCGCCTGGTCGCGGTTCCCGTCGGCAGTGAATGAGCGTCTAGCTGAATAACTCCAACTGTTCATGGGCGCCGCGCAGATCATGCAGGCGCACCCCGATCCCCAGCAGGCGCACCGGTTTTGCGCCCCGAGCAAAGGCCTGGGTCAGCAGTTGCTCGTAGCTGTCCAGATCGCGTCCCGCACCGGCCTGCTCCAGCGTCGTCTGGGTGAAGTCATGAAACTTCACTTTCACGAACGGCTTGCCAGGTCGATAAAGCGTGTCGATGCGCGCGATGCGTCCGTTCAGGTTCTCGAGCAAGGCGGGCAACTCCAACAGGCAACTGGCCAGATCAGGCAGATCCGTGTCGAACGTGTTCTCGACGCTGACAGACTGTCGGCGGTTGTCATTCTGCACAGGGCGCTCATCCACACCGTGTGCCAGATTCCACAGCCGCTCGCCGAACGAGCCAAACTCCCTCACCAACGACAACTTGCTCCAGTCACGCAGGTCCGTGCAGTTGACGATTCCCAGGCGTGCCAGCTTATCGGCAGTGACCTTGCCGACCCCGTGCAGCTTGGACACGGGCAACTGCGCGACGAACGCTTCGATCTGATCCGGAGTGATGACGAACAGGCCATTGGGCTTTTTCCAGTCACTGGCGATCTTGGCGAGAAACTTGTTGGGCGCGACGCCCGCTGAGACCGTGATGTGAAGCTGGCTGGAAACCCGCCGGCGGATGTCCTGAGCGATGCGCGTGGCGCTGCCGGAAAAATGTTCGCTGGCAGACACGTCCAGATACGCCTCATCCAGCGACAGCGGCTCGATCAGATCGGTGTAGTCGCGGAAGATGGTGTGAATTTCCTTTGACGCTTCTTTATAGGCCTCCATGCGAGGCTTGACGATGGTCAGGTCCGGACACAGAGAAATGGCGTGCCGCGACGACATCGCCGAACGCACACCATACGCCCGCGCCTCATAGTTGCAGGTCGCAATCACCCCTCGCCGGTCAGCTGAACCGCCCACCGCCAAGGGTTTGCCTGCAAGGTTCGGGTCGTCGCGCATTTCTATGGCTGCATAAAAGCAGTCACAGTCGATATGGATGATTTTGCGCTGCGGCATGACGTCGGTCGTAGGAAAACGGTTGTGCAGTATCTCACTCGCGTAAGCGTCTGACACTCTTCAGGGCAAATGACTTGCCGAAAACCGATGCCTCCCAGCGCGTGAGAAGCGCGGCATACCGCGGCGCCGAGCCCCGCACGGCATGGCTTCAGCCGGCCTCCTGACCCAGGCAGATCGCTAACCAATTGAAGAAAAAGCAGTTTTTTCCGATGATTGCTTGACAGGCTGGCGTTCCTCTGTAGAATGCCGCCACACAGACGCGGGATGGAGCAGTCTGGTAGCTCGTCGGGCTCATAACCCGAAGGTCGTCGGTTCAAATCCGGCTCCCGCAACCAAACATCAAAAAAGGCTACTCGAAAGAGTGGCCTTTTTTGTGCGCGTCTGTTTTTCAGACGGCGCCTCGACCTTTTCATTCATACAAATGAAACATCATCGACGGATGATGGCGACCTGCCCTGCCGAGCCGTCGAGATAAAAGCCTTGTCCGATCGCCACTTAGGTGCGCCATCTGTGCAAACGCGGTTATTTTGTCGATCCTTGGCATTAAAGGTTGACACTTTATCGTTCGACTGTAGAATGCCGCCTCACAGACGCGGGATGGAGCAGCCTGGTAGCTCGTCGGGCTCATAACCCGAAGGTCGTCGGTTCAAATCCGGCTCCCGCAACCAAGCGTCTAAAAAAGGCTACTCGAAAGAGTGGCCTTTTTTTTGCCCTGACGAAAGGCCCACGAACAGCACGCGTAAATGTTTGTCACATTCCGAAGTCGAGAGCGGTCGTCCGCATCGGCTTGTTACTGTATGTTGCCGGGCGCGACAGTTTTGCTCCCCTCTGCCGATATGCTGGCCAGCAACTGAACCTAGACTGAACAGTCACCGAAACGTAACTGCCGTATTCGCTCGTTAGACGTTGAAGCGCTAACATCCTGAATTATTTTTTGCGTAGGGATTGGTAACTTGGCTGTATACCCCCATCCTGTCGCGCACGATCCAAGGAGTGATTGATGCGCGCCAACCCATCTGACACAAACGAAGCAGTCCCGGAGAGCCCGCCTGCGGCTCCCACCAACCGACTGCGCGTACGCGAGCTGGTGAGCAAGTACCGTCAACCCATCGGGCTCGCCGTCACGATCATCCTGTTCGCCCTTGCCCTGATCGCCTGCCGCCACATGCTGACAGAGCTGGACATTTATGCTCTGCAGGACTCTCTGCTCAGTGTTCCGCTGCCCTCGCTGGGCGGCGCGGTACTGGCAACCATCATTGGTTTCACCATTCTGCTGGGCTATGAATGGTCGGCCAGTCGCTACGCCAATGTCGATCTGCCTGCCAAAAGTCTGGTGATGGGCGGCTTCTGCGCGTTCGCTATCGGCAATGCTGTCGGCCTGTCGATGCTGTCTGGCGGTTCGGTCCGTTATCGTCTGTATTCGCGCTTGGGCCTGGGCGCGGGCGAAGTTGCCCACATGACCCTGTTTGCCAGCCTGTCGCTGGGCTGTGCCCTGCCGCCTCTGGCCGCGCTGGCAACATTGAGCGATCTGCCGGCGGCCTCTCTCGCATTGCACTTGTCGGTGCCGGTGCTGGCAACGGCGGCCGTCGCCGTGCTTGCGATCAGCCTGACTCTGGGCGTTGCTGTGTACCGTCGGCGCCTGCCTGAACAAACCATTCCTCACAACCTGCTGGTCCGGGCGGGTCGTCGCACCCTGCGCTTGCCAGGCCTGCGCCTGACACTGATGCAGCTGGTGATCACGGCACTGGATGTCGCGGCAGCGGCTGCGGTGCTTTATCTGCTGTTGCCGTCCGCCCCGCCGTTCGGCGCGTTCCTGCTGGTGTATCTGTTGGCACTGGCCGCAGGGGTGCTCAGCCATGTACCCGGCGGTGTCGGGGTCTTCGAAGCCATTCTGCTGACCGCCTTCGCCGACGAACTGGGCGCCGCGCCACTGGCGGCCGCACTGTTGCTGTATCGCCTGATCTACGTCGTGCTGCCACTGTTGATCGCGTGTCTGGTCTTGCTGTTCAGCGAGGCCAAGCGTTTCCTTTTTGCCCGCCAGGCCATGCGCGTGGCTTCCGGCCTGGGCGCGCCGATCCTGGCGCTGCTGGTCTTTCTATCGGGCGTGGTGCTGCTGTTTTCCGGCGCCACGCCGGAAATCGACACCCGCCTGGAAAGCCTCGGTTTTCTCATTCCCCACCGACTCATCGACGCCTCGCACTTCGGCGCCAGCCTGATCGGCGTGCTGTGCCTGTTGCTGGCTCAAGGCCTCCGTCGTCGGCTGTCTGCAGCATGGATGCTGACCACGATCCTGCTGTTCGTGGGCTCGATTCTGTCGATTCTCAAAGGCTTCGACTGGGAAGAAGCGAGTCTGCTGCTGTTGACCGCTTGCCTGCTGGCTATCTTCCGCCGTTCGTTCTACCGGCCGAGTCGTTTGCTGGAACTGCCGTTTTCGCCGCTGTATCTGGTCGCCAGCGTGTGTGTTCTGGGTGCATCGTTCTGGCTGTTGCTGTTCGCCTATCAGGACGTTCCCTACAGCCATCAGTTGTGGTGGCAGTTCACCCTGGACGCCGATGCCCCGCGCGGTCTGCGTTCGGCGCTGGGCAGTGCCGTTCTGCTGGTGATCGTCTCGCTGACCTGGCTGCTGCGCACGGCGCGTCCGCAGATCGTGCTGCCTGACGAAACCCAGTTGGCCAAGGCCGCAGAGATCATCAAAGCCTCCAGCCAGCCGGATGGCGGATTGGTGCTGACCGGCGACAAGGCCGTGCTGATGCACCCGGACGGCAACGCGTTCCTGATGTACGCCCATCGCGGCCGAAGCCTGGTGGCGCTGTACGATCCGATCGGCCCGACGCAACAACGTGCCGAGTTGATCTGGCAATTCCGCGACCTGTGCGACGTGCACCACGCGCGTCCAGTGTTCTATCAGGTGCGTGCCGAGAACCTGCCCTTCTACATGGACATCGGCCTGACCGCGATCAAGCTCGGTGAAGAGGCGCGGGTCGATCTGCACAAGTTCGACATCGACGCCAAAGGCAAGGAAATGAAGGACCTGCGTTACACCTGGAACCGGGGTGGCCGCGACGGTCTGTCACTGGAAATCTACGAAGTCGGCCAGGCGCCGATGGATGAGCTGAAAGTGATTTCCGATGCCTGGCTGACCGGCAAGAACGTGCGCGAGAAAGGCTTTTCCCTCGGCCGCTTCAGCCTGGATTACCTCAAGCATTTCCGGATCGCCATCATCCACTTCGAAGGCAAACCGGTGGCATTCGCCAACTTGCTGGAGACGTCGCGCAACGATCTGGCGAGCCTGGATCTGATGCGCTCGCACCCGGATGCGCCGAAGCTGACCATGGAATTCATGATGGTCGGCCTGATTCTGCATTACAAAAAGGAAGGCTATGCACGCTTCAGCCTCGGCATGGTGCCGTTGTCTGGCCTGCAGCCGCGCCGAGGCGCGCCGTTAACCCAGCGTCTGGGTTCGATGGTGTTCAGTCGCGGCGAGCAGCTCTACAACTTCCAGGGACTGCGTCGCTTCAAAGACAAATTCCAGCCTGACTGGGAACCCCGTTATATGGCCGTGCCCGCCGGACTCGATCCGCTGGTGGCACTGGCAGACACCGCCGCCCTGATTGCAGGCGGCCTGACTGGATTGGTGAAACGCTGATGATTCAACGCTACTGGCGCTTTTTGCTCGCTGCCCTGGTCATTCTGGTAGTGGCACTGGGTTTCTGGCTGTGGAACCGCCCCGCCGCACAACCGACACTGGAACGCCTCACGCTGGACGATGGCTCGGCGCTGCTGCGCGCAACGCCGTCTACCAAGGTCAAGACCCGCGTGGCACTGGCCGTGACCACTGAAGATGCTCTGACCGAGAAGCAAGTTCTCGCGCTGAGCTATGACGCTTCTGCGCAGGTCATTCAGGTGGTGCTGCCCAAAGACGACTGCCAGTTGCAGGAGAAATCCTTCAACGCCGCGCTGCAGAAGCTCGATGGCGCACCCGACGTCGTGGCAGGTATCAGCGCCGGGGGCTCGGTCGCCTGGGACTGGCTCGCCCAGCAGAGCAACGACAAGGCCCAGGCGATCTCGGTCAACTTCGTGCTCAATCAGCCGGATTGCAAGGTCCCGGCGCCGAAGGCCGCGGCGCATGGCAAATGGACTGTGGCGTGGAACGACGGTCCGGATGATGAAACGGCGGTGTTCGTGCGTGACACCCCCAACGCCGAAACCAAGATCAGCGACTACGACATCAAGTACCCGCAGATCCTGAACACCGAAGTCCGTCATCTGCTGATCGCCGACGACGCCAACGGCGGGCTGAATATTCCGGTAGTGGAAGTGCCTTCGAGCCAGCCTTCGGACACTGTCACTTTGTTCCTTTCCGGCGACGGCGGCTGGCGTGATCTGGACAAAGACGTGGCGGGCGACATGGCGAAATCCGGCGGTTACCCGGTGGTCGGCATCGACACCCTGCGCTACTACTGGGAACACAAATCGCCGGAACAGACCGCGACTGACCTGAGCGAGCTGATGGCGCATTACCGGCAGAAGTGGGGCGCCAAGCACTTTGTCCTCGCCGGCTACTCGTTCGGTGCCGACGTGCTGCCCGCGATCTACAACCGCCTGCCGGAAGACGACAAGGCGCGAGTCGACGGCATCATCCTGCTGGCATTTGCGCGCAGCGGCAGCTTTGAAATCGCCGTAGAAGGCTGGCTCGGCGCCTCCGGCAAAGAAGCCGCCACTGGCCCGGAAATGGCCAAACTGCCGGGCGACAAGGTGTTCTGCGTCTACGGCGTGGAAGAGAAAGACGAAAGCGGGTGCACCGAAGCCACCGCCCCTGGCCAGAAGCAGCAACTGCCCGGCGGCCATCACTTTGACGAGGACTACCCTGCCCTTGCCAAGCGTCTGATCGCGGTGATCGACAAGTGGAAAGGCAAGGAAGCAGCCACCGCCGAGTAAATCCAGGGCACAAAAAAATCCCCGCACTCGTGAGACTGCGGGGATTTTTGCTTTCTGCACACCTGCCCGCTTCAACCGCAGGAATACCGGCGCCTTCTGACGGCTTACATCTCCACCTGCGTCCCCAATTCGATCACGCGGTTGTACGGCAGCTTGAAGAAACGCAGGTTGCCATTGGCGTTTTTCAGCATGAAAGCGAACAGCCCTTCGCGCCAGCGCGCCATCCCGGCCAGTTTGGTCGAGACCACGGTTTCGCGGCTGAGGAAGTAGGTGGTGCGCATCGGGCTGAAATCCAGATCAGGCAGATGGCACAGCTTCAGCGCGGCCGGGACGTCCGGTTCATCGATGAAACCGAAGTGCAGAATCACCCGGAAGAACCCTTCGCCGTAGGACTCGACCTCGAAACGCTGGGCGGCCGGAACACGCGGGGTGTCCTCATACACCACCGTCAGCAACACCACCTGCTCGTGCAGCACCTGGTTGTGCAGCATATTGTGCAACAGCGCGTGGGGCACGGCGTCAGGGCGGGCAGTGAGGAACACCGCTGTGCCTTGCACACGATGGGGCGGCTGCACGCGAATACTGCTGATGAAGATCGGCAACGGCAGCCCGCCCTCATCGATGCGATCGACCAGCAACTGCTTGCCGCGCTTCCAGGTGGTCATGAGAATGAACAGGGCGATACCGGCGAGGAACGGGAAGGCCCCGCCCTGCACGACTTTCGGCACGTTGGCGGCGAAGAACATGCCGTCCACGAACAGGCAGCCCAGCAGAATCGGGATTGCTACCAGCGGCGGCCACTTCCACGCCAACAGCATGACCGAGGACACCAGAATCGTGGTGCAAAGCATGGTGCCGGTGACCGCCACGCCATAGGCCGATGCCAGCGCGCCGGATGACTCGAAGCCCAGCACCAGCAGAATCACACCGACCATCAAGGACCAGTTCACTGCGCCAATGTAGATCTGGCCTTGTGCATCACTGGACGTGTGCTGAATGTACATGCGCGGGATGTAGCCCAGCTGGATCGCCTGCAGGGTCATCGAAAACGCACCGGAAATCACCGCCTGAGAAGCGATAATGGTCGCCAGCGTCGACAGCCCGATCAGCGGCAGCAGCGCCCAGCCCGGCGCCAGCAGATAGAACGGGTTGCGCACCGCTTCGGGGTTCTCGATGACCAGTGCGCCCTGGCCGAAATAATTGAGCACCAGCGCCGGCAGCACCAGCCCGAACCAGGCGCGGGAAATCGGCTTGCGACCGAAGTGCCCCATGTCCGCATACAGCGCCTCGGCGCCCGTCAGCGCCAGCACCACGGCACCCAGCACAGCGACGCCGATGCCCGGATGATCAATGAAAAAGCGCAACGCCCAGACCGGATTGACCGCGTGCAGCACTTCCGGTTGTTGGATGATCCCGTGAATACCCAGCGCCCCCAGCGTGACGAACCACAGCACCATGATCGGGCCGAACATCACGCCGATACGCGCCGTGCCATGCCGCTGGATCAGAAACAGCGCCACCAACACGATCAGGGCAATCGGCACCACCCAGTGGTCCAGGCCATCAAACGCCAGTTCCATGCCCTCGACCGCCGAGAGCACCGAAATCGCCGGAGTGATCATGCTGTCGCCATAGAACAAGGCCGCGCCGAACAGGCCGAACACGATCATGGTCGCCTGTAACCTGGGAAAACGTGCCGAGGCCCGGCGTGCCAGCGCCGTCAGGGCCATGATGCCGCCCTCACCGTCGTTGTCGGCGCGCAACACCAGTGCCATGTATTTGAAGGACACGACCCAGATCAACGCCCAAAAGATCAGCGACAGGATACCCAATACCGCGTCGTGGCCGGCCTGCACCCCGTAACCGCCGACAAAGACTTCTTTGATCGTGTAGAGCGGGCTGGTGCCGATGTCGCCGTACGCCACCCCCACCGCTCCCACCAACAGACTCAATGGTTTCGCTGAATGCTGCCCGGCTTCTGCCTGACTCGTTGCGTGACCCATTTACCACTCCTGAAACCATGACTCGAGCACCGCGACACGGCGCTGTGAGATTGACCTGCGCCGTACGGGTAAATTCCGATGCACCCGGCCGACGCGGGCCGCCGGGTTCAAGGCGCGAAGCATAGCGCAGCACTCGTCGTAATTCTCGGTTTAAGACTGGTCAATCGATCGACTCATCGATAGAATTGCGCACTTTTTGATCAGAGGCGCGCCAAGCGCCCAGTCAATGCCTCGGCCAGTCGCCCAGGCATACCTACGCCGAGGTTAGTCAATGTCCACCGTCATCACGCCTGCCGCCCCCAAGGTCGGGTTCGTTTCTCTGGGTTGCCCCAAGGCGCTCGTCGATTCGGAGCGCATCCTCACTCAGCTGCGCATGGAAGGCTATCAGGTCGTGCCGACCTACGAAGATGCCGACGTCGTGGTGGTCAACACCTGCGGTTTCATCGACAGCGCAAAGGCCGAATCGCTGGACACCATCGGTGAAGCGATCGCCGAAAACGGCAAGGTCATCGTGACAGGCTGCATGGGCGTGGATGAAAGCGTCATTCGCAACGTGCACCCCAGCGTGCTGGCCGTGACCGGTCCGCAGCAGTACGAGCAAGTGGTCAACGCCGTGCACGATGCCGCGCCGCCCAAGCTCGATCACAATCCGCTGATCGATCTGGTGCCGCCGCAAGGCGTCAAGCTGACCCCGCGTCACTACGCATACCTGAAGATTTCCGAAGGCTGCAACCACAGCTGCAGCTTCTGCATCATCCCGTCCATGCGCGGCAAACTGGTCAGCCGTCCGGTGGGTGATGTGCTCGACGAAGCGCAGCGTCTGGTCAAGGCCGGCGTCAAAGAGCTGCTGGTGATTTCGCAGGACACCAGCGCCTACGGCGTCGACGTCAAATACCGCACCGGTTTCTGGAACGGCCAGCCGGTCAAGACCCGCATGACCGAGCTGTGCGTGGCCCTGAGTTCGCTGGGCGTCTGGGTGCGCATGCACTACGTCTATCCGTACCCGCACGTGGACGAGATCATCCCGCTGATGGCCGAGGGGAAAATCCTGCCGTACCTGGACATCCCGTTCCAGCACGCCAGCCCCAAGATCCTCAAGCTGATGAAGCGCCCGGCCTTCGAAGACAAGACCCTGGCGCGCATCAAGAACTGGCGCGAGCAGTGCCCGGACCTGATCATCCGCTCCACGTTCATCGTGGGCTTCCCGGGCGAGACCGAAGAGGACTTCCAATACCTGCTGGACTGGCTGACCGAGGCGCAGCTCGATCGCGTCGGCTGCTTCCAGTACTCGCCGGTCGAAGGTGCGCCAGCCAACCTGCTGGACGCTGCGATCGTGCCGGACGACATCAAACAGGATCGTTGGGATCGTTTCATGGCGCACCAGCAGGCCATCAGCGCCGCGCGCCTGCAGATGAAGATCGGCAAGGAAATCGAAGTCCTGATCGATGAAGTGGACGAACAGGGCTTCGTTGGCCGTTCGTTCTTCGACGCACCGGAAATCGATGGCAACGTCTTCGTGGAAAGCGACCGCGACCTCAAGCCGGGCGACAAGATCCTGTGCCGCGTGGTCGACGCAGACGAGTACGACCTGTGGGCCGAACCCGTCTGACACCTCCTCGGGCTGCACCCTGAACAACCCCGCCCTTTTCGAACGGCGGGGTTTGTTTTTTCTGGCTATCGTCATCACATTACCGATCGTCATCGTCAGAAGGAGACGCGGCAACATGACCCATCACTCGGTCATCTACCTGCCCAGGCAACACGATTACGAGGAACTCACCCAGGTCTGGGAAGCCTCGGTTCGCGCGACTCACGATTTCCTGCCGGATGACTACATCAAGCTGCTGCGCAATCTGCTGCTGACCCAATACCTGGGCGCCGTGAATCTGTTCTGCACGCGTGATTCGCACCTGCACATCACCGGGTTCGGCGGCACGACGCCGGGCAAACTGGAAATGCTCTTCATTGCCCCCGACTACCGCGGCATGGGGCTGGGCAAGAAACTGCTGGACTACGCGATCGAACACTTTCTGGTGACTGAGCTGGACGT
Source organism: Pseudomonas sp. efr-133-TYG-103a (assembly GCF_030209235.1). Lineage (NCBI taxonomy): Bacteria > Pseudomonadati > Pseudomonadota > Gammaproteobacteria > Pseudomonadales > Pseudomonadaceae > Pseudomonas > Pseudomonas sp. efr-133-TYG-103a. The sequence continues at coordinate 62,761 of NZ_JARVSK010000001.1, forward strand.
GAACGAACAGAATCCGCAGGCGCTGGGCTTCTATGAGAAGCAGGGATTCGAGGTGGTCGGAAGGTCGAAAGTGGACGGGCTTGGCAGGCCGTATCCGATGCTGCGGATGCGGATCAAGTCAGTGCGTTAAGGCTTTACGCAACCCCATGTAGGCGTGAGCCAACTGTCTTTACGCCCCCGTGATCGGCTGCGCAGCAGGTGTAAACCAAAGGCGGCAATAGGCCTGACACACAGCATTCACCGATTTTGCTGCCGGTTCCCGGCAGATCGCGGGCAAGCGACGCTCCTACAGGATTCGTGTCCGGGAGGAGAGTCGGGAATGCCCGGAGATCCCTGTGGGAGTGAGCTTGCTCACTCCTACACAAAAGATGCTGCCTGCAAGATGGGCGTTGCGTTAACGCTTCAAGCTCTCCAGCAGTACCTTATTGAACTGCTGCGGGTCCTGGATCTGTGGGGCATGGCCCAGTCCGGCGAACTCGATCAACGTCGCGTTCGGGATGCGTCGGGCCACCGCCTTGCCAAGCTCCGGGTAATTGCCCAACGTCTTGCGCAACGCTTCAGGCGCAGCGTCCTTGGCGATGGCGGTGTTGTCCTTCTGCCCGATAAAGAGCACCGTCGGCATTTGCAGTTTTTCGAAATCGTAGAACACGGGCTGATTGAAGATCATCCCGTAAGTCTGCGCAGACGCCCGAGCCACCTCCTCCTTGCCCTTGCCGTTGAACATTCCGGCCTGCATATCGACCCAATGATCGAACTCCGGCCGCCATTCGTTGGCGTAATAGGTCGATTGCTGGTACTTGCGAATGCTTTCGGCACTGGTCTTCAGCTCACGGGCGTACCAATCATCAAAGCTGCGGTCCGGCACGCCTTTGGCCTTCCAGTCCTCAAGCCCGATGGGGTTGACCAGCAGCAACTGATCGACCTGTTGCGGATACATCAGGGCAAAACGCGTTGCCAGCATGCCGCCCATCGAATGGCCGACGACCGTGACGTGATCGATACCCAGATGGGTCAGCAGCGCTTTGGTGTTCTGCGCCAGCTGCTCGAAGGAATAGGTGTAATCGGCCGGCTTGCTCGAACGGCAGAAACCGATCTGATCCGGCGCCACCACGCGATAGCCCGCCGCCGTCAGCGCTTTGATGCTGCCTTCCCACGTGGCGCCGCAGAAATTCTTGCCATGCAGCAGCACCACGCTGCGACCGTTGGGCGTGCCGGTCGGCTTGACGTCCATGTACCCCATCTGCACCTGCGCGCCCTGGGAATCGAAACTGAAGTTCTGCGCCGGGAACGGGTACTCGAACCCTTCCAGCTGCGGGCCATAGGATGGCGTCGGTGCCGCCAGCAACGGCAAGCTGACACTCATCAGCAACGCGGGTAACCATTTGGTCATGAACAAGCTCCAGGCAAAGGGACGGTTCAAGAGCAGCCCTACGCCACTCTCGGAAAAATCCTTCGCATGGAGTCTGAATGAACGCGCATTTTCAATGTTGCCGCGATTAACGGTGCTTGCACGGGTACAATAGGCACCTTTCCCTTCTGTTACGGCTTTTCTCATGACTGACCCCATTCGCCTTTCCAAACGCCTTATCGAGCTGGTCGGCTGCTCTCGTCGCGAAGCCGAGCTGTTCATCGAAGGCGGCTGGGTCACGGTAGACGGCGTTGTCGTCGACGAGCCGCAGTTCAAGGTCGAGGATCAGGTCGTCGCCCTGAGCCCGGACGCGAAAGCCGTCACGCCCGAAGCGGTGACCATCCTGTTCAACGTTCCGGCGGGCATGCCCCCAGACAAAGCGCTCGCGCTGGTCCGCCCCGATACGTTGTCCGCCGAGCACAGCGTCGGTCGGCGTCCGCTCAAGGGACACTTCCTGCGCCTGGAAGCCATTTCCACGCTTCAGGCCAACGCCAGCGGGCTGATGGTGTTCAGTCAGGACTGGAAAATCCTGCGCAAACTGACCGATGACCGCAGCAAGATCGAGCAGGAATACGTGGTCGAGATTTCCGGCGAAATGGTCGCTCACGGCCTCAACCGCCTGAACCACGGGCTGATGTACAAAGGCAAGGAACTGCCGAAGGTCAAGGCGAGCTGGCAGAACGAAAACCGCCTGCGATTCGCCATGAAGAACCCGCAACCGGGCGTCATTGCCCAACTGTGCGAAGCCGTCGGCCTGAAAGTCGTGGCGATCCGCCGTATCCGGGTGGGCGGCGTGTCCATCGGCAAGGTTCCCGAAGGCCAATGGCGCTACATGACCGACAAGGAAAAGTTTTAACCCCTTCTTCTCAGCGCCGCGCGAACAGTCGCGCGCGCTCACACCGATTGATCAGGAAACACGCACCATGATGAACAACGATGTACTGCGTAGCATTCGCTACATGCTTGATATCAATGACGCCAAAGTGGTGGACATCATCAAGCTCGGCGGTTTTGAGGTCACGAAAAACCAGGTCGTGGCGTTCATGAAGAAGGACGAGGAAGAAGGCTTCGAGCCCTGCAGTGACGAGGTCATGGCCCATTTTCTCGACGGTCTGGTGTTCTTCAAGCGTGGCAAGGACGAAAGCCGTCCGCAATTGCCGATCGAGCTGCCGATGACCAACAACATCGTTCTGAAAAAGCTGCGCGTGGCCTTCGAGCTCAAGGAAGACGACATGCACGCGATCCTCAAGGCGGCAGAGTTTCCGGTGTCCAAACCCGAGCTGAGCGCCCTGTTCCGCAAGGCTGGGCACAACAACTACCGTCCGTGCGGCGACCAGTTGCTGCGTAACTTCCTGCGCGGCCTGACGCTGCGGGTCCGCGGTTGAGCCCTGGCGGACCCCCAATGAGCCTGCCGGCATGACTCAGTCCTACAACGTCTCGCCCATCGGCTTAGTGCGCTCCTGCTTCAAGGAAAAGTTCGCCATCCCACGCCAGCCGCAACTCGCGCCTGCCGCCCGTGGCGTGCTGGAACTGGTGGCGCCCTTCGATCAGGGCGATGCGGTGCAAGGACTGGAACAGGTGAGCCACGTCTGGCTGCTGTTTCTGTTTCATCAGGCGCTGGAGGACAAACCCCGGCTGAAGGTGCGGCCCCCTCGCCTGGGTGGCAATCAGTCGATGGGGGTGTTCGCGACCCGTGCGACCCATCGCCCGAACGGCATCGGCCAGTCGGTCGTCCGGCTGGAGAAAGTCGAAGCGGGCCGTCTGTGGCTTTCAGGCATTGATCTGCTGGACGGCACGCCCGTGCTGGACGTCAAGCCCTACGTGCCTTACGCCGATGTCATTGCCGACGCCCGGAACGGCATGGCGGCGGCCGCGCCGGATCTGATCCCCGTGCAGTGGGACGATAGCGCCCTGCTTCAGGCACGCGAGCATGCGTTGCGTCTCGGCGAGCCGCTGATGGAACTGATCGAACAATGCCTGGCTCAGGACCCACGCCCGGCGTATCAGACGCCTGTGCCGGAGCGTCGATACGGTGCGCAGTTCTGGGATCTGGACGTGCGCTGGCATTATCCGCAGCCGGGGCTGATTCGGGTGCTGGAGGTCGTGCCCGCGTCTGTCTGACCCTCTGCACCCGACACCCTCTGCACCCGACCTGCCTGCAACCCGACGATCGCCCACAAAAAAACCGCCTGGTCCGTGACCTCCAGGCGGTTTTTTTGTCAGACACCAACCTTCAGTGTCCGCACTGACGTCTTCGCGAGCAAACTCGCCCCCACAACAGGCTTCGAGTGAAGCCAGAATGTTCAGCCACCTGAGAACCCTGTGGGACCGAGCGTACTCGGGAAGGGGCCACGTTTAACGCTGAACATCTTCAGTCAGAACAATATTCCGCGGGCACCATGGCCGGCAGAATCAGATTCACTTCTCGACGAATGCGCGCTCGATCAAGTAGTCACCCGGCTCACGCATGCGTGGCGAAACGGTCAGACCGAAGCTGTTCAACACTTCGCTGGTTTCGTCGAGCATGCTCGGGCTGCCGCACAGCATGGCGCGGTCGTCCTGCGGGTTGATCGGCGGCAGACCGATGTCGCTGAACAGCTTGCCGCTGCGCATCAGATCGGTCAGGCGGCCTTCGTTTTCGAAAGGCTCGCGGGTGACGGTCGGGTAATAGATCAGCTTGTCTCGCAGCGCCTCGCCGAAGAATTCGTTCTGCGGCAGGTGCTCGGTGATGAATTCGCGGTAGGCGACTTCGTTCACGTAACGCACACCGTGGCACAGAATGACTTTCTCGAAACGCTCGTAGGTTTCAGGGTCCTGGATGACGCTCATGAACGGCGCCAGACCGGTACCGGTGCTGAGCAGGTACAGATGCTTGCCCGGCTTGAGGTCATCGAGGACCAGCGTGCCCGTCGGCTTTTTGCTGATGATGATTTCGTCGCCTTCCTTCAGGTGTTGCAGCTGCGAGGTCAGCGGGCCGTCGGGCACCTTGATGCTGAAGAACTCCAGATGCTCTTCCCAGTTCGGGCTGGCGATGGAATATGCGCGCATGAGCGGGCGCCCGTTTGGCTGCTGCAGACCGATCATGACGAACTGACCGTTCTCGAAGCGCAGACCTGGATCACGGGTGCACTTGAAACTGAAGAGGGTGTCGTTCCAGTGATGAACGCTGAGGACACGCTCGTGATTCATGTTGCTCATGGTACGTAGGAACTCCTGAATATTTGCTTGCGCCAGTCAAAGCGCCATTGCGCGATATTCTAGTGGCAGACACAATATCTGTTAACTGAATTATCAAGATATGGGTTATCGGTTATATAGATATGCGATTTACTCTCCGCCAGCTGCAAGTGTTCGTCGCCGTGGCCCAGCAGGAAAGCGTTTCCCGCGCCGCCGTGCAGCTGTCTTTATCGCAGTCTGCGGCCAGCACCTCCATCACCGAACTGGAACGCCAGTCCAGCTGCCAGCTGTTCGACCGGGCAGGCAAACGGCTGAGCCTGAATGCGACCGGGCGACAGTTACTGCCTCAGGCGGTGGCCCTGCTCGATCAGGCCAAGGAAATCGAAGACCTGCTCAATGGCAAATCCGGCTTCGGCTCGCTGGCCGTCGGCGCAACACTCACGATCGGCAATTATCTGGCCACGCTGCTGATCGGCAGTTTCATGCAGCGTCATCCCGAAAGCCACGTGAAACTGCATGTGCAGAACACCGCCAATATCGTGCAGCAGGTCGCCCATTACGAAATTGATCTGGGACTGATCGAGGGTGATTGCAGTCATCCCGACATCGAAGTGCAGACCTGGGTGGAGGACGAACTGGTGGTCTTCTGCGCACCGCAGCATCCACTCGCCCGCCGTGGTCAGGCGACACTCGAGGAGCTGACCCGGGAAGCCTGGATTCTGCGCGAGCAAGGATCGGGGACGCGCCTGACCTTCGATCAAGCCATGCGTCATCATTTGAACAGCCTGAACGTACGGCTGGAGCTGGAACACACCGAGGCCATCAAACGCGCGGTTGAGTCCGGTCTCGGGATCGGCTGCATTTCACGCCTGGCGCTGCGTGATGCGTTTCGTCGCGGCAGTCTGGTTGCGGTGGAAACACCGGAGCTGGACCTGGTGCGCCAGTTTTATTTCATCTGGCACAAGCAGAAATATCAGACATCGGCTATCCGCGAATTCCTCGACCTGTGCCGCTCGCTCACCGCCAATGTGCGTCGCAGCGATGAGATCGTGCTGCCCAATATCGCCTGACGCGCGCCCTGTACTGGGACGCGCTGCAACAGCCAGTGATGTTGTGAGGCGCGTGTCACCCCAGCAGAATCAAGCCCCAGACCACTGCGATCATGCTCAACGCCACGAACTGCGCGGCGCTGCCCATGTCTTTGGCATTCTTGGACAGCGGATGCCGTTCCAGGGAAATCCGGTCGATGGCCGCTTCAATGGCCGAGTTCAACAACTCGACGATCAACGCCAGCAGGCACACGGCGATCAGGATCGCGCGCTCGCCGCGACTCACGTGAAACAGGAATGAAACCGGGATCAGGACGACGTTGAGCAGAACCAGTTGACGGAACGCAGCTTCACCTTTGAAGGCCGCGGTCAGGCCGTCGAACGAATAACCGGATGCATTGAGGATACGTTTCAGGCCGGTCTGGCCTTTGAATGGCGACGTCATAAAGAAGCTACTGAGCAATGAAGAGCGTGGAGGCTAGTGCGGCGGCAGTCAAAAAAGTGTGAAGGACTGCCGCACCTGCCAGAAAATGATGGGTGAGCCGATCAGCCAGGCGCGATGGACTCGAGTTGCTGGAGCAGCAGCGCGGCCTGAGTGCGGGTACGCACGCCCAGTTTGCGGAAAATGGCCGTGACATGAGCCTTGATGGTGGCTTCGGAAACGCTCAACTCATAAGCAATCTGCTTGTTGAGCAGGCCTTCGCAGACCATCGTCAGCACCCGGAACTGCTGCGGCGTAAGGCTGGCAAGGCCTTCGCTGGCGGCCTTGGCTTCGGCTGAAACGCTGACACTTTCATTCACCTGCGGCGGCCACCAGACATCACCGTCCAGGACCATGCGCACCGCTTTCTGAATGGTTTCGAGCGAGCTGGACTTGGGGATGAAACCGCTGGCGCCGAACTCACGGGATTTGACCACGACCGCCGCTTCTTCCTGCGCCGACACCATCACCACCGGGACTTGCGGGTATTGTCCGCGCAGCAGCACCAGACCCGAGAACCCATACGCGCCAGGCATGTTCAGGTCGAGCAGAACCAGATCCCAGTCGGACTTTTCAGTCAGACGCGCTTCCAGGTCAGCAATGCTTTCAGCTTCCACCAGCCGGGCATCAGGCCCCAGGCCCAGGCTCAACGCCTGATGCAGAGCGCTACGAAACAAAGGGTGGTCATCGGCGATCAGGATTTCGTAGGTCATTTAATGATCCTGTTTATGAGTGAGCGCCGACGGATTCAGCCCCCACGATGGCATCCGAAAATGCCGGCCTGTAAACGCTGCGCCAACGCGGCGCATCAACGTCAAAACCAGACAGAACACGGCGCTCCAGCATTCGCGCGGCGCCAAGGATGCCCAGCGAATCCGGGGTGGTCAAGCTTCGCGCTTTACGGCAAAGTCTGCGCCCTTGATTCCTGCGAGTGCCACCATGCGAAAACACGCCCTGCGAGCGGACCTGCTCATGCTCCTGACCGCCATGATCTGGGGCTCCGGATTCGTCGCGCAGACGGCGGGCATGGACCACATCGGCCCCTACCTGTTTTCAGGTCTGCGCTTCGCGCTGGGCTCCATTTGCCTGGTGCCGTTGCTCCTTCGCCGTCCTGTCAGCGGCCCTGCCCCCGAGCCTCTGTTGACGCGTGGGCTGCTTCAAGGCGGCGTGATCATGGGCCTGGCGCTGGCGCTCGGGATCAACCTGCAGCAGGTCGGCCTGCTCTTCACCAGCGTCACCAATTCGGGCTTCATCACCGGGCTGTATGTGATTGTAGTTCCGCTTTTGGGACTGTTGCTGGGCCACAAAACCGGGATGGGCACATGGCTCGGCTGCCTGTTGGCGGTGGTCGGGATGTTCCTGCTGAGCGTGGGCGACAACTTTCAAGTAGCGTCGGGTGACTGGCTGCAACTGATCGGCGCGTTCGTGTGGGGCGGTCATGTGATACTGGTCGGCATCTTCGCCAGCCGCCACGATCCCATCCGCCTTGCCTTCCTGCAGTTCGCCACCTGCTCGCTGGTGAGCCTGGTTCTGGCCGTGATTTTTGAACCCGTCTCCCTACAAGCCATCATCGGTGCAGCGCCGGCGTTGCTGTATGGCGGCGTGATCGCGGTGGGTATCGGCTACACCCTGCAGGTGGTGGCGCAGAAGGACGCCATTGCGTCCCATGCTGCGATCATTCTTTCGCTCGAAGCGGTATTTGCAGCGATAGCCGGCGCCTGGGTATTGGGCGAGGCGTTGCAGATGCGCGGTTACATCGGCTGTGCCTTGATGCTGGCGGGCATGCTGCTCGCACAACTGTGGCCGAGAAAGGCCACAGCCTGAGTGCAGCCGTCCTACAGAAACGCCTTAAGGTGAGTGTGCGCAGCATCATCCGGATCAATCGGCAGTTGGAATTTCGCGCCCAGGTAGTGGGCGCTGAACACGTCCAGATAAGCATCCAGAACCGCTGCGGCCTGCTGGTCTCCCGCCAGTTCCAGGCATAAAGCGGCCACTTCCGCCGTGCAGAAATGGTCGTCACGCTTGGATCGACGCAGCCGATAGCGCGACATTTGCTCAGGTTGAAGACTCAACACGGGCAAGTGGTTCAGATACGGACTTTTGCGAAACATCTTGCGCGCTTCCGGCCACGTCGCGTCCAGCAGAATGAACAGCGGACGCTTGCCATCCGCAACCCGCACTTCGGTCACGACTCGCTCAGGCGCCACGAATTCGCCCGGAAAGACAATATAAGGCTGCCACTGCGGATCGTTCAGCAGCGCCGGCAGCTTTTCATCCACGTCAACTCGCGACCAGCCGAACGCCTCGGTGTCCTTGACCACGTCGGCGATCAACCAGCCGGTATTGGTCGGTTTGAGCGGTTCGGTGTCGTACATCAGCAGGCACACGGCCGACCGTGCCGGGACCGTCGGCTTCCAGGCGCACAGGCAATAACTTTCAATGACCCGACAGTCGCTGCATCGGGGAGCGCGGGAGCCTCGGGCGATGAACGGCCGCGTGCTTCGGGCGAGCCTTTCGGCGCGCAGACGGGAAACGGCGTGGCTCATGAATGTGACCGCGCTGGCAAAATCACAGGCGGGCAGAAAGGCAGCGGCACATTGGATATCCGGCAGGTAAAAAGTCGGCGCAGTCTATCAGAAGCGCCGTGTTCTCTGGTGCCCGCGCAGCCGACTCCCCTATACTGGCGGGCCCTGAAAGCACTCATGCCGCCAGTGAACGCCTTCGGATGTGACCGGTCCAACGGCCAGCCTTTGCACCACCCGTCCATGCACCAGGAGAATCCAATGCTGCGCTTCATCGCTCCCACTCTCACGCTTTTGCTCGTCGCTCCGCTGTGCGCCCATGCGGCGTCCAAACAGGATTACGAACTGAGCCAGATGCTTGAAAAAGTCGCGAAAGAAAGCAGCGCCGGCACTCCCCGCGCGATCAACGAAGACATTCTCGACGAGGGCTATACGGTCGATGGCAAGATGCTCATCAACCACCTGAGCGTGCAATCCGGTCAGGCTGCACAAATGCGCGAGAACCCGGATCTGGTCGGTCGCCAGCTGGGCACCAGCGTCTGCCGCAATGCCGGCTACCGCCAACTGATGGCCAAGGGCGCGACCCTGCGTTATGAGTTCAAGGAATACAAGACCGGCCGCGCGATTACCACTCAGCAAATCACCGCCGCCGACTGCGCTGCCAAGCCGCCTGTGAAGAAGAAATAACTCCGCCTTTCAGTGACAGGATGCGCGCCGCTGCTGTTCTTCGGCGCGCAACTCCGCCAGTACCGCCTGCAGATAAAACGAGCGTCTGCCACCCTGCTCCAGCCGCTTCACGCACTCTTGCTCGAGGGTGCGATGGTTATCGCGCGCCGCCTCGATCAACAAGCGATACAAGTTCTGATCGACTTCCAGCCTGATCTCCATTTCACACCCCTCCATGGCTCGTCCACACCCTCCGCTTGATGTGGGCAAACTCGATGACTGTCCGCAGACGCCACGGTGATACGAGTGGTGTCGGCGCTATCCAGGTTGCAACGACCCTTGCCTGCCATGATTTCAGTAAATCAGAGGGCAGACCGCACACCGGGCAGTCCGACGAATGGGATCCTGATGTGACCATTGCCAGCCCGGATGTTCGGGCACATCATCCATCCCATCGGGTTTGCACACCGTTACGTCTGATCACACTTGGCAAATCAACAGGGGTTGCCAGTGATTCGTGTAACTCGCACTGTGCTCTACCATCCAAGGACATCGCCAGAATCAGTGCGCCGCCCGCCGTCGCCAGGTGTTGCAGGCCATTTCGATGCGCGAGGCGCAGCGACGCACGAAGCGTCGTGCTCTTGATGTAACAGTCAGGATCGATGATTTTGCAAAAGGAGAACGTTTGAATGCCTTATGTACCCAATGACGCCCTATCTCTGCATTTTCAGGGCAATGGAATCGACCTCACCCGCAAGGTCGACGAACAGCTCGCCCAGATCGCTCCAAACAGCCCCAACCTCGCGCTCTATCGCGACATGATGCTCACGGTCCTGCGTATGGCTCAGGACGACCGCAACCGCTGGAATGCGAAAATCACACTGCAGGCTCTGCGCGAACTCGAAAACGCCTTCCGCGTGCTCGATCAGTTCAAGGGTCGTCGGAAGGTCACGGTTTTCGGCTCGGCCCGCACACCGATCGAACATCCGATGTACGCCCTGGCCCGGGAGCTGGGCATGAAGCTGGCAGCATCCGATCTGATGGTCATCACCGGTGCCGGCGGCGGAATCATGGCCGCGGCGCATGAAGGCGCGGGCCTGGATTACAGTCTGGGTTTCAATATCACCTTGCCGTTCGAACAGCATGCCAATGCGACCGTGGACGGCACTGGAAACCTGCTGCCGTTCCATTTCTTCTTTACCCGCAAGCTGTTTTTCGTCAAAGAGGCCGACGCGCTGGTGCTGTGCCCTGGCGGGTTCGGCACGCTGGACGAAGCACTGGAAGTGCTGACCCTCATTCAGACCGGCAAAAGCCCCCTCGTGCCCATCGTGCTGCTGGATGCGCCGGGCGGGACCTTCTGGGAAGGTGCCCTGACGTTCATCAGGAACGAATTGGAAGCCAATCGCTACATCCTGCCCACTGACATGAACCTGCTGAAACTGGTCTACACGGCAGACGAGGCCGTCGCCGAAATCAATCAGTTCTACAGCAACTTCCACTCGAGCCGCTGGCTGAAGAACTCATTCGTCATTCGCATGCATCACCCGCTGAGCGAACAAGCGTTGGCACACATGCAGCAGGCGTTCGCCGACCTGTGCCTGAGCGACGACTTTCATCAGCATGGGTATCAGAAAGAACACGAAGAGGAGCAGTTCAGCCATTTGACGCGCCTGGCGTTCAAATTCAATGGCCGCAACCACGGTCGCCTGCGCGAACTGGTCGATTACATCAACCTGAGCGAGAACTGGGCGAAAACGGCCCAACCTCAAGTGCGTGACCTGGAGTCCGTAAAAATCCCCTGACCGTCAACCCGCATGATGAAGGCGGAGGACCGATCAGTCGTCGCCCCCGCCTTTGCCGCTTAATAGCTTGCCAATCAATTCCGGGGGAAATCCTCGGTAGCTCAGAAATCGCATTTGTTGACCCCGCTCACGCATATCGGCCGGCAACCGCCCGGCATACTTGCGGCGCCAGCATTCTTCCAGCTTCTCCCGCCAGTCGACGCCACATTCGCGAAGCGCCTGTTCGATATCATTGCGCTGCAGACCGCGCTGGCCGAGTTCTTCGCGGATACGCAAAGGACCGTATCCGGAACGGGCACGGTAAGAAACAAAGCTTTCGAGGTAACGTGATTCGCTGAGCAAACCCTCTTCCGTCAGGCGGTCAAGAGCTGCTTCGATCAATTCAGGGGGGGCGCCGCGCTGACGCAACTTGCGCGTCAGCTCGACTCGACCATGCTCGCGACGTGCGAGCAGGTCCATTGCACTACGCCGTACTGCGACGGGCGTATCAAGCTCTACCGACATGACAGGAATCAGAGATCCGCGTCAGCTTCGATCTCAGCCACGTCGTCCTCGGCTACGCGAGAAGACTGGGCTTTGACGTCAGGAGCGGCAGTCAGCAGTTTCTCGCGAATCTGCTTCTCGAGGGTGGCGCCGATTTCCGGGTTGTCCTGCAGGAATTTCGCGGAGTTGGCTTTACCCTGGCCGATCTTGCTGCCCTGGTAGCTGTACCATGCGCCGGACTTCTCCAGCAGGCCATGCAATACACCCAGGTCAATGATTTCGCCGTTACGGTAGATACCCTTGCCGTAGAGGATCTGGAACTCGGCCTGACGGAACGGCGGAGCGACCTTGTTCTTCACGACTTTTACGCGGGTTTCGCTACCAACGACTTCGTCGCCTTCTTTCACCGCGCCGGTGCGGCGGATGTCCAGACGAACCGATGCGTAGAACTTCAGCGCGTTACCACCGGTGGTGGTTTCCGGGCTGCCGAACATCACGCCGATTTTCATACGGATCTGGTTGATGAAGATGACCAGGCAGTTGGCATTCTTGATGTTACCGGTGATCTTGCGCAGCGCCTGAGACATCAGACGGGCCTGCAGGCCGACGTGCATGTCGCCCATTTCACCTTCGATTTCAGCCTTCGGCACCAGCGCGGCGACGGAGTCGACGACGATCACGTCGATGGCGTTGGAGCGCACCAGCATGTCGGTGATTTCGAGCGCCTGCTCGCCGGTGTCCGGCTGCGATACCAGCAGGTCGTCGACGTTGACGCCCAGCTTGCCCGCGTACTCAGGGTCGAGCGCGTGTTCGGCGTCGACGAATGCGCACGTGGCACCCATTTTCTGGGCTTCGGCGATCACCGACAGGGTCATGGTGGTTTTACCCGAAGATTCCGGGCCATAGATTTCAACGATCCGGCCTTTTGGCAAACCGCCGATACCCAGTGCGATATCGAGGCCCAATGAGCCGGTGGAGATAGCAGGAATAGCCTGGCGGTCATGGTCACCCATGCGCATTACGGCACCTTTGCCGAACTGGCGCTCGATCTGACCCAAGGCCGCAGCCAAGGCTTTCTTCTTGTTGTCGTCCATTGAAGTCCTCTCGTAATCGGTTAAGCCTGACGGCCGATATAACTGTATAAGTAGCCAGTATTATTCCACAGGGTTGAGCGCGCGCCTACCCCCGATTTGGTATTTCTCCACGAGCGAGCTGGATCAGCCCCTCTAGCGCGGCCTCCACCGTTTGTCGGCGCACGGCATCGCGATCACCGGCGAACTGAAAGCGTCGAGCGATCAGCTGCTCACCGGCTCCCCAACAGATCCAGACCGTGCCGACCGGTTTCTCCGCGGAGCCGCCATCGGGACCTGCGACGCCGCTGACGGCCACCGAGAAATGCGAAGCGCTGTGGGCCTGCGCACCACGTGCCATGGCCTCGACCACTTCCCGACTGACGGCGCCAGCGCGTGCGAACAATTCTTGCGGCACGTCCAGCTGCCGGGTTTTCTGAGTGTTGGAATAGGTGACGTAACCGGCTTCGAACCAGGCCGAACTGCCGGGAATGCGAGTGATGGCCTCGGCAATCCCGCCGCCGGTGCAAGACTCGGCCGTGCTGACCTGAGCGCCGACGCTCAAGAGTTGCGAGCCAAGCGTTGCGGCCAACTGAGTGATCTCATCCACAAAGGGTTCTCCGTATCGGTCAAGGCGTCCACGCTACACGAGCATGGTTGATGTGCAAGGCAGGACGCGGCGTTGAAGGGGCCGCGCCCTGTCGAGGCATTTATGCAGGTTCCCGTTTCTCGGGACAGGGTTTTTTCACGGTTTCAATGACGGTTTCCCGCGGACGGCGCTTGGCCTCTTCCAGCGGAATGAACCGGCCGTTGGTTGAGTCTCTTCCACGCTTGCGTTGCATATAACGATCCTTGTCTGAAATCCCGCCTGATTCGAGCGGTGCCTCGACATCCTAGACAGTCATCGGCGTCGTGTGTGGGTCCGGAAACGCCCGGTGACCAATAACCCGGAACTGCGGCTGAGAGTCACGCGTGGTAACCTTGCGCCCATCGCAAAAGCAATCGGATCTGACGTCGGACCACGTAGGTGGAATTCCACGCGTCACCCTTCATTTGCCTCAATCTCCCAACGAATTTGCCTAAATAACTGATGAATAAAGCAATTTCCGACCTCTCTTCGCACACGCCCATGATGCAACAGTACTGGAAGCTGAAGAACCAGCATCCTGAGCAGTTGATGTTTTATCGCATGGGCGACTTCTACGAGATCTTCTACGAAGACGCCAAGAAGGCGGCGAAGCTGCTCGACATCACCCTGACCGCCCGTGGCCAGTCGGCGGGGCAAAGCATTCCCATGTGCGGAATTCCTTATCACGCTGCGGAAGGGTATCTGGCCAAGCTGGTGAAGCTGGGCGAATCGGTGGTGATCTGCGAACAGATCGGCGATCCGGCGACCAGCAAAGGCCCGGTGGAGCGTCAGGTCGTGCGCATCATTACCCCGGGCACGGTCAGCGACGAGGCGCTGCTCGATGAGCGCCGCGACAACCTGATCGCGGCCGTGCTGGGTGATGAGCGCCTGTTCGGGCTGGCCGTGCTGGACATCACCAGCGGCAACTTCACGGTTCAGGAGATCAAAGGCTGGGAAAACCTGCTGGCCGAGCTTGAACGCATAAACCCGGTCGAGCTGCTGATCCCCGATGACTGGCCGCAAGGATTGCCTGCGGAAAAACGCCGAGGTGCGCGCCGCCGTGCGCCGTGGGATTTCGAACGCGATTCGGCCCACAAGAGTTTGTGTCAGCAGTTTTCCACCCAGGACCTGAAAGGCTTCGGCTGCGAAAACCTGACCCTGGCGATTGGCGCCGCCGGCTGCCTGCTGGGCTACGCGAAGGAAACTCAACGCACCGCGTTGCCACATCTGCGCAGCCTGCGTCACGAGCGCATGGACGACACGGTGATTCTGGATGGCGCGAGTCGCCGCAATCTGGAGCTGGACACCAACCTTGCCGGTGGGCGCGACAACACGCTGCAGTCAGTCATGGACCGCTGCCAGACGGCAATGGCGACGCGCTTGCTGACCCGCTGGCTGAATCGCCCGTTGCGCGACCTTGCCGTACTGCAAGCCCGGCAGGAGTCGATCGGGTGCTTCCTGGAACGCTATCGCTTTGAAAACCTGCAGCCACAGCTGAAGGAAATCGGTGATATCGAGCGCATCCTCGCCCGTATCGGCCTGCGCAACGCCAGACCTCGCGACTTGGCGCGCCTGCGCGACGCCCTGGGCGCGCTGCCTGAATTGCAACGGGCACTGGCTGAGCTCGAAGCGCCTCACATTCAGCAACTGGCCACAACCACGAGCACTTACCCCGAGCTGGCCGATCTGCTGCAACGCGCGATCATCGACAACCCGCCTGCGGTCATTCGTGACGGCGGCGTGCTGAAGACCGGCTACGACGCCGAGCTCGATGAGCTGCTGTCCCTGAGCGAGAACGCCGGGCAGTTCCTGATCGACCTGGAAACCCGCGAGAAAGCGCGCACCGGTCTTGCCAATCTCAAGGTCGGTTACAACCGCGTACACGGCTATTTCATTGAACTGCCGAGCAAACAGGCCGAACAGGCACCTGCCGATTACATCCGCCGGCAGACGCTCAAGGGCGCCGAGCGCTTCATCACGCCGGAACTGAAAGAGTTCGAGGACAAGGCGCTGTCTGCCAAGAGCCGCGCGCTGGCCCGGGAAAAAATGCTCTACGAGGCGCTGCTCGAAGACCTCATCGGCCATCTCGCGCCGCTGCAGGATACCGCCGCAGCCTTGGCCGAACTGGACGTCCTGAGCAATCTGGCCGAGCGCGCCCTGAATCTGGACCTGAACCGCCCACGTTTCACCGACGAGCCGTGCATGCGCATCGAGCAAGGTCGTCATCCGGTGGTTGAGCAGGTGCTCTCCTCGCCGTTCGTGGCCAACGATCTGGACCTCAACGACAACACCCGGATGCTGGTCATTACAGGCCCGAACATGGGGGGTAAGTCGACCTACATGCGTCAGACCGCGTTGATCGTGCTGCTGGCGCACATCGGCAGCTTCGTACCGGCCGCGAGCTGCGAGCTGTCGCTGGTTGACCGCATCTTCACGCGCATCGGCTCGAGCGATGATCTGGCAGGGGGACGCTCGACCTTCATGGTGGAGATGAGCGAAACCGCGAACATCCTGCACAACGCTACCGACAAGAGCCTGGTGCTGATGGACGAAGTCGGCCGCGGTACCAGTACCTTCGACGGCCTTTCGCTGGCATGGGCTGCGGCAGAATGTCTCGCCCAGTTGCGCGCGTACACGTTGTTCGCGACGCACTATTTCGAGCTGACGGTGTTGCCTGAAAGTGAACCGTTGGTCGCCAACGTTCATCTCAACGCCACCGAGCATAACGAGCGCATTGTCTTCTTGCACCGCGTGCTGCCAGGACCGGCGAGTCAGAGCTATGGCCTGGCCGTGGCCCAGCTGGCGGGGGTTCCAGGCAAGGTCATCAGCCGCGCGAAGGAGCATCTGTTGCGCTTGGAGACCACCAGCCTTCCCCATGAGCAGCCCAGATCAAAGCCAGGCAAGCCGCCGGTACCGATGCAGAGCGACCTGTTCGCCAGCCTGCCGCACCCGGTGCTGGATGAGTTGTCGAACCTGAAAGTCGATGACCTGACACCGCGTCAGGCGCTGGAGTTGTTGTATTCGATGCAAACACGCATCTAACGGGATTGGTAACAAGCTGTTAGAATCCCGCGCGGTTTGGGACGCTGTGAGCTTTTAGCCTGGCTTCACAGCAATCCTGGCCGCGTTTGAACGCAGCGAACCAAGGTCGGACAACGCAGCGCAAGGTCGCCTTGCCTGCCGCGTTGCTCGACAAGCTGAGTTTTCACGGCCCGGGGGACTCCCGAACCTGGCAAGCCTGATTGAACGGCCTTGCTTCCGCCGCCTGAGGAGAGAATTAGAAATGACCTTCGTCGTCACCGACAACTGCATCAAGTGCAAGTACACCGACTGCGTAGAAGTCTGTCCGGTGGACTGCTTTTACGAAGGCCCGAATTTCCTGGTGATTCACCCGGATGAGTGCATCGACTGCGCGCTCTGCGAGCCTGAATGCCCGGCCAACGCGATCTTCTCCGAAGACGAGGTTCCGGCTGGCATGGAGAACTTCATCGAGCTCAACGCCGAGCTGGCTGACGTCTGGCCGAACATCACCGAGCGCAAGGATGCCCTGCCTGACGCTGAAGAGTGGGATGGCAAGACCGGCAAGATCGCAGATCTCGAACGCTGAGTGGTGCTGCTCGCGCAATGGCCCTTCGGGGCCATTTGCATTTCTGCAGGGCGACACCGCACTTTTCTGCAGACGAAAAAAGGGGCGGTATGACCCGCCCACATTTTTTCCATAATCCCTTTAATCCGTTTTCATCATCCTGATGAATCGCGTCCTGCGATGTCCTTGAGCAGTCTTCCTTGACCGCCTGTACCAATCCGTCGGTACAGTCCTGATATTAATGATTTCTGAACGGTGGGCAAGGGTGCGCACTTTTCAAAACAATTCATCCTGCGAATAAGCCAGCTGATAAAACACAGGAAAATCAGCCGGATAAGTTTTACCCGTCACGCTTTAGCGATTCAGCCCGTCGCAAAAAAAGTCGATGACTGACAAGACGTGTGAGAGAAGTCTTACAACTAAAGTAAGTACCACCCACAGTTAATAAAATATTAAAGTCGACATACATGTAGGAAAATAAACGTGAAGTCAGCGCCCGAAAAACATCAAATTGAAACATTAAAAAGCCCCGACTAGTCGGGGCTCTGGATGATGCTAACTGGCTATTAGTTATAACAGAGCATCATGGGATCATTGAAACAATGACTCACTGGACAGGCCGTTCTTCTCTAGAATTTCCCGCAGACGCTTGAGCCCTTCAACCTGGATCTGCCGGACACGTTCCCGGGTCAGACCGATCTCCAGCCCTACGTCTTCAAGGGTACTGCTCTCATGGCCACGCAGACCGAACCGCCGCACGACAACCTCGCGCTGCTTGTCGGTGAGCTCAGACAGCCATTGATCGATGCTCTGGGAAAGATCGTCGTCCTGCAGCAGCTCGCAGGGATCGGTGGGCCGATCATCGGTAAGCGTATCCAGCAGGGTTTTGTCCGAGTCCGGACCCAGCGAGACGTCGACGGAGGACACACGCTCATTCAGCCCGAGCATGCGCTTGACCTCGCAGACCGGCTTTTCGAGCAGGTTGGCAATCTCTTCAGGGGAAGGTTCGTGATCGAGCTTTTGCGTCAGCTCGCGGGCCGCACGCAGGTAGACGTTGAGCTCCTTGACCACATGAATCGGCAGGCGGATGGTCCGCGTCTGATTCATGATCGCGCGCTCGATGGTCTGACGGATCCACCAGGTGGCGTATGTGGAGAAGCGGAAGCCGCGTTCAGGATCGAATTTCTCGACCGCCCGAATCAGGCCGAGATTGCCCTCTTCGATCAGGTCCAGCAATGACAGGCCACGATTGACGTAGCGTCTGGCGATTTTCACCACCAGCCGCAGATTGCTTTCAATCATGCGTTTGCGTCCGGCCGGATCGCCACTTTGCGACAGACGCGCAAAGTGAACCTCTTCTTCCGGAGAGAGCAAAGGAGAAAAGCCGATTTCGTTGAGATACAGCTGCGTGGCATCCAGTGCCCGCGTGTAGTCGATGTACTTGTGCTGCTTGAGCGCTGCGGAGTTTTTGGTCTTTGCACGAACAGAAGGTGTAGCTGGCTTCTCATCCGTTGCAGAATCCAGGACGATCCCGTGCTCCATAAGGAGGACCTCGTCGTCTATGTCAAACTCCGGCGCTTCTTTGTTGAGAGCCATTGTTATAGTCCTTTGATGAGTTCGACCTCAAGCTCCAGTGGCGCCTTTTTCCGTGGCAGCACTTGAGCCTGTCCCCTCTACGGCAGGAACAGGCTGACAACCGATCAACGACGTGGCAAGAATTCCAGTGGATCTACAGGCTTACCCTGACGGCGAATCTCAAAATGCAGTTTCACCCGGTCAGTTCCGGTCGATCCCATCTCGGCGATTGTTTGCCCTGCCTTGACCTGCTGCCCCTCCCGAACCAACAGCCTACGGTTATGACCGTAAGCACTGACGTAGGTATCGCTGTGTTTGATGATTACTAATTCGCCGTAGCCCCTTAATCCACTTCCGGCGTATACCACTGAACCATCAGACGCGGCTAAAACAGGCTGTCCCAAATCACCAGCGATATCAATTCCTTTATTCAAACTACCGTTTGAAGAAAACTTGGCGATCAAAACGCCATTAGTTGGCCAGGCCCATCCGCTTGGAGAACGCGCCCCTGCAACCACCGGTGTATTAACCGGAGTTGTTGTTGAAGTTGAACCTGCCGGCGCTACAACAACCGGATTAGAGCCTACGGGCCGAGATATAACGGTTGTTTTCAGCGAACCTGAAGGCGACGAACTGGTGCTGCTGCTCGTGGACGTCTGCGGGACGACGACCGGCGCTGCGGCGATGGCAGTCGAGCCAGAAGTCGAGCGTCCGTCGAAGCGAATGGCCTGACCGACATGAATGGTATAGGGCTCGGGGATGTTGTTGCGGGCCGCCAGCGCTTTCCAGTCCCAGCCGTAACGAAATGCGATCGAAAACAGCGTGTCACCACGCTTGACCACGTACTGACCGGTCGTGACCGGCTGCCGAACGGGAGCGGCCGGCTTGCTGCTGTTGCGGTCCACAACGCGCACGCCGCCCGACGGCGCGCTGGAGCAGCCGACCAGAAGGACACTCAGGGCAATGCCAATCACCAGACGCTGAAAACTTGTTGAAGAACTACGCTGCCGAATGACTGTGAGACTCACCCGTCACTCCCTTTACTGGTGACTGAATTAAAGCTGCCTGATGTGTCTTGAAAATGACAGGCAGCCATGGAAAAGCTGGTGTAGAACCTTCGTTGCGACGCTGCGGCAGACACCCTTTGTCTTCATCGCAAAACGCCAGCCTGTAGACCGGCGTCGCCTGCTGGAATTCATTGCAGCTGCAAAATAGCGCCTACGCCAGCGGCCCGTTGAGCAGCGGCACGAAACGTACGGCGCCTAACACGTGCCGAGAGAAGCCATGCTCTTCGCGGATGATCAGCATCAGTTGCTGGACTTCGCCTGAACCCACCGGAATCACCAACCGGCCACCGGGCGCCAGTTGATCCAGCAGCGCCTGGGGAACATCGGTCGCAACCGCGGTCACGATGATGCCGTTGTACGGCGCGAGGGCCGGCCAGCCTTCCCAGCCATCGCCCCAGCGGAACACCATATTGCGCAGGTTCAGCTCGACCAACCGCTCCTTGGCACGATCTTGAAGCACTTTGATGCGCTCCACGGAAAACACCCGCTCGACCAGCTGCGCCAAAACGGCGGTCTGATAGCCCGAACCGGTGCCGATCTCCAACACCTTGTCCAGCGGACCGGCCGCCAGCAGCAGCTCGCTCATGCGCGCAACCATATAAGGCTGGGAGATGGTCTGGTTGTTGCCGATGGGCAGCGCGGTGTCTTCATAGGCGCGATGCGCCAGCGCTTCATCGACGAACAGGTGCCGGGGCGTCTTGCGAATGACGTCCAGCACCTGAGTGTTGGAAATGCCTTCTTCGTACAACCGCTGAATCAGACGCTCACGGGTGCGCTGGGAAGTCATTCCCACGCCACGACGTAACAGGTCATCTTGCTCACGCGACATCAGGCCATTCCCTCCAGCCATGCGTTCAGGCTGTTGAAACCGTCCTGATAGGTCCGATCCAGCTGCAACGGTGTAATCGACACGTAACCCTGCATGACAGCGTGAAAGTCCGTACCCGGGCCGCCGTCTTCGGCATCGCCGGCAGCCGCGATCCAGTAACCGGCCTTGCCGCGCGGATCGACCACGCGAACCGGCGCAGCTGCACGGGTGCGATGACCCAGGCGGGTCAGCTGAATGCCGCGAACGTGTTCAAGCGGCAGGTTTGGAATATTCACATTCAATACGGTACGCGGTGGAAGATCGAGCTGCTCATGGGCTTCGACCAAGAGCCGGGCATAGTGCGCGGCAGTTGCCAGGTTATCGGCCTGGCGCGACAAAAATGAAAACGCAAACGACGGACGTTGCAGAAACCGCCCCTCGAGGGCAGCCGCCACCGTTCCGGAATACAAAACGTCATCGCCCAGGTTGGCGCCCAGGTTGATCCCGGAAACCACCATGTCGGGTTCGTTCGCCAGCAGGCCGTTTAGACCCAGATGAACGCAATCGGTTGGCGTACCGTTGAGGCTGATGAAGCCGTTGTCCAGCGTGTGCGGGTGCAAGGGCCGATCGAGCGTCAGCGAGCTGCTGGCGCCGCTTTTGTCTTGATCGGGCGCGATGACCACACAATCGGCGTAGCCGGCGAGCGCGCCGTAGAGCGCAGCAAGGCCGGGTGCCGTGACCCCGTCGTCATTTGAAATCAGAATACGCATGAGCTGTCCGTCTGTCCTGTCGGCACCAGATCGACGAGTTCACGCACCAATGCGGTGGCGAAGCATCCGGCCGGCAGGACGAATTCCAGTTGCAGAATGTCAGGCTCGGGATAATGCCACGTCAACCGCCCGATGGGCAGTCGCAGGATGCGACGTTCGTGTTCCATTCCCGCTTTTATCAACCAGTTACAGAGCGACGACTCGCGCTGGGCGATGCTGTTTTCGAGCGCTGCCGTGGCGCCCGAGGCTGGCGATTCCCCCTCGCCCCACTGCGGCCCGGTCGGGTGCAGGTCGAGAATCGCCAGCCGAGGATCGCTGCAGTCCGCTTCGGCAGCAGGGAAAAAGCTGCGGCTGTCGGTGAACGCGAGCAAGTCGCCTGGCTGGGCCCGTTGCCAGCTTCCGTCGGCGACGCGCGCAGCCAGCACCTGATTGAACAGATAGCTGCGTGCGGTCGACAGCAGGCGCGAACGCACATTGCGCTGCTCCGGCAATGCCTGTCGCTCGGCGTAATGGCGCGCTTCACCGAGATTGCCGCCCTCGTGACCAAACCGCTGGGCGCCGAAATAATTCGGGATGCCGGCCAGCCGAATGGCCTCCAGTCGCGCGTCGAGCGCCGCTTTGTCAGCCTGAAGCTGCGTCAGACGCAAGGTGAATCCGTTGGCGGCGTGAGCGCCGCGTTGCAGCTTGCGTTTATGTCGCTTGCTGTCGAGAATTTTCAGCGTGTCGTTTTCGGCTGAGGACATGTCCGGGTCGGCCTTGCCCGGCAGTTGAATGCTGAACCACTGGCGGGTCAGCGCCTGGCGATCCTTCAAACCGGCGTAACTGACCGTGCGCAACGGCACGCCTGCGGCCCTGGCCAGTCGGCGAGCCGCCTCCTCGGTGTTCAGACCGCGCTTTTCTACCCAGAGCCACAGATGCTCGCCATCGCCGGACAACGGGATATCCAGCACTTCATCGACCTGGAAGTCTTCGGCGGTGGCTTTCAATACGGCGGTGCCCAACGCATCACCATAGGCCTTCGGGCCCAGCAGTTCGAGTTCGGTCATGCGGCGATCAACAGTGCGACCGCGTGAACCGCGATGCCTTCTTCACGTCCGGTGAAACCGAGTTTTTCGGTGGTGGTGGCTTTGACGTTGACCTGATCCAGGTCGACCTGCAGATCTTCAGCGATCAGCGCGCGCATGGTGTCGATGTGCGGGGCCATCTTCGGCGCCTGAGCCACGATGGTCGCGTCGACGTTGCCGACTTTCCAGCCCTTGGCCTGCACTTGCTTGAGCACATGACGCAGCAACACACGGCTGTCGGCGCCCTTGAACTGCGGATCGGTGTCTGGAAAATGCTTGCCGATATCACCCAGAGCGGCGGCGCCAAGCAAGGCATCGCTCAAGGCGTGCAGCAGGACATCGCCATCGGAATGCGCGAGCAGACCGGACGTGTGCGCGATCCGCACCCCACCCAAGGTAATGAAATCGCCTTCAGCGAAACGGTGCACATCATAGCCGTGGCCAATACGCATAAAAAAACGCCCTGAAAAAGTCAGGGCGTGATTCTACCTACTTTGTCCGACATTAGCCCGCCAAGGCACGCGCATGATGTCGCAGATGATCCTCGATGAAGCTGGCGATGAAGTAGTAGCTGTGGTCGTAGCCGGGCTGCATGCGCAACTCCAGCGGATGGCCGACCGCCTTAGCGGCCTGCACCAGCACTTCGGGCTTGAGCTGATTGGCGAGGAAGTCGTCGCGATCACCCTGATCCACCAGCAAAGGCAGACGTTCGGTGGCCTCGGCGATCAGCACGCTGGCATCCCACTCGCGCCAGCGCGAACGGTCTTCGCCCAGATAACGCGAGAACGCTTTCTGACCCCAGGCACAATCCATCGGGTTGCAGATCGGCGAAAAAGCCGACACCGACTGGTACCGGCCCGGGTTGCGCAAGGCACACACCAGCGCGCCGTGACCGCCCATCGAGTGACCGCTGATGCTGCGTTTGTCCGAGGCCGGAAAGTGCGCCTCGATCAGAGCGGGCAATTCGCTCACCACGTAATCGTACATGCGGTAATGCCGCGCCCAAGGCTGCTGCGTGGCATTGAGGTAGAAGCCTGCGCCCAGACCGAAATCGTAGGCATTGTCCGGATCACCTGGCACATCGGCGCCACGCGGACTGGTGTCCGGCGCCACGATGATGACCCCAAGCTCGGCCGCAATGCGCTGGGCGCCGGCCTTCTGCATGAAGTTTTCATCGGTGCAGGTCAGGCCTGACAACCAGTAAACCACCGGAAGCTTGCCGCCCTGCTCTGCCTGAGGCGGCAGATAAACGGCGAACACCATGTCGCAACCCAGCACGTCAGAGTGATGTTTGTAACGTTTATGCCAGCCGCCGAAGCTTTTCTGGCACGAGATGTTTTCCAGACTCATGGGATCGTTCCTCCCAGCCACACACTTCAAACCGCAGGCCGCAAGTCGGCACAATGGCGTGCTCTCTTGCGGCTTACAGCTTGCAGCTTGGGGCTGCTACTCAGAAGTGAATGACCGAACGGATGCTTTTGCCTTCGTGCATCAGGTCGAACGCCTCATTGATCTTGTCCAGACCCATGGTGTGGGTGATGAACGTGTCCAGCGGGATTTCGCCCGTCTGGGATTTTTCGACGTAGCTTGGCAGCTCGGTACGGCCTTTGACGCCACCGAACGCCGAACCGCGCCAGACGCGACCGGTGACCAGCTGGAACGGGCGAGTGGAGATTTCGTGGCCCGACGGTGCGACACCGATGATCACCGACTCGCCCCACCCTTTGTGGCAGCATTCCAATGCAGCCCGCATCAACTGCACGTTGCCAATGCACTCGAAGCTGTAATCCACGCCGCCATCGGTGAGTTCGACGATGACGTCCTGAATGGGCTTGCTGTGCTCTTTGGGGTTGATGAAGTCCGTGGCGCCAAGTTCGCGGGCCACATCGAATTTGGCCGGGTTGATGTCGATGGCAATGATGCGCGAGGCCTTGGCCATTTTTGCGCCGATGATCGCAGCCAGGCCGATACCGCCCAGGCCGAAGATCGCGACGGTCGCGCCTTCTTCGACTTTTGCCGTGTTCAACACGGCCCCGATGCCGGTGGTCACGCCGCAGCCGAGCAGGCAGACCTTCTCCAGCGGCGCTTCCTTGGGAATTTTTGCCAGGGAAATTTCCGGCACAACGGTGTACTCGGAGAACGTCGAGCAGCCCATGTAGTGGTAAACCGGCTCGCCGTTGTAGCTGAAACGCGTGGTGCCGTCGGGCATCAGGCCTTTGCCCTGAGTGGCGCGGACTTTCTGGCAGAGGTTGGTCTTGCCGGACTTGCAGAATTTGCACTCGCGGCATTCGGCGGTGTACAGCGGAATCACGTGATCACCCACTGCCAACGAGGTCACACCCTCGCCTACCGCTTCAACGATACCGCCACCTTCGTGCCCGAGAATGCACGGGAACACGCCCTCGGAATCGGCGCCGGACAGGGTGTAGGCATCGGTATGGCAGACGCCGGAAGCGACCGTGCGAATCAGAACCTCGCCGGCTTTCGGGGCCTCGACGTCGACCTCGACGATCTGCAGCGGTTGGTTGGGCGCGAAAGCAACGGCAGCACGTGACTTGATCATCATGATCTCCAGCGAAGTAAAAACGAACGCGGAGTGTAAAGCAGTGCCGTTTGATTAATAATCCGGCCGAAAGCAAAACATTACTGCTGTACGGGGATAATCAATGTTCGCCAATCGTTGGGAAGGTCTGGACGAATTCGTCGCCGTTGCTGAATGCGGGCAATTCACGGCGGCGGCAGAACGTCTGGGCGTGTCGTCGTCCCATGTCAGTCGGCAAATTGCCCGCCTTGAGGAACGTCTTCAAACGCGTCTGCTATACCGCAGCACCCGAAAGGTCGCGCTGACGGAAGCGGGACAAACCTTCCTTCACCACTGCCAGCGCCTGCAGGATGGCCGGGAAGAGGCATTGCGCGCCGTGAGCGACTTGACCAGCGAGCCAAAGGGCCTGTTGCGCATGACCTGCGCGGTGGCCTACGGCGAGCGCTTCATCACGCCGCTGGTGACGCGCTTCATGGATGAGCATCCTCAATTGCGCGTGGACATCGAGCTGACCAACAACACGCTCGATCTGCTGCATGAGGGCATGGACCTGGCAATCAGACTGGGTCGGCTTCAGGAATCCAGGCTGGTGGCAACGCGTCTCGCGCCGAGGCGAATGTATTTCTGCGCTTCGCCGTCGTATCTCGAACGTTATGGACGGCCGCACAGCGTGTCGGAATTGACTCGGCACAACTGCCTCATCGGCAGTTCGGACAGTTGGTTATTGCAGCAGAACGGCCGCGAATTTTCTCAACGCGTGCAGGGAAACTGGCGCTGCAACAGTGGGCAGGCGGTGTTAGACGCGGCGTTGCAAGGGGTCGGGCTGTGTCAGCTACCGGATTACTACGTGCTCGAACACCTCAAGAGCGGCGCATTGATCTCGCTGCTCGATGCTCATCAGCCGCCGAGCACTGCGGTGTGGGCGTTGTACCCGCAGCAGCGGCACCTGTCGCCGAAGGTGAGAAAACTGGTGGATTATCTGAAGACAGGACTGGCGTTGCGGCCGGAGTATCAATGAAGCGCTACGCTCCCACAGAAATCTGCGCTTACAACCGGCAGCTGATCAGCGGGAAAAATCACCCCGCCGCTGACGCAGCCATTCCAGGTCTTCCGGCCGGGTGACTTTGATGTTGTCCGCACGGCCTTCGATAAGGCGCGGCGAGTGCCCTGCCCACTCGATCGCCGAAGCTTCGTCGGTGATCGACACATTCGAGACAAGGCCGTCGGCCAGCGCGCGATGCAGCGCGCCAAGTCTGAACATCTGCGGCGTGTAGGCCTGCCATATTAAGCTGCGATCCACCGTTTCCGCCACGCGACCACTGGCGTCGGCGCGCTTGAGGGTGTCTTTGGCGGGAACGGCGAGCAACCCGCCGACCGGATCGTCCGCCAGCTCCGCCAGTAGATAGTCGAGGTCCGAGCGCGCCAGATTCGGTCGCGCAGCATCGTGCACCAAGACCCAGTCATTGTCATCGGCGCCACTGGCGTGCAGATGAAGCAGCGCGTTGAGCACCGAATCCGCACGCTCCTTGCCGCCAGCGACTTGCTGTATCCGGGAATCCAGCGCGCAAGGCAAGGTAGGCCAATAAGGATCATCCACAGCCAGACTGATCACCAGGCCCTTGAGCCGGGGATGATCGAGAAAGCAAAGCAGGCTGTGTTCAAGAATCGTGAGGCCGCCCAGTTGCAGATACTGCTTGGGACGGTCTGCCGCCATGCGTGCGCCAACGCCCGCTGCGGGAATCACTGCCCAGAAGGCAGGAAGGGATTGAGTCATTACGCCAACATCACTGTGCCAACTGATAAAGGGTCTCGCCGTCCTTGACCATGCCCAGCTCGTGGCGGGCACGTTCTTCAACGGTCTCCAGGCCTTTTTTCAGCTCCAGCACTTCCGCGTCCATGACCCGGTTGCGCTCCAGCAAAGCTTCGTTTTCGGCATGTTGATCGGCGATTTGCTGGGTCAGACTGGCCACCTGCGCAAGGCTGCCATTACCCACCCACAGGCGATATTGCAGACCAGCGAGCAGCAAAAGCAGAACGAGGAACAACCAGTTAGGACTGCGCATTGTGAATATCTGATACCCGGTGAAGAAGACAGCAAAATCGACCAATTCAAATGCCCAAGAGCCCGGCGGTCACCGGGCTCGTGGATCAGGACATCAGGACACGTCGCGATTTACGCGAAATGTCCTACAGCGCCTGCTGCCTTTTTACCATCTTGCACTTAACCGCGAAACTCGCTGCGGCCACGGTACACAGCTTTTGCGCCCAACTGCTCTTCGATACGCAGCAGTTGGTTGTACTTGGCGATACGATCGGAGCGGCTCAGCGAACCGGTCTTGATCTGGCCTGCCGAGGTGCCCACTGCCAGATCGGCGATGGTGGAATCTTCGGTTTCGCCGGAGCGGTGCGAGATCACAGCGGTGTAACCGGCAGCCTTGGCCATCTGGATGGCTTCAAGGGTTTCGGTCAGGGTGCCGATCTGGTTGAACTTGATCAGGATCGAGTTACCGATTTTCTTCTCGATGCCTTCTTTCAGGATCTTGGTGTTGGTCACGAAAAGGTCGTCGCCCACCAGCTGGATCTTGTCGCCGATCTTGTCGGTGAGAATCTTCCAGCCGTCCCAGTCGGATTCGTCCAGGCCGTCTTCGATCGAGATGATCGGGTGTTTGCTGACCAGATCGGCCAGATAGTCGGCAAAACCGGCGGAATCGTATTCGCCTTCTTCGCTCAGGGTGTACTTGCCGTTCTTGTAGAACTCGCTGGCAGCGCAGTCCAGCGCCAGGGTCACGTCGGTGCCCAGCGTGTAGCCGGCGTTCTTCACGGCCTCAGCGATGGCGTCCAGTGCGTCGGCGTTGGAGTTCAGGTTGGGCGCGAAACCACCTTCGTCACCCACGGCGGTGTTCAGACCGCGTGCCTTGAGCACGGCTTTGAGGTGGTGGAAAATCTCGGTGCCCCAGCGCAGGCCTTCGGCGAAGGTCTTGGCGCCCACTGGCTGAACCATGAATTCCTGGATGTCGATGTTGTTATCGGCATGCTCGCCACCGTTGATGATGTTCATCATCGGGACCGGCATCGAGTAGACACCTGGCGTGCCGTTGAGGTTGGCAATGTGCGCGTACAGCGGCAGATCCTGATCCTGAGCGGCAGCTTTGGCAGCGGCCAGGGAGACAGCGAGGATGGCGTTGGCGCCCAGGCTGGCTTTGTTTTCGGTGCCGTCGAGCTGGATCATCGCGTGGTCCAGTGCCTTCTGGTCAACCGGGTCCTTGCCCAGCAGCAGGTCGCGGATCGGGCCGTTGATATTGGCCACAGCCTTGAGAACGCCTTTGCCCATGTAACGGCTCTTGTCGCCATCACGCAGCTCAAGTGCTTCACGCGAGCCGGTGGAAGCACCGGACGGCGCGCATGCACTGCCGATGATGCCGTTGTCGAGGAGCACATCTGCTTCCACGGTGGGATTGCCACGGGAGTCGAGAACTTCACGACCTTTGATGTCGACGATTTTTGCCATTGTTGTTAACACTCCAAGATTGACGAAAACGACGCAGCAGGGAAAACGATTCGGCGTCTCAGGGCTCTAGGACAACGGGCAGGCCCCAAAACGACAAATTTCCCGACCCATTGGTCGGGAAAATAACGAACGGCACTCTACCGGAGGGCTCGGCGCCGGTGAAGCGGGTTTTTAAGCCGTTTCGATCGTCGGGAAGGCCTTGACCAGATCGTCCAGCGCCTTGAGCTGAGTCAGGAATGGCTCGAGCTTGTTCAGACGTAGCGCGCATGGACCATCGCATTTGGCGTTATCCGGATCCGGATGGGCCTCGAGGAACAGCCCCGCCAGGCCCTGACTGATGCCGGCCTTGGCCAGATCGGTGACTTGGGCGCGGCGACCGCCAGCGGAATCGGAACGGCCGCCCGGCATCTGCAACGCGTGCGTCACGTCGAAGAACACCGGGTATTCGAAGGCTTTCATGATGCCGAAGCCGAGCATATCGACCACGAGGTTGTTGTAGCCAAAGCTCGAACCACGCTCGCACAGGATCAACTGGTCATTACCCGCTTCTTCACACTTGTTCAGGATGTGTTTCATCTCCTGAGGCGCGAGGAACTGGGCTTTCTTGATGTTGATCACGGCGCCGGTCTTGGCCATCGCCACGACCAGATCGGTCTGGCGGGACAGGAAAGCCGGCAGCTGAATGATGTCGCAGACCTCGGCAACGGCAGCCGCCTGATCCGGCTCGTGCACGTCGGTGATCACCGGCACGCCGAACGTGCTTTTGATCTCTTCGAAAATGCGCATGCCTGCTTCCAGGCCCGGGCCGCGATAGGACGTCACCGAAGAACGGTTGGCTTTGTCGAAGCTGGCCTTGAAAACGTAAGGGATCCCGAGCTTCTCGGTCACCCGCACGTATTCCTCACAGACCTGCATGGCCATGTCACGGGATTCCAGGACGTTCATGCCGCCGAACAAGACCATTGGCTTATCGTTGGCGATGTCAATGCCCTTGTCAGCGGAACCGACTCGGATGATTTTCTGTGCCATGAAATGAATTCCCTATCAGGCGTTCTTCTGATGTTGAGCGAGCGCGGCCTTGACGAAACCACTGAACAGCGGGTGGCCATCGCGAGGCGTGGAGGTGAATTCAGGGTGAAACTGACAGGCCACGAACCACGGATGATCGGCAGACTCGACCACTTCGACCAGCGCGCCGTCGCCGGAGCGACCGGAAACTTTCAGGCCGGCTTCGATCAGTTGCGGCAGCAGCTTGTTGTTCACCTCGTAGCGGTGACGGTGACGCTCGACGATGACGTCGTTGGCGTAGCAATCGTGTACCAGGGAGCCCGGCTCAAGCTGGCATTCCTGCGCGCCCAGGCGCATGGTGCCGCCCAGATCGGAGGCTTCGGTACGGGTTTCGACTGCGCCGGTCGCGTCTTCCCACTCGGTGATCAGACCCACGACAGGGTGCCCGCTGGTGCGGTCGAACTCGGTGGAGTTGGCGTCTTTCCAGCCCAGCACGTTACGTGCGAACTCGATGACGGCCACCTGCATGCCCAGGCAGATGCCCAGGTACGGAACCTTGTTTTCGCGAGCGAACTGCACCGCAGTGATCTTGCCTTCGACGCCGCGCAGACCAAAGCCGCCCGGCACCAGGATGGCATCCACGCCTTCGAGCAGGCCAGTGCCCTGATTTTCGATGTCTTCGGAATCGATGTAGCGCAGGTTGACCTTGGTGCGATTGGTGATGCCGGCATGGCTCATCGCTTCGATCAGCGATTTGTAAGCGTCCAGCAGCTCCATGTACTTGCCGACCATGGCGATGGTGACTTCGTGCTCCGGATTAAGCTTGGCATCGACAACCTTGTCCCACTCGGACAGGTCGGCGCCGGCGCATTGCAGACCGAAACGCTCTACGACGAAATCGTCCAGGCCTTGCGAATGCAGGATGCCCGGGATCTTGTAGATGGTGTCGGCATCTTCCAGCGCGATGACCGCACGCTCTTCGACGTTGGTGAACTGAGCGATCTTGCGGCGCGACGAGACGTCGATGGCATGGTCGGAACGGCAGATCAGCACATCAGGCTGCAGGCCGATGGAGCGCAATTCCTTGACCGAGTGCTGGGTAGGCTTGGTCTTGGTTTCGCCGGCAGTGGCGATGTAGGGCACCAGCGTCAGGTGCATCAGCATCGCGCGCTTGGCA
Source organism: Pseudomonas sp. efr-133-TYG-103a (assembly GCF_030209235.1). Lineage (NCBI taxonomy): Bacteria > Pseudomonadati > Pseudomonadota > Gammaproteobacteria > Pseudomonadales > Pseudomonadaceae > Pseudomonas > Pseudomonas sp. efr-133-TYG-103a. Next base: position 93,152 of record NZ_JARVSK010000001.1, read on the forward strand.
CCGACTTCGAAGCGCAACTGGCGGATGGCTTCCAGGAATGGTTGTGATTCGATGTCACCCACGGTGCCACCGATTTCCACCAGGGCCACGTCGGCATCGCCGGCGCCCTTGATGATGCGACGCTTGATCTCATCGGTGATGTGCGGAATCACCTGAATGGTCGCGCCCAGATAATCACCACGGCGCTCTTTGCGCAGGACGTGTTCGTACACACGGCCAGTGGTGAAGTTGTTGTTCTGGGTCATGGTGGTGCGGATGAAACGCTCGTAGTGACCCAGGTCCAGGTCGGTCTCGGCGCCGTCGTGGGTGACGAACACTTCACCGTGCTGGAACGGGCTCATGGTGCCCGGATCGACGTTGATGTAGGGGTCCAGCTTGAGCATGGTGACCTTAAGTCCCCTCGCCTCCAGGATGGCCGCCAATGAAGCCGAGGCAATGCCTTTCCCCAATGAAGAAACAACACCGCCCGTGACGAAGATGTAGCGCGTCATGAAAAACCCTAGAAGTCTGCGTTAAAGCGGTCAGAGCCGCCGGGGAAAGCGAAGGAAGGCCGAAGCCCCCGATGACCTGCGTGTCTCACAGTGCTGTTCAGAATCTGTTGCGCCAGAAAAAGCGACTGACCACAGGAAGGTCTGTCCATTGCTCGCCACATTTTGAGAATCGCCCAGTAAAGACTGGCTGGTAATCGGCAACTTGCATCGTTCCGAAAGGATCGACATAAGCTGTATCAAGAAGGGAGCGTAGTCTACCGGAAACGCCCTTTCAGCTCAAACTTTGGTCATTCGTCGGTGGCTGCCAGTGCAATCGCCAGTCGCCACGGGGCCCGGCGTCCAGTCCGGGCAAGTTGGCCACGGCCAATAATTGCTCACCGCGATACAGCAGCGGCAATCGGCCGCGCAAAAAAACCGGCACGCCTTTTTCGTTGAGCAGCCGCTTGAGATCCCGGCGCCCGCGGTCCGGCACATCGAAGGTCTCTCCGCCTTGCCGATAGTGCACGTGCAAGCCGCCAACAGGGGCCGAGCCGACGATCTGCAACATGCCGTTGCCCGGCAGTGTCAGCGGCTGCGAAGACAGCGACCAGTGCTGCGAGCCGGCAACATCCTTGAGCCAGATCCCGGACAACCACCAGATCCGTCCCTCGGCGCGATGCACCTGACCGTCGGCGAGGCGCCAGATCGGCCGGCCGTCGGGCCCTGCATCACGCAACGAATCCCAGCCTGCCCAGTGATCGGTATCCGGTAAACGGGTCAGCGGTGTCAGCCAGTGGCGTAAGGCATTGCGCTGCCTGGCGTCGGATAACATCTCCAGCGGCGCCAGTTCCAGCGAGGGCAGATCCAGCCACGGCCACGGACACGGCGTTTCGGCCTGAGCCAGATCCTGCTGCGCCAGCTCAACCAGCAACGCCTGCGCCTCGGCCAGATGTGCAGCGCTGCGGGTCATGCTGGCCACAGCCTGCGGCCAACGCGCCGTCAGCATGGGCATCACGTGATTGCGCAGGTAATTGCGTGAAAAGCGACTGTCATGATTGCTCGGGTCCTCGATCCAGCTCAGACCCTGCTCCCGGGCATACGCTTCCAGCGTTGCTCTGGACTCCTCGATCAACGGACGAAACAGCCGGCCCTCGCCGACAATTCGTGCCTCAGGCATCGCCGCCAGACCACGCACTCCAGCGCCTCGCAATAATCGGAACAGCAGCGTTTCAGCCTGATCATCGCGGTGCTGCGCGGTCAGCAGCACTTCGCCACGCTCAAGCACGTCATTGAAAGCGTCATAACGGGCATTGCGCGCGGCTTGCTCGAGGCTCGCGCCGGGCTTCACGGTGACATCGATGACCTGCAACGGTATGCCCAGAATCTGACAGACCTGACGACAATGTCCCGGCCAGGACTTGGCGACAGCCTGCAGGCCGTGATGAACGTGAATGGCAATCAAAGGGGGAAGGCGCTGTTGCTTCGAAAGATCCGACAGCAGATGCAGCAGGACGGTGGAATCCAGACCACCGGAGAAGGCGATGCGCCAAGCCGCTGCGTCGCGCCAGGGGGACAGGCGCGACAGCAGACGCTTGGATAAGTCTTTCTTGATGTCCGGCTTGGTCATGCGGGTCAACCTTTCAAGCTGGCCGGACCTCAGAAAAAGACTCCGGTTATACGCCGTAACTCATCAGGCGCTCGTAGCGGCGAGCCAGCAGCTCATCGTTACCGAACTTTTTGAGCATTGCCAACTGACTGCTCAACTCTTCACGAATCGATGCAGCGGCGGCGGCCGGATCACGATGTGCGCCACCCAATGGCTCGTTGATCACCTTGTCAACGATACCCAACCCTTTCAGGCGCTCGGCGGTAATGCCCATCGCTTCAGCGGCATCCGGTGCCTTCTCGGCCGTTTTCCACAGGATCGAGGCGCAGCCTTCCGGCGAGATCACCGCGTAAGTGGAATATTGCAGCATGTTCAACTGGTCGCAGACACCAATCGCCAGCGCGCCGCCCGAACCACCTTCACCGATGACGGTGGCAATGATCGGAGTCTTCAGGCGGGCCATGACGCGCAGGTTCCAGGCAATCGCTTCGCTCTGGTTGCGCTCTTCGGCGTCGATGCCCGGGTAGGCGCCCGGCGTGTCGATGAAGGTCAGGATCGGCATCTTGAAGCGCTCGGCCATTTCCATCAGACGGCAGGCCTTGCGGTAGCCCTCCGGACGCGGCATGCCGAAGTTGCGGCGAACCTTCTCGCGCACTTCGCGGCCTTTCTGGTGACCGATCACCATCACAGGCTGATCGTCGAGGCGGGCAATACCGCCGACGATTGCCGCGTCGTCGGAGAAGTGGCGATCGCCATGCAACTCGTCAAACTCGGTGAAGATGTGTTCGATGTAATCCAGTGTGTACGGACGACGCGGATGACGCGCCATGCGCGCGATCTGCCAACTGGTCAGGTTGCCGAAAATGCTTTCGGTGAGCGTATTGCTCTTCTCTTGCAGTCGAGAGATTTCGTCGCCGATGTTCAGCGAGTTGTCATTGCCTACCAGACGCAGCTCTTCAATCTTGGCTTGCAGGTCAGCAATCGGCTGTTCGAAATCCAGAAAATTCGGGTTCATAGGCATCCGTCTTGGGTCGACGGCCAAGAGGCCGGCCGGTTGATCCGTAAGCGCCATACCTTAAAGGAGCAGGCGCCTTTCGGTCGAGTTTAAAAAATTCTGAGCTGATCAGCGTTCAGCGATACTGCAGGAAGACGTTCTCTCGTCCGAACTGGTCACGCAGGGCCTGAATCAGGCTGTCTGCGGGATCGATCCGCCACGCTTCGCCAAACTGCAACAACGCCTTGGCCTCCTGCCCGGTGTAATCGAGCGTGATCGGACACGCTCCCCGGTGCTTCCTGCACAGGTCGCCCAGCCAGCGTAGACGATCGCCCTTGAGCGCTTCGCTATGCACGGTCAGACGCAAACTTTCGGCCAGCCCCGTACGCGCCTCTTCCAGGCTCATCACCCGTTTGGCACGCAAACGCAGGCCGCCGGAGAAATCATCGGAGCTGACTTCCCCCTCCACCACCACCATCGCGTCGGTCTGCAACAGCGACTGGGCCGAATGAAACGCATCGGCGAACAGCGAGGCTTCGATGCGTCCGGAGCGGTCATCGAGGGTGATGAAACCCATCTTGTCGCCCTTTTTGTTCTTCATCACGCGCAGCGCGATGATCAGCCCCGCGACGGTCTGAGTGTCCCGCGCCGGTTTCAGATCGACGATACGCTGACGGGCGAACCGTCTGATCTCACCTTCGTATTCGTCGATCGGATGCCCCGTGAGGTACAGGCCCAGCGTTTCCTTTTCGCCGCGAAGACGCTCCTTGAGAGTGACCTCCTTGGCATTGCGATGGTTCGCATAAACATCGGCGTCCGCTTCGACGAACAAACCGCCAAACAGGTCGGCATGACCACTGTCGTGACTGCGCGCGGTCTGCTCGGCGGCCTGGATCGCTTCTTCCAGAGCCGCCAGCAGGACGCCGCGGTTGCGGTCGATGTTGGCTTGATACTGTTTGGGCTCCTCAAAGAAGAACGGGCCCAGACGGTCCAGCGCGCCGCTGCTGATCAGGCCGCCCAACGTGCGTTTGTTGACGCGCTTGAGGTCGATGCGCGCACAGAAGTCGAACAGATCCTTGAACGGGCCCGCCTGACGCGCTTCGGTGATCGCCTCGACCGGCCCCTCGCCCACGCCCTTGATGGCGCCGAGGCCATAGACGATGCGGCCTTCGTCGTTCACGGTGAACTTGAATTCCGAGTTGTTCACGTCCGGCGCGTCCAGGCGCAGCTTCATGGTCCGCACTTCTTCGATCAAGGTCACGACCTTGTCGGTGTTGTGCATGTCCGCCGACAACACGGCGGCCATGAACGGCGCCGGATAGTGCTTCTTCAGCCACGCGGTCTGGTACGAAACCAGTCCATATGCCGCGGAGTGGGACTTGTTGAAGCCGTAACCGGCGAATTTTTCAACCAGGTCGAAAATGTTACCGGCAAGGTCAGGGTCGATATTGTTGGTCTTGCAACCTTCAATGAAGCCGCCGCGTTGCTTGGCCATCTCCTCGGGCTTCTTCTTGCCCATGGCGCGACGCAGCATGTCCGCACCGCCCAGCGTATAGCCGGCCATGACCTGAGCGATCTGCATCACCTGTTCCTGATACAGGATGATGCCGTAGGTCGGCGCCAATACCGGCTTCAGCCCCTCGTACTGGTAGTCGACGTGCGGGTACGACAGCTCGGCGCGGCCGTGTTTGCGGTTGATGAAGTCATCCACCATGCCCGATTGCAAGGGGCCCGGACGGAACAGCGCCACCAGTGCGATGAGGTCTTCGAGGCAGTCGGGCTTGAGCTTTTTGATCAGCTCCTTCATGCCGCGGGATTCGAGCTGGAACACCGCCGTGGTTTCGGCTTTCTGCAACAGGTCGTAGGTCGGCGCGTCGTCCAGCGGGATGAACGCGATGTCCAGCGGCTCCTCGCCCACCTTGGCGCGGTCGCGGTTGATGGTTTTCATCGCCCAGTCGATGATCGTCAGGGTGCGCAGGCCGAGGAAGTCGAACTTCACCAACCCGGCAGCTTCGACGTCATCCTTGTCGAACTGGGTCACCAGACCGCTGCCCTCTTCGTCGCAGTAAATGGCCGCGAAGTCGGTGAGTTTGGTCGGCGCGATAACCACGCCACCGGCGTGCTTGCCGACGTTACGCACGACGCCTTCGAGCTTGCGCGCCATCTCCCAGATTTCAGCGCCTTCCTCGTCGGTCTTGAGGAAGTCACGCAGGATTTCTTCCTGTTCGTAGGCCTTTTCCAGGGTCATGCCGACTTCGAACGGGATCATTTTCGACAGGCGATCCGCCAGACCGAATGACTTGCCCTGCGCCCGCGCCACGTCACGCACCACCGCCTTGGCCGCCATCGAACCGAAGGTAATGATCTGGCTCACCGCATTGCGGCCGTATTTGTCGGCCACGTATTCGATCACGCGGTCGCGGCCGTCCATGCAGAAGTCGACGTCGAAGTCGGGCATCGATACCCGCTCGGGGTTCAGGAACCGTTCGAACAGCAGGTCATATTGCAGCGGGTCCAGGTCGGTGATCTTCTGCACGTAGGCAACCAGCGAACCAGCACCCGACCCACGGCCCGGCCCCACCGGCACGCCGTTGTTCTTGGCCCACTGGATGAAGTCCATAACGATCAGGAAGTAACCGGGGAATCCCATCTGGATGATGATATCCAGCTCGAAATTCAGACGGTCGACATAGACCTGTCGCTTGGCTTCATAGTCGGGTGTCGTTTCCTTGGGCCACAGCACCGCGAGGCGCTCCTCGAGGCCTTCGAACGACACTTTGCGGAAATACTCGTCGATGGTGAGGCCATCGGGGATCGGGAAGTTGGGCAGGAAGTGCTTGCCCAGCTTGACCTCGATGTTGCAGCGCTTGGCGATCTCGACCGTGTTGGCCAGCGCGTCCGGCAGATCGCTGAACAGCTCGGCCATCTCCTCGGCACTTTTGAGGTATTGCTGATCGCTGTAATTGTGCGAACGACGCGGGTCGTCCAGCGCCCGGCCTTCGCCGATGCAGACGCGTGTCTCGTGGGCTTCGAAATCTTCCTGCTTGATGAAGCGCACATCGTTGGTCGCCACCAGTGGCGCGCCGTGCCGATCGGCCAGGGCGACGGCAGCGTGCAGGTGCTCTTCATCGTTGATGCGATTGGTGCGCTGGACCTCGACATAGAATCGGTCCGGGAAAACCGTCATCCACTCTTTGAGCAGGTGGTCGGCCTCAGCCGGATTACCGCCCAGCAAGGCCATGCCGATTTCGCCTTCTTTGGCCGCCGACAAGGCAATCAACCCTTCGCTGGCTTCGGCGACCCACTCGCGCTCGATCACCACCAGGCCATTACGCTGACCATCCATGAACCCGCGCGAGATCAGCTCGGTCAGGTTCAGGTAGCCTTTCGGGTTCATCACCAGCAGGCTGAGGCGGCTGAGCGGCGCCTCGCGATCACGACCCGCGAGCCAGATGTCAGCGCCGCAGATCGGCTTGATTCCCGCGCCCATGGTCGCTTTGTAGAATTTGACCAGCGAACACAGGTTGTTCTGGTCGGTCACCGCTACCGCAGGCATGTTCATGCCGGTCAGCGCCTTGACCAGCGGCTTGACCCGGACCAGACCGTCAACCAGAGAGTATTCGGTGTGCAGGCGTAGATGAACGAAAGAAGCCGGCATGGGTGATCCTAATAGCGCGCAGAAAACGAAGGCCGGATTGTACCGGCCTCAGGAAAAACATTCGATAAGCCAACCGACCCTGTCAGCAGTACGAAGTGTGTTGCAGTGGACGTGAGAAACCTTCATCCGCCATTGGCCGGCGGTGAGACTGTCCCTGTCGCTGAAATGCCTCTGGTCGGGACGGCCCACAGATTGAGCCGCTGCTGCGAAACGTCGGTGCCGGCATCAACTCAGCGGCAGCGAGGTAAAACCCGTGGCGATCATCATGTCCCGTGCCTCGTAAGCCGCACGTACCGGGGCAAAGGATCGCCGGTGAATCGGCGTAGGCCCAAGCCGCGCCAGGGCTTCCAGGTGGACCGGGGTCGGATAGCCCTTGTGCCCGCCAATCCCGTAACCGGGATACAGCAGCTCCATCTTCGCCATCTCGCGGTCGCGGCTCACCTTCGCCAGGATCGACGCTGCGGCGATGGCCGGGACCTGGGCATCGCCCTGAATGACCGGCGCGCTGGGAACCGAAAGCTGCGGACAGCGATTGCCGTCGATCAGTGCCAGTTTAGGAACGATGAGCAACCCTTCGACGGCACGCTTCATGGCCAGCATGGTGGCGTGCAGGATATTGAGCTCGTCAATTTCTTCCACTTCTGCCCGTGCAATGTGCCAGCACAACGCCTTTTCGCAGATCTCGTCGAATAATTTTTCGCGCTTGGCTTCGGTGAGTTTTTTCGAGTCGTTGAGGCCCAGAATGGGGCGTTTCGGGTCCAGGATGACAGCAGCCGTGACAACCGCGCCACACAGTGGACCGCGACCGACTTCGTCGACACCGGCCACCAGATCCTCGACCAGGTTGAAGTCCAGACCCATTTGCATTGATTGCACACTCATTGTGAAGGTGACGCGCCGATCAGGTTCAATACCGCTTCCGCTGCCTGATTGGAGGCATCACGACGCAAGGTTCGGTGAATTTCGTCGAAGCCGGCGGTCTGCTCAGCGCCGTTGTCGAGCAATGGCAGCAGCGTCTGCGCCAGTGCCTGGGCGGTCGCAGCGTCCTGCAGCAGTTCTGGAACCAGCAAACGCCGGGCCAACAGATTCGGCAACGACACGTACGGACTTTTCACCATCCGCTTGAGTATCCAGTAAGTCAGCGGCGCCAGACGATAGGCAACCACCATCGGCCTTTTGTACAGCAGCGCCTCCAGCGTGGCGGTGCCGGAGGCAATGAGCACCGCATCGCACGCCGCCAGCGCCAGATGAGACTGACCGTCGAGCAGCGTCAGCGGAAGATCTCGCCCCTGCAGCAATTGCTCGATCTGCGCCCGGCGTTGAGGGCTTGCGCACGGCAGGACGAAACGGATGCCGGGCCGCAAGGCCAGTAATCGCTCGGCGGTGTCGAAAAACAACGCGCCCAGGCGGCCGACTTCGCCTGCACGACTGCCAGGCATCAGCGCAACCACCGACCCGTCGCCCAGCCCGAGCTGCGCTCGAGCGTCGGCACGATCGGCGTGCAGCGGAATGGTGTCAGCCAGCGGATGCCCGACGAAGCGCACCGGAACGCCTTTTTCTTCGTAGAACCGCGCCTCGAACGGCAACAGCGTGAGCATCAGATCGCAACCTTCGCGGATCTTGAAGACGCGTTTCTGCCGCCACGCCCAGACCGACGGGCTGACATAGTGAACGGTCTTGATGCCCGCCTGACGCAGTTTGAGTTCGATATTGAGCGTGAAATCCGGGGCGTCGATGCCGATGAACACATCGGGCCTGGCATCGATCAGGTTCTGGATCAGCAGTTTGCGGCGTGCCATCAACTCCTTGAGTCGGCCCAGCACTTCGACGAGGCCCATGACCGACAGGCGCTCCATGGGAAAGCTGGACTGCATGCCCTGCGCTTCCATGAGCGGGCCGCCGACGCCGATGAACTGCACATCAGGGTGGCGCGCCTTGATTGCGCGCATCAGACCCGAACCCAGGATGTCGCCAGAGGCTTCTCCGGCGACCAGCGCTATACGCAAGGCACTCATGATTAACGGGTGATGCCGCGGGTCGAGGTCTGAATGGACTCAAGGAACAACGCGACTTCGGGGAACTGCGCCGCAGGTTCGGCCAGCTCGACGATCGCCTGCTCTACCGTCAGCCCTTGACGGTACACGGTCTTGTAAGCGCGGCGCAGCGCGTGAATCGCGTCGTCCGAGAAGCCACGACGGCGCATGCCTTCGAAATTCATGCTGCGCGCTTCGGCAGGGTTGCCGAACACGGTGACGAACGCCGGAACGTCCTTGCCGATCGCGGTGCCCATACCCGAGAAGCTGTGGGCGCCGATGTGGCAATACTGATGCACCAGCGTAAAACCGGACAGGATCGCCCAGTCATCGACGTGAACGTGCCCGGCCAATGCCGTGTTGTTGACCAGGATGCAATGGTTGCCGATGACGCTGTCGTGACCGATGTGAGCGTAGGCCATGATCAGGTTGTGATCGCCAATCGTCGTTTCGGCGCGATCCTGGATGGTGCCACGGTGAATGGTCACGCCTTCACGGATCACGTTGTGATCACCGATCACCAGCCGCGTCGCCTCACCTTTGTACTTCAGATCAGGCGTGTCCTCACCCACCGAGGAGAACTGGTAGATGTGGTTGTTCTTGCCGATTTTGGTCGGGCCGCGCAGGATTACGTGCGGGCCTATCACTGTACCCTCGCCAATTTCCACACCGGGTCCGACGATCGACCACGGGCCGACCTCCACATTGTCGGCCAGCACGGCCGTCGGATCGATGATTGCGCGAGAGTCAATCAAACTCATAGCTTACGTTCCGCACAGATGATTTCGGCGGAGCAGACCGGCTTGCCGTCTACCGAAGCCTGGCACTCGAACTTCCAGATCTGACGCTTGCAGCTGATGAACTTGGCTTCAAGGATCAGTTGGTCGCCCGGCAGCACTGGCTGGCGGAAACGCAGCTTGTCGGAGCCGACGAAATAGTAAAGCGTGCCATCGGCCGGCTTCACGTCAAGCATCTTGAAACCCAGGATACCCGCCGCCTGCGCCATGGCTTCGATGATCAGCACACCCGGCATGATCGGATGCTGGGGGAAATGCCCGTTGAAGAATGGCTCGTTGATGCTGACATTCTTGTAGGCACGAATGCTTTTATTCTCAACATCCAGCTCCACCACACGGTCCACGAGCAGGAACGGGTAACGGTGAGGCAGATATTCGCGGATTTCGTTGATGTCCATCATTTCGAGAGAAAGCCTGTAGTAAAGATTGGGAGTGCGACTAACGCGGCACCCCTCTAGCAAATCAAGGAGGCAGTTATCGACTGTGCACGCTTGATAAGAAAAAGGTATCAGCCATCAGATGACGCTTTACCGCCTGAGGTCACTGCCTCGACAATCTTTTCCAGCTGTTGCAGTCGTCGCGACATGTCGTCGAGCTGACGGATCCGTGCTGCACTCTTGCGCCATTCCGCAGCCGGCTGCATCGCCGTCCCCGAAGAGTAGGAACCAGGCTCGGTGATCGAACGGGTCACCATGGTCATCCCGGTGATGAAAACGCCGTCACAGATTTCAATGTGCCCGACAAGCCCGACACCGCCTGCCAGCATGCAATGCTTGCCGATTTTGGCGCTGCCGGAAATACCGACACAGGCCGCCATGGCCGTGTGATCGCCGACCTGCACGTTGTGGGCGATCTGAATCTGGTTGTCCAGTTTCACGCCATTGCCAATACGCGTGTCGTCCATGGCCCCACGGTCGATGGCGGTATTCACGCCGATCTCCACGTCGTCACCGATGGTCACGCCACCGATCTGCGCGATCTTCTGCCAGACGCCTTTTTCGTTGGCAAAGCCGAAGCCTTCGCCGCCGAGCACGGCGCCGGATTGAATCACCACCCGCTGCCCGATACGCACGTCGTGATACAGCGTGACGCGCGGAGCCAGCCAGCCACCCTCGCCGATCACGCTACGTGCGCCGATGAAGCAGTGAGCGCCGATGGTCACGCCTGCCGCGATCCGGGCGCCGCTTTCGATGACGGCATAAGGACCGATGCTGGCGGCCGCGTCGACCACCGCATCTTCAGCGACGACCGCAGTGGGGTGGATACCTGCCGCCGCCTTGGGCTTGGGATCGAACAGGTGAGAAATGCGCGCGTAAGCCAGATAGGGGTCGGCGATCATCAACGCGTCGCCCGCATACCCCTCGGCATCCGCCGGCTTGAGCAGCACGGCAGCGGCCTGTGTGGCGGGCAGGAATTTGCGATATTGGGGATTGGCCAGGAAACTGACCTGACTTGGACCGGCCTCCTGCAAGGTGGCCAGTCCAGTGATCTGCTTGTCCGCCGGGCCACGCAACGTGGCGCCGAGGAACTCGGCCAACTGGCCGAGCGTGATGATCGCGGTCATGAATTTACTTCAGCTGGTTCATGCGCTCGATGACCTGGCGAGTGACGTCGTACTGAGGCTTGACATCAATCACGGCACCGCGCTCGAACACCAGGTCGAAACCGCCTTTCTTGATCACTTCTTCAACGGCTTGATCCAGCTTCGGCTTCAGTTGTTTCAGCATGTCACGGTCAGCAACAGCCTTGGCTTCGTTCAGTTCCTTGGACTGGAACTGGAAGTCACGGGCCTTCTGCTTGAAGTCCAGTTCCAGACGCTCACGCTCAGGCTGGGCCATCTTGTCGCCACCCGCGACCAGACGATCCTGAATGCCTTTGGCGCTGCTTTCCAGTGCCTTGAGCTTGGTCAGTTGAGGACCGAATTTCTTCTCTGCATCTACCGCGTATTTCTTGGCTGCGTCGGACTCGAGCAACGCCATCTGGTAGTTCAGGACTGCGATTTTCATGTCAGCAAATGCCGGGCCTGCTACCAGAACCGTCGCCAGCAATGCCAATTGGGTCAACTTACGCACGATGTAACTCCTACAGAATCCGTTGTCGTTTGCAGTGATCAGACCCTTAGAAGGTCTGACCGAGAGAGAATTGGAAGACCTGGGTTTCGGTGCTGTCGTCCGGCTTCTTGACCGGCATAGCCAGGGCGAAACTCAAAGGACCCAATGCGGTGATCCAGGTCACGCCAACACCGACCGAGCTGGCCAGACCGGAAAGGTCAGGGCCGTTACACTCGACCTTCTCGCCGTCGAGCGTGGTCTTCTGCGAGCCGCAGTTGGTGTTGAAAACGTTACCGACGTCCCAGAACAGCGAGGTACGCAGCGAACGCTGGTCCTTGATGAACGGAAGCGGGAAGAGAATCTCGGCACCGCCGGTGATCAAGACGTTACCACCGAACGGCAGCGGATCCTGATCCGGGTCTGCCAGGGTGCCACGGCTACCGCTACTCGGGGTACTGCGTGGACCCAGCGTGCTGTCCTTGAAGCCACGAACCGAGTTGAAGCCACCGGCGTAGTAGTTCTCGTAGAACGGCAGACCGGAAGTCGAACCGTAACCATCACCGTAACCCAGCTCCGAGTGCAGACGCAGGGTGTAATTGGTGGAGATCGGGTGGAACAACTGACCGCGATAATCAAGTTTGTAGAACGACAGGTCGCTGCCCGGAATGGTGGTTTCCAGCGTCAGGCTCTGGGAATGACCACGGGTCGGCAAGGTGCCTTTGTTCAAGGTCGATTCGGACCAGCCGACAGACGCCTTGAAGTTGGTGAAGCTGTCGCCTTCCTTGTCGATGAAGTCGAAGATCTCGTCGACGGTGTACTTACCGGTGCTCAGTTCGTCCTTCTGGACCGACAGGCCGAAGTTCAGGCGCGCCGTCTCGCTGATCGGGTAGCCCATGTTGATACCGGCACCCAGGCTGTCTACCGAGTAGCTGGCCACGTCGACGTCCAGGTCGTCGTAATCGGTCTTGCGGTAGAACGCGCTGTAACCCAGGCTCACACCGTCCGGCGTGAAGTACGGATCGACGTAGCTGAAGTTGTAGCGGGTCTGGTATTCACTTTTGGTCAGGCCGATGCTGACCTTGTTACCGGTACCCAGGAAGTTGTTCTGGCTGATCGAACCACCCAGGATCAGACCCGCACTCTGTGCGAAACCGACGCTGGCGGTGATCGAACCGGAGGCCTGCTCTTCCACTGCGTAGTTGACGTCCACCTGATCATCGGTGCCCGGCACCGCAGGAGTTTCGACGTTCACTTCCTTGAAGAAGCCCAGACGGTCCAGACGGGTTTTGGACTGGTCGATCAGGTAGGTCGAAGCCCAGCCGCCTTCCATCTGACGCATCTCGCGACGCAGTACTTCGTCCGCGGTCTTGGTGTTGCCACGGAAATTGATGCGGTTGACGTAGGCGCGCTTGCCCGGATCGACAGCGAACAGGATGTCGACGGTGTGATCTTCATCGTTCGGGGTCGGAACGCCGTTGACGTTGGCGAAGGTATAACCCTCGTTACCCAGACGACGGGTGATCAGCTCGGAGGTCGTGGTCATGACCTTACGGGAGAACACCTGACCCGGCTTGACCAGCAGCAGCGACTGGATCTGGTCTTCCGGAACCTTGAGGTCACCGCTCAGCTTGACCGACTTGACGCTGTACTTCTCGCCTTCATGAATGTTGACGGTGATGTACACGCTTTTCTTGTCAGGCGTGATGGAGACCTGAGTCGAGGCGATATCCATGTTGATATAGCCGCGGTCGAGGTAGTACGAACGCAGACGTTCCAGGTCGCCGGACAGCTTTTCGCGGGCGTACTTGTCGTCGTTCTTGAAGAAGGAAAGCCAGTTGGTGGTTTTCAGCTCGAACAGATCGACCAGATCCTGTTCGGGGAAAACGGAGTTACCCACCACGTTGATGTGCTGGATCGCCGCAACGGCGCCTTCATTGATGTTGATCTTGAGGCCAACGCGGTTGCGCGGTTGAGGGACGACTTCAGTGGCGACTTCTGCCGAATAGCGGCCTTGGGCTACGTATTGACGCTGCAGTTCGTTACGAACGCCTTCCAGGGTTGCACGCTGGAAAATCTCGCCTTCTGCCAGACCCGACTGCTTCAGACCCTTCATCAGGTCTTCAGTGGTGATCGCCTTGTTACCTTCGATCTCGATGCTGGAAACCGATGGGCGCTCGACCACGGTAATGACCAGGACGTTACCGTCGCGGCCCAGCTGGATATCCTGGAAAAACCCGGTTTTGAACAGCGCACGCGTTGCGTCGACCAGACGCGCGTCATCGGCCTGTTCACCCACGTTCAACGGCAACGCACCAAACACGCTGCCCGCGGAAACCCGCTGCAGGCCGTTGACACGGACATCGGAGATAGTGAAGGACTCGGCGTGAACTTCGGCGATCATCAGTACGGCAAGAACCGCAGTTAGCAGCAGACGTTTCATGAAGTCCTTTCTTATTCCAACTGGCAATAAACAAACTGCCGCAAAATGCGGCAGATTCACAATTCGGCGTAGCTTTTACAGTCGTCCCAGATCGTTGACCAGTGCGAGCAACATGACTCCAACCACCAGACTTATTCCGATCTGAACCCCCCAGCCCTGCACCTTTTCCGACAGTGGTCGACCACGCGCCCACTCGATCAGATAAAACAGCAAGTGCCCCCCGTCCAACACTGGAATGGGCAGCAAATTGAGAACCCCCAGGCTTATGCTCAGATAAGCAAGGAAATTCAAGAAGTCACCTACACCTGACTGGGCCGAAGCGCCCGCCACTTTAGCAATGGTTATCGGTCCGCTCAAGTTTTTTACCGACAGCTCGCCGAACAACATTTTCTTCAGCGAATCGAGGGTCAGCACACTCATGGTCCAAGTACGCCGGGCACCCTCCGCAACTGCTGCCAACGGGCCATAACTGACCTCGCGCAGCATCTCGGGTGGCCAGTCCACGCCCTTCACACCGGCGCCAAGGTAACCCGTCGCCGCCTTGCCCTCGCCATGAGCAACGAGCGTGACGGGCACATCGATCTGAGCGCCATCGCGCTCCACGCGCAAAGAAATGCTTGTATCGGGGCGGACACGAACCCAGTCCACGACCTGCTGCCATTCGTCGAAAGGCTGACCATTGGCAGCCAGCAGACGATCACCGGTTTTCAGGCCTGCTGCCTGTGCCGGGCCTTTTGGATCGAGCTCGGCAAGCACGGGTGCCAGCGCTGGACGCCATGGCCGGATGCCCAGGGAGCGAATCGGATCAGGCTCATCGGCGCCCTTGAGCCAGTTATCCAGCACCAGCGCATGTGCGGTTTCCACGTCGGAACCCTGGTCACGCACCTTCAGTGCGATGCTGCCGCTTTCACCCAGTCTGCGCACCAGCTGCAGGTTCACTGCCGCCCAACCGGAGGTGGCCTGGCCATCTACTGAAACAATTTCCTGACCGGAAGTCAGACCAGCCTTCTGCGCGATACTGCCAGTTTCGACACCACCAATGACCGGACGCACCTGCTGGCTGCCCAGCATCGCGAGTACCCAGAAAAATACAATGGCCAGCAGAAAGTTAGCGACAGGCCCCGCGATGACGATCGCGATGCGCTTGTAAACCGATTTGCGATTGAAGGACTGATCGACGAGCTCAGGCGGAACGTCGCCTTCACGCTCATCGAGCATCTTGACGTAACCGCCCAGCGGGATGGCCGCAACGACGAACTCAGTCCCCTTGCGATCGTGCCAGCGCAGCAACGGGGTGCCGAAGCCGACGGAGAATCTCAACACCTTGACGCCACAACGCCTGGCCACCCAGAAATGGCCAAACTCGTGAAAGGTCACCAGCACACCCAAGGCAACCAGGGTGCCGACTATCATATATAGCGCGCTCATCACTGTTCTCCGGGTTCCGGTTTGACGGTGCGCTCAAGCACACGCTGCATGCTCATGCGCACCCATTGACCTGCGCCTGTCGGCACTTGCCGTTTATCGCCCATTTCGACCGAGCCACTGCTCCGCCAGCGATCGAGCCCGGGCATCGACTTCGAAAACCGTATCCAGCTCATCCACTGCCACGACAGGCTCAAGATTCAACACCTCGTCGATCATACTCGCGATCTCCGGGTAACGGATGCGTCGGTCCAGGAACGCCGCAACCGCCACTTCGTTGGCCGCATTCAAGACCGCCGGAGCGCTGTTCCCGGTTTCCGCAGCTTGCCGCGCAAGGCGCAGGCAAGGGAAGCGCAATTCGTCCGGTGCCTGAAAGTCCAGCCGGGCAATGCTGAACAGATCGAGCGGCGCGACGCCCGAATCGATGCGCTCAGGCCAGGCGAGCGCATGGGCAATCGGCGTGCGCATGTCGGGGTTGCCCAGTTGCGCCAGCACCGAGCCATCCACATAGTCCACCATCGAGTGGATCACGCTCTGGGGGTGGATGACCACCTGGATCTTTTCAGGCATGGTGTCGAACAACCAGCAGGCTTCGATCAGCTCGAGGCCCTTGTTCATCATGCTCGCAGAATCCACGGAAATCTTGCGCCCCATGGACCAGTTCGGGTGCGCACAGGCCTGCTCTGGCGAAACATCTTCCAGCTCGGCCAGTGCCGTTTCGCGAAACGGACCGCCCGAAGCTGTCAGCAATATCCGCCGCACCCCCACCTGCGCAAGGCCATTGGCGTAGTTGCCAGGCAGGCACTGGAAGATCGCGTTGTGCTCGCTGTCCAGAGGCAGCAATACCGTGCCACTGCGGCGCACGGCCTGCATGAACAGCGCGCCGGACATGACCAGCGCCTCCTTGTTGGCCAGCAAAACCTTCTTGCCAGCCTCCACCGCCGCAAGCGTCGGGCGCAGACCGGCCGCCCCGACGATGGCCGCCAGTACGGTGTCGACCTGCGGGTGAGCAGACACCTCGCACAGGCCGCCCTCCCCTACCAGCACCCGCGTGTCGAGGCCGGCCGCCCGCAAGTCATCCTGCAATTGCCGCGCAGCGACCGTGGTCGGGACCACGGCGAACTGTGGTGTGTGGCGAATGCACAACGCCAGCAGCTCTGTCAGACGGCTGAAGCCGGTCAGGGCGAAAACCTGGTAGCGCGAAGGATGACGCGCGATAACGTCAAGCGTACTCAGGCCTACCGACCCGGTAGCTCCCAGAACGGTGATCAGTTGGGGCTTGCTCACATCATGCCCCAATCTTTGGCTGCCCAGAGCAGCAGGGCGAAAACCGGAATCGCGGCGGTCAGGCTGTCGATGCGGTCAAGCACGCCGCCATGACCCGGCAGCAGGTTGCTGCTGTCCTTAACGCCGGATTTCCGCTTGAACATGCTTTCGGTCAGATCGCCCACCACGGAGATCAACACGACGATCGCCGCGCACACCAGCGCGAACACGATCTCAAGAATGGACCATCCGCGGAAAATACCCACGACCGCCGTGATGAGCAGGCAGGCAGCGAGACCGCCGTAAAGGCCTTCCCAGCTTTTGCCCGGACTGACTTTCGGGGCTAGCTTGCGCTTGCCGAACGCCTTGCCGGAGAAATAGGCGCCAATGTCGGCCCCCCACACCAGAATCATCACCGAAAGAATCAGCCAGTTGCCCATCGGCGCCAGCTTGATGAGAACCAGTCCTTGCCAGGCCGGCAGCAGAATCAGCAAACCGATGGCCAGTTTGCATGCGGCGCTTGACCAGTGTTCGCTGGACTCGGGGTACGTCAGCACCAGCCAGGTCGCGGTCAACCACCAGAGCAAGGCCGCCACCAGGATCCATGGTGCGAGCCCGGGCAACAGATAAAGAAGAAACAGCAGCACCCCGACCACGGCCGAATACAGCACGCGGGCAGATTGAGCTTCAAAACCGGCCAGACGCGCCCATTCCCACGCCCCCAGCACCACTACGGCGCCGATGAACAGCGCGAAGCTGCCACCGGCGAGCAGAAAGAAGCCGCACAGGGCGAGTGGCGCAAGGATCAACGCTGTGATGATTCGTTGTTTGAGCATTAAGCACGGGCTCCTGCTTCAACCTGCTCGCTGGTCTTCCCGAAGCGGCGTTGGCGAGAAGCGAAATCGGCCAGCGCATGGCGCATGGCTTCGTGTTTGAAGTCCGGCCAGAACAGGTCGGAGAAATACAACTCGGCGTAAGCCAGCTGCCACAGCAGGAAATTGCTGATGCGGTGCTCGCCACCGGTACGAATGCACAGATCTGGCAACGGCAGATCGCCCGTTGCCAGACAGGTCTGCAGCAGCTCCGGGGTGATATCGTCAGGGCGCAGATGCCCGGCCTGAACCTCACGCGCAAGGCGCTGCGCGGCCTGAGCGATGTCCCACTGACCGCCATAATTGGCGGCGATCTGCAGGACAAAGCGGCTGTTCGCGGCAGTGCTGGCTTCCGCTTCGCGGATAGCAGCCTGCAACTCCGGGTGGAACCGGGAGCGATCACCGATGATCCGCAGGCTGATGCCGTTCTCGTTCAGGCGCCGGGTCTCTCGACGCAAGGCGGTGAAGAACAACTCCATCAGCGCACCGACCTCCTCGGCCGGACGCTGCCAGTTCTCACTGGAGAAGGCGAACAGCGTCAGCACCTCGACCTTGGCCTCGGCGCACACCTCGATCACGGCGCGAACGGCGTCCACGCCAGCCTTGTGGCCTGCCACACCTGGCAGCAGACGCTTCTTGGCCCAGCGATTGTTCCCATCCATGATGATCGCGACATGACGCGGCACCGATGACGGCACAGCCAGCTTTGTCTTATCCATGAAAGCTTCCTGACCCCTTATACGGCCATCAGGTCCTTCTCTTTATCTTCCGTGGCCTTGGTGATCTGGGCCTCGAAATCCTTGATCAGCTTGTCGATCTCAGCGGTACCACGACGTTCTTCGTCTTCGCTGATCTCTTTGTCCTTGACCAGTTTCTTCAGATCGCCCAGCGCATCGCGACGGATATTGCGAACGGCTACGCGCGCATCTTCTGCGGCACTGCGAGCCTGTTTGGTGAAGCCCTTGCGGGTCTCTTCGGTCAGCGCGGGCATGGAGATCAGCAGCATCTCGCCCAGGTTGGTCGGGTTCAGGTTCAGACCTGCGCTTTGAATCGCCTTGTCGACCGCCGCGAGCATATTGCGCTCGAACGCCACGACCTGCAGGGTGCGGGAGTCTTTGACGGTGACGCTGGCCACGCCGCTCAACGGGGTATCAGCGCCGTAGTAAGGCACCATCACGCTGCCCAGGATGCTTGGGTGGGCCTTGCCGGTACGAATCTGGCCAAACGCGTGGTGCAGCGATTCGATGGATTTCTGCATGCGCTCTTGAGCGGCTTTTTTAATGTCGTTGATCATTGTTCGCCTTCCTCGATCAAAGTTCCTTCCGCGCCGCCATGCACGATGTTCAGCAGGGCGCCGGGTTTGTTCATATTAAAGACACGCAGCGGCATCTTGTGGTCACGGCACAGGCAGATGGCCGTCAGGTCCATTACACCCAGCTTGCGATCCAGCACTTCATCGTAGGTCAGATGATCGAACTTCTCGGCATGCGGGTCCTTGAATGGATCGGCAGTGTACACACCATCCACCTTGGTTGCCTTCAACACGACGTCGGCGTCGATTTCGATTGCGCGCAGGCAGGCAGCCGAATCGGTGGTGAAGAACGGGTTGCCGGTCCCCGCAGCGAAAATGACCACTTCTTTGGAATTGAGGTGGCGCATGGCTTTGCGACGATCATAGTGATCGGTCACACCCACCATGGAGATGGCCGACATCACGATGGCCGAGATATTGGCGCGCTCCAGCGCATCACGCATTGCCAGGGCATTCATCACAGTGGCCAGCATGCCCATGTGATCGCCCGTGACACGGTCCATGCCAGCGGCACTCAACGCCGCACCACGGAACAGGTTGCCACCGCCGATCACCAGACCGACCTGAACCCCAATGCCCACCAGCTGACCCACTTCAAGCGCCATGCGATCCAGCACTTTAGGGTCGATACCGAACTCTTCCGACCCCATCAGGGCCTCGCCGCTAAGCTTGAGTAGAATGCGTTTATAGCGAGCTTGATAACCACTGCCCTGCTGAGCCATTGCGAATCTCTCCTGCGGCGTTAAAAAAAATCTGACGAGTCGACCAGCCATGTGCGGCTGCGCTAACTCTAGGCTACTACCTGAGGAAATTGCAGCCTCGTAAGCCGCAACCCCTGAAAAACAAATTCCGCGTGCCGTTTTGACAAAGAGGCTGCGCGCGTGAGCGGGCAGCCTCTTTGGGGCGACAGTTGGAGAACCGTCTTATTGCTTGGAAGCAGCTACTTGAGCAGCAACTTCTTCTGCGAAGTTGTCGACTGGCTTCTCGATGCCTTCGCCTACTTTGAAGTAGGTGAACGATACGATTTCAGCACCGGCTTTCTTGGCCAGCTCGCCGACCTTGATTTCCGGGTTCTTGACGAACGCTTGCTCGACCAGGCTGGCTTCAGCCAGGAACTTGCTGATACGACCGGCAACCATCTTCTCGGCGATATCGGCAGGCTTGCCTTTGAGCTTGTCTTCGTTCAGCTGCAGGAAGACGTTCTTCTCGCGCTCGATCGCTTCGGCCGAAACGTCGGAAGGCAGCAGGAACTCAGGGTTGCTGGCTGCAACGTGCATCGCGATGTCTTTGGCCAGTTCAGCGTCGCCGCCTTTGAGGGCTACGACCACGCCGATCTTGTTGCCGTGCAGGTAGGAACCCAGAACGTCACCTTCAACACGCGCCAGACGACGAATGTTGACGTTCTCGCCGACCTTAGCAACCAGAGCGGTACGCTCGGTTTCCTGAGCTTCGATCAGCTGCTCGACGGTGAAGTCTTGCTGTTCGAATGCTTTTGCGACGCTGGAAGCGACGAAGGTCTTGAAGTCGTCCTGCAGAGCCAGGAAGTCGGTCTGCGAGTTGACTTCGATCAGGACGGCGCGCTTGCCGTTGTCCTTGATAGCGATGGCGCCTTCAGCAGCAATGTTGCCTGCTTTTTTGGCGGCCTTGATTGCGCCCGAAGCACGCATATCGTCGATGGCTTTTTCGATGTCGCCGCCGGCCTTGGTCAAGGCCTTTTTGCAGTCCATCATGCCTTCGCCAGTACGCTCGCGCAGTTCTTTGACCAACGCTGCAGTAATCTCTGCCATTTCAAAATCCTCTTGGATAGGTCTTCAACCATTCCACCCGCTGGGCGGGCGTTCAAATTCTTGAAAAGCCATGGTGACCGCTGCACATGACATCAGGTCGATGGCAACGCCAGATGGTTTTCGAGGTGGCAAAAAGGGGGCCTAGCCCCCTTTTTGCGTACTGAGTAAACGCCAGGCGTTTGCTACTCAGCCTTCAACAGTTGCCGCTGGAGCTTCTTCAACGTAAACGTCGGTGCCGCCAGCAACGTTGTTGCGACCACGGATGACAGCATCAGCCATCGAACCCATGTACAGCTGGATGGCGCGAATGGCGTCATCGTTGCCTGGGATGATGTAGTCAACACCTTCAGGGCTGCTGTTGGTATCGACTACGCCGATGACCGGGATGCCCAGCTTGTTGGCTTCGGTGATAGCAATGCGCTCGTGATCAACGTCGATAACGAACAGAGCGTCTGGCAGACCGCCCATATCCTTGATACCGCCCAGGCTACGATCCAGCTTTTCCAGATCGCGAGTGCGCATCAGCGCCTCTTTCTTGGTCAGCTTGGCGAAGGTACCGTCTTCAGCCTGAACTTCGAGCTCGCGCAGACGCTTGATAGAAGCACGGATGGTTTTGAAGTTGGTCAGCATGCCGCCCAACCAGCGGTGATCGACGTACGGCGAACCGCAACGTGCTGCTTCTTCAGCGACGATCTTGCCAGCGGAACGCTTGGTGCCGACGAACAGGATCTTGTTTTTGCCCTGAGCCAGGCGCTCAACGAAAGTCAGTGCTTCGTTGAACATAGGCAGGGTTTTTTCAAGGTTGATGATGTGAATCTTGTTACGCGCGCCGAAAATGTACTTACCCATTTTCGGATTCCAGTAACGGGTTTGGTGACCGAAGTGCACACCGGCCTTCAGCATATCGCGCATGTTGACTTGGGACATGATAGTTCCTTGATAAGTCGGGTTAGGCCTCCACGTATCCCAATGACCAACCAACGGCTTGAGCCGAGGGCACCCAGGTCATCGTGTCGACACGTGTGTGGGTTTGAGCTTTCGGGACGTACCCCGTAAAGCGGCGCATTTTATATCACAAAAGCTCTGATAACGGAACCCGAAATAAGATCCTGTTTTTCAGACGCTTTTTCATGCTTCGCCGCGTCGATGGACACGGCCGCGGGCATGCATATAAGGAAGCGATGATAACCCGCCCGGCGACGGTCTGGTAGAATCGCGTTTTTCCGTGTTTTAGCTGCGGCCCTGCCGCGCCGAGAGAGCCTTGTATGACCGTTACCCTCAAAACCCCTGAAGACATTGAAAAGATGCGTATCGCCGGCCGTCTCGCCGCCGACGTGCTCGAGATGATCGGGGCGTACGTCAAGCCTGGCGTCACCACCGACGAGCTGGATCGTATCTGCCATGACTACATCGTCAATGAGCAGAAAGCCATTCCGGCGCCGCTGAATTACAAGGGTTTTCCGAAATCCATCTGCACCTCGATCAATCACGTGGTCTGCCACGGCATTCCGAACGAGAAGCCACTCAAGGATGGCGACGTACTGAACATCGACGTGACCGTCATCAAGGACGGTTACCACGGCGACACCAGCAAAATGTTTCATGTGGGCAAAGTGCCCGAGTGGGCCGAGCGCCTGTCGCGTGTGACTCAGGAGTGTCTGTATAAAGGCATCGAGGTCGTCAGGCCGGGTGCGCACCTTGGCGACATCGGCGAGGTGATCCAGAAGCACGCAGAGAAGAATGGCTTCTCGGTCGTCCGTGAATACTGCGGCCACGGCATCGGCAAGGTCTTCCACGAAGAACCTCAAGTGGTGCATTACGGCAAGGCCGGCACCGGCATGGAGCTCAAGGAAGGCATGACCTTTACCATCGAGCCCATGATCAACCAGGGCAAGGCTGACACGCGTCTGCTTGGCGACGGCTGGACAGCCATCACCAAGGACCGCAAGCTGTCGGCGCAGTGGGAACACACCATTCTGGTGACCGCTTCGGGCTACGAGATCTTCACCTTGCGCAGCGATGACACCATCGCCCGCGTCTCGGCCTGATCCCACGCCGCTACCCAGTACGGTCGATATAGATAGAAGGAAAGCAGTTCGATGCCGCAGGTGGACCCAGATTTGTTCGATCGCGGCCAGTTCCAGGCCGAACTGGCGCTCAAGGCCAGCCCCATCCCGGCCTTCAAGAAAGCCATACGTCAAGCCCGCGAGGTGCTGGACCAACGCTTCAAATCAGGCCGGGAGATCCGCAGACTGATCGAGGACCGCGCCTGGTTCGTCGACAATATTCTGCAGCAGGCCTGGGACCAGTTCGACTGGAGCGAAGACGCCGACATCGCCCTTTTGGCGGTGGGCGGGTATGGCCGAGGCGAACTGCACCCCTATTCCGACATCGACCTGCTGATCCTGCTGGACAGCGCCGATCATGAGGTTTTCCGCGATTCCATTGAGCGTTTCCTTACGCTGTTGTGGGACATCGGCCTGGAAGTGGGTCAGAGCGTTCGCTCGGTGGACGAATGTGCCACCGAGGCTCGCGCTGATCTGACCGTGATCACCAATCTCATGGAAAGCCGCACCATCGCAGGACCCGAGCGGCTGCGCCAGCGCATGCTGGAAGTCACCAGCACTGGCGAGATGTGGCCCAGCAAGGAATTCTTTCTGGCCAAACGCGCCGAACAGAAAACCCGCCATCACAAGTATTTTGATACCGAATACAACCTCGAACCCAATGTGAAGGGCTCGCCGGGCGGTCTGCGTGATATCCAGACGATTCTCTGGGTTGCGCGCCGCCAGTACGGCACGCTCAATCTGCACGCGCTGGCCGATCAGGGCTTTTTGCTGGAAAGCGAAAACGCGCTGCTGGCGTCGTCTCAGGAATTTCTCTGGAAGGTGCGTTACGCGCTACACATGCTGGCGGGCCGCTCCGAGGACCGGCTGCTGTTCGACTACCAGACCAACATCGCGCGCCTGCTCGGCTACCAGGACAGCGACGCAAAGCTGGCCATAGAGCGCTTCATGCAGAAGTACTACCGCGTGGTCATGAGCATCGCCCAACTCAGCGACCTGATCATTCAGCATTTCGAAGAAGTGATCCTTTCCGATGACGAGCACACCGTCACCGAATCGATCAACTCGCGCTTCCAGCTCCACGACGGGTACATCGAGGCAACCCACGCGAACGTTTTCAAACGCACGCCCTTCGCGATGCTGGAGATATTCGTGCTGATGGCGCAACGCCCGGAAATCAAAGGCGTGCGTGCCGACACCATTCGCCTGCTGCGCGAACACAGGCACCTGATCAACGATGATTTCCGCAACGATATCCGCAATACCAGCCTGTTCATCGAACTGTTCAAGTGCGAGATCGGCATTCACCGCAATCTGCGTCGCATGAACCGGTACGGCATTCTGGGCCTTTATCTGCCGGAGTTCGGCCACATCGTCGGGCAGATGCAACACGATCTGTTCCACATTTATACCGTCGACGCCCACACGCTGAATCTGATCAAACACCTGCGTAAGCTTCAATACACCCAGGTGTCGGAGAAATTCCCGCTTGCAAGCAAGCTCATGGCCAAGCTGCCCAAGCCTGAATTGATCTACCTGGCCGGCCTTTATCACGATATCGGCAAAGGTCGCGGCGGCGATCATTCAGAACTCGGTGCAGTGGACGCCGAAGCCTTCGGCATTCGCCACCACTTGCCGCAGTGGGACACGCAGTTGATCGTCTGGCTGGTGCAAAACCATCTGGTCATGTCCACCACGGCGCAACGCAAGGATCTGTCCGATCCGCAAGTCATCCACGACTTCGCTCAGTTCGTGGGCGACGAGGTGCATTTGGATTACCTTTATGTCCTGACGATCGCCGACATCAACGCGACGAATCCGACGTTGTGGAACTCCTGGCGTGCCAGCTTGCTGCGTCAGCTTTACACCGAGACCAAACGCGCGCTCAAACGCGGTCTGGAAAACCCGGTCGACCGCGAGGAGCAGATCCGTCGCACGCAGAGCGCAGCGCTGGACATATTGGTGCGCAGCGGCACAGACCCCGACGATGTCGAGCAGTTATGGTCCCAGCTTGGCGACGATTACTTCTTGCGCCACACCGCGGGCGACGTTGCATGGCACAGCGATGCAATCCTGCAGCAGCCCGTCGACGGCGGTCCTCTGGTGTTGATCAAGGAGACGACGCAGCGTGAATTCGAGGGCGGCACGCAGATATTCATCTACGCGCCGGACCAGCACGACTTTTTCGCAGTGACCGTAGCGGCGATGGACCAGTTGAACCTGAACATTCACGACGCTCGGGTCATCACGTCTACCAGCCAGTTCACCCTTGACACCTACATCGTGCTGGACAGCGACGGCGGCTCCATCGGCGATAATCCCGAGCGGATCAAGACCATCCGCGAAGGGCTGACTGAAGCGCTGCGCAACCCGGACGACTACCCGACGATCATCAAGCGTCGAGTGCCCCGTCAGCTCAAGCACTTTGCCTTCGCCCCGGTCGTCACGATTTCCAATGACGCACAGCGTCCGGTCACCGTGCTGGAGCTCAGCGCCCCGGACCGTCCCGGCCTCCTCGCCCGCGTGGGCAAGATATTCCTGGAGTTCGATCTGTCTCTGCAGAACGCCAAGATTGCCACCCTGGGCGAGCGGGTCGAAGACGTCTTCTTCCTGACCGATGAAAACAACCAGCCGCTGTCCGATCCCCAGCTGTGTCGCCGCCTGCAGGACGCGATCGTCCAGCAACTGAGCGTCAACCCGGAACCGGGCAGCGAACTGCGCATCAGCATCTGAACGCCCTGACGAACCGATTCAACAGCGCCTGAACCTTCTGATACGGGATGTCAGGCGCCCAGCTCCCTGAGACCTATTGCACATGAATAACGCTCTGCAGCAGCTTCAGCCTTACCCGTTCGAAAAACTCCGCGCCTTGCTTGGCAGCGTCACGCCCAACCCTGACAAGCGCCCGATCGCCCTGTCGATCGGCGAACCCAAGCACACATCGCCCGAGTTCGTCGCAAAGGCGCTGGCCGACAACTTGGACCAGATGGCTGTCTACCCCACCACGGCCGGGATTCCTGCACTGCGTGAAGCCATCGCCAACTGGTGCGAGCGCCGTTTCAGCGTTCCGCAGGGCTGGCTGGACGCTAACAAGCACGTGCTGCCGGTCAACGGCACGCGCGAAGCACTGTTCGCGTTCACCCAGACGGTGGTCAATCGCAGCGATGACGGTCTGGTGATCAGCCCGAACCCGTTCTATCAAATCTACGAAGGCGCCGCGTTCCTCGCCGGTGCCAGGCCGCATTACCTGCCGTGCCTTGCAGAGCATGGCTTCAATCCTGACTTCGACGCCGTGCCGGCTGACGTTTGGAAACGCTGCCAGATTCTCTTCCTGTGCTCGCCGGGTAACCCGACGGGCGCGCTTATCCCCATTGAGACGTTGAAGAAGCTCATTGCGCTGGCCGACGAATACGACTTCGTGATCGCCGCCGACGAATGCTACAGCGAGCTTTACTTCGACGAGGACGCGCCTCCACCGGGTCTGCTCAGCGCATGCGCCGAACTGGGCCGTCAGGATTTCAAGCGTTGCGTGGTGTTCCACAGCCTCTCCAAACGCTCCAACCTGCCGGGACTGCGTTCAGGATTCGTCGCCGGCGATGCCGAGATTCTCAAGGCCTTTCTGCTTTATCGGACCTATCACGGTTGCGCGATGCCGGTTCAGACGCAATTGGCGAGCATCGCGGCATGGAACGATGAAGAACACGTACGCGCCAACCGGACGCTGTACCGGGAAAAGTTCGATGCGGTGCTGGAAATCCTCTCTCCGGTAATGGACGTGCAACGCCCTGACGGTGGCTTCTATCTCTGGCCGAACGTCGGCACCGATGACGCAGCATTCTGCCGCGACCTGTTTGTCACCGAGCATGTGACTGTCGTGCCGGGTTCTTACCTGTCCCGCGATGTCGAGGGCTTCAACCCGGGTGCCGGGCGCGTCCGCATGGCACTGGTTGCACCGCTCGCCGAATGTGTCGAGGCAGCCGAGCGGATCCGCGCATTCGTTCAACGTTGACCATTGTGCCGCCCTCAGAAACTTAAGGTGCGGTACATATGTAGTGCACTCGCGTTTCTTTCACACCGGATAATCGGACCTCCTTCAATCCTGCTCGAACAGGGAGGTCCACCGATGCGCCTCATCCACTCCGTCAAGACCTGCCCGCCCTATTTGGCCGGCCCCAGATTGGCCTCGTTAAGATCGAGCTCTGCCAGAATCTGGCCCAGCACATCGTCCCCGATCTGGTGATGACGATGCAGACGGTAAAGCTCCAGTCGTTGAGCACGCAGGGCATTGATGCGCATGCGCTTCTCCACTTGATCCATCTGAAACGCCAGTGCCTGGGCTTCGGCCGTGTCGTTGAACATCTCCAGCCGATGGCGGTACTCGGACATGATGCGCGACTTCACCTCGGTCGCCAGTACCGCCTGCGCGGCATCCGGAGACGTCGTGGCATCCGCCACCTCGGGATTTTCCAGTGCGTGGATCGCCGCTTCCGCCGTGCGTTTCCAGGCATCGCGCACTTCTCGCTTCAGGCGCAGATCGGGCTCGCTGGTCAGACCGCGCACCAGCAGCGGCAAGGCAATACTGGCCACCACCAGGGAGATGAGGATGACGCCGGCAGCAATGAATATCAGCAGGTCACGCTCGGGAAACTCGATACCCGCGCTGATCAGCATCGGCACCGACAGAGTACCGGCCAGCGTCACAGCCCCGCGCACGCCACCGACCGTCAACAACAGGGACGAACGGGTCGAGAGCTCCAGCGAGCCGTCGCCGCGTCCGCGCCAACGACGTATCCGGATCATCAGACGCCAGATGCTTTGCACCCAGACATAACGCAGCACGGCCAGCACCACGAAAATGGCCAGCACATCCAGGCAACGCCACAACAGCGTC
Organism: Pseudomonas sp. efr-133-TYG-103a; assembly: GCF_030209235.1. NCBI lineage: Bacteria > Pseudomonadati > Pseudomonadota > Gammaproteobacteria > Pseudomonadales > Pseudomonadaceae > Pseudomonas > Pseudomonas sp. efr-133-TYG-103a. The sequence goes on from NZ_JARVSK010000001.1 coordinate 120,820, forward strand.
GGCCAGAGCGTGACCTCGTGGACAGTGACGGCCGAAATGATGTCCGGCAACTGGAGGCCCAACAGGAGGAAAATCAGGCCGTTGAACGCGAACTCCAGCAACGTCCATACGCTTCGGTTGAGCAGCCGGGTGCTGGTCTGGCGCGGCAGCAGGTCCACCCAGCTTTGCATCATTCCTGCGGCCACCGCGGACAGGATGCCGGAAACCTGCAGCCGTTCCGCCAGCACGTAGGCAGCAAACGGCAGCAGCAACATGAATACCACGTGGGTCGCTGGATCATCCCAGCCGCGGGTGATCATCCAGCTGCGCATCCGCCCTACCAGCCAGCTGAGCGCGATGCCGACGGCCAGGCCGCCGCACGCGACGAGGATGAAATTGAGGCTCGCATCGGCAATGGAGAACACGCCGGTGATCGCTGCGGCCAGCGCGAACTTGAAGGTCACCAGGCCAGACGCATCGTTCATCAGCGCCTCGCCCTGCAACATCCGCATGATCGGCGCTGGCAGGCGATCCTGAGCGATGGCGGACACCGCAACGGCGTCGGTCGGCGACAGAACGGCTGCCAGGGCAAAGGCTACCGGCAGAGGGACAGCGGGCAACAACCAGTGAATGAAATAACCGGCGCCTATGACCGTGAAGATAACCAGACCAACCGCCAGCGTGAGGATGGGCCCGCGATAGCGCCAGAAGTCTCGCTTGGGCATGCGCCAGCCATCGGAAAACAGCAAGGGTGGCAGAAACAGAAACAGGAACAGCTCGGGATCCAGCGCCACGTGCAGCCCCAGCGTCGGCCAGGCGAGCAATGCGCCCGCGGCGATCTGCACCAAGGGCAACGGCAGGGGAATGACACGGGCCAGTAATCGCGAGACACCCACAAGCGTCAGAAGGATAAGGACGGTATAGGCTGTCTGCATTGCGTGCTTCCCCGAGCGAGCGACTGATGACTGCCATCCAGTCGGCTGGATGCAGCGTCGAGGTGCCATATTAGCGGTTTAACATGACGCCTCGCCTTAACACTTAGGTCAGGGCCAGACCGCTGCAGGTCGGTTGCAATGCAGAAACCCTTGCCAGGCCGCGCCCAACCGGCTTGTACGTGGCATAATCCGTCACCGTTTTTTCCAACCATTGCAAAGGGGGCAAGCTCATGGCCGAAAATACCAACACATTGCACCTCTACGGAATCAAGGCGTGCGACACGATGAAGAAGGCTCGCACCTGGCTCGATGAAAAATCGGTGAACTACGATTTCCATGACTACAAGACGCTGGGCATCGACCGCGAACACCTGACCCAGTGGTGCAACGAGCACGGCTGGCAGACGGTACTGAACCGCGCAGGTACGACCTTCCGCAAACTGGACGAGTCGCAGAAAGCCGACCTGGACCAGGAAAAAGCGATTGAACTGATGCTCGCCCAACCGTCGATGATCAAGCGCCCAGTGCTCGATCTTGGCGGCAAAACCCTGATTGGTTTCAAACCCGAACTGTACGCTGCGGCTATCGCCTGATTGAGATAGCCCTAAATAACGAGGTATCTGCATGTCCACTTCTCTGTTCAGCCTGGCCTTCGGCGTTGGCACCCAAAATCGTCAAGGCACCTGGCTGGAAGTCTTCTACGCCCTGCCGCTGCTTGACCCTTCGGCTGAAATCGTCGCCGCAGTCGCCCCGATCCTCGGCTACACCGGTGGCAATCAGGCCATCAGTTTCAACACCGATCTGGCCTCGAAACTGGCTGAAGCACTGAAATCCGTCGATGCTTCGCAAGCCGCTCTGCTGACCCGTCTGGCTGAAAGCCACAAGCCGCTGGTTGCAACGCTGCTGGCCGAAGACGCTGCGCTGACGTCCACGCCTGAGGCGTACCTGAAGCTGCACCTGCTGTCCCATCGCCTGGTCAAGCCGCACGGTCTGAGCCTGGCGGGCGTGTTCCCCCTGCTGCCGAACGTGGCCTGGACCAGCCAGGGCGCAATCGATCTGGCCGAACTGGCGCAGCGTCAGCTGGAAGCGCGTCTGAAGGGCGAGCTGCTGGAAGTGTTCTCCGTCGACAAATTCCCGAAAATGACCGACTACGTGGTTCCGGCCGGCGTGCGTATCGCTGACACCGCTCGCGTGCGTCTGGGTGCCTACATCGGCGAAGGCACAACCGTCATGCACGAAGGTTTCGTGAACTTCAACGGCGGCACCGAAGGCCCGGGCATGATCGAAGGTCGCGTGTCGGCTGGAGTGTTCGTTGGCAAGGGTTCCGATCTGGGCGGCGGCTGCTCGACCATGGGCACGCTGTCCGGTGGCGGCAACATCGTGATCAAGGTCGGCGAAGGCTGCCTGATCGGCGCGAACGCCGGTATCGGCATCCCGCTGGGCGACCGCAATACCGTTGAAGCCGGTCTGTACATCACTGCGGGGACCAAAGTGGCCCTGCTGGACGAGAAAAACGAACTGGTCAAGGTTCTTAAGGCCCGCGACCTCGCCGGTCAGCCTGATCTGCTGTTCCGTCGCAACTCGCAAACCGGTGCCGTGGAATGCAAATCCCACAAGTCGGCTATCGAGCTGAACGAAGCGCTGCACGCTCACAACTGACCGACTCGGGTGAGCGGGTTCATTGTGGGCAATTGCTCGACGAGGGACGGCAGATTCTGCCCGCCCCTGTCGGCTGATGCAGCCCGTATGAATTCGCTTGCACAGTGGAGAGAGCACGATTCTCATGTCCCTCATTTCCCCCTGGCGCGCTGACTTTCCTGCCCTCGACGCCCTCCAGCGGCAAGGACAGACGTATCTGGACAGCGCCGCCACCGCGCAAAAACCTCAAGCCCTGATCGACGCCATGGCACATTACTACGCCAATGGTGCTGCTAACGTTCATCGAGCCCAGCACCTGCCCGGCGCGATGGCGACTCAGGCCTTCGAGGATACGCGTCGCAAAGCGGGCGAATGGTTGAATGCGGGCGACAGCGGCCATGTCGTTTTTACGCACGGTACGACGTCTGCGTTGAATCTGCTTGCCTACGGGCTCGAACATCTTTTTGAAGCGGGCGATGAGATCGTCATCAGCGCGCTGGAGCACCATGCCAACCTGCTGCCCTGGCAACAGCTGGCAAAACGTCGACAGGCTCGGCTGGTCGTCCTGCCTCTGACGACGCAGGGCGTGATCGACCTCGACGCCGCTGCTACGCTGATCAGCTCGCGTACCCGCTTGCTGGCGGTCGGTCAGTTGTCCAATGTGCTCGGCACCTGGCAGCCGGTTGCTCAACTGATCGCACTGGCTCGCGCCCAAGGCGCCTTGACGGTGATCGACGGCGCGCAAGGCGTGGTTCATGGACGTCACGACGTCCAGGCCATGCATTGCGACTTCTATGTGTTCTCCGGTCACAAGCTGTATGGCCCGGATGGTGTGGGCGTGCTGTTCGGTCGCCATCAGGCGCTGGCGCAGCTGCGACACTGGCAGTTCGGTGGCGAGATGGTTCTGCAGGCCGGTTATCTGGACGCAACCTTCCGTCCTGCTCCGCTGGGCTTCGAGGCGGGCACTCCGCCTATCAGCGCGGTGATTGGCCTTGGCGCCACGTTCGACTACCTGAACGATGTCAATCAAACGGCGGTGGCCGAACACGAGGCGAGGCTGCACGATCTGCTGTGTGCCGGGCTGCTGTTGCGCGAAGGCGTTCGGCTGTTGGGTGATCCGAGCGTGGCGCTGGCAAGCTTCGTGATCGAGGGCGTTCACAATGCCGATCTCGCCCACTTGCTGACTGAGCAGGGCATCGCGGTGCGCGCCGGCCATCACTGCGCAATTCCGCTGATCAGCAGCCTCGGGCTCGCTGGCGCAATCCGGGTGTCACTGGGTCTGTACAACGACTCGGAGGATTTGGCGCACTTCTTCAACGCACTGGATCAGGCGCTGGAGTTGCTGCGATGAACCTTCCGCCACTGGCGCAGACCGCGCTGGAAACCTTCGGCGCCCCGATGAGCTGGGAACAACGCGCACGTCTTCTGATGCAATGGGGGGATCGCCTGCCGCCCTTTGCCGACCAGGAAAAGTCCGACGAGCATCTGGTGGACGGTTGCGAGAGCAAGGTCTGGCTGCTCGGCGATGTGATTGACGGTCATTGGCAGTTTCGCGCGGCCAGCGACGCGCGCCTGATTCGTGGTCTGGTCGCCCTGCTGCTCGCCCGGGTCAATGGCTTGTCAGCGCAGGATCTGCAACGGGTCGATCTTGCGGACTGGTTCAATCAGCTGGGGCTCAGCCGCCAGTTGTCGCCGTCACGCAGCAACGGTTTGAATGCGGTATTGCAGAAAATGCGGCAGTTGGCGGGTTGAATCGCGCCACCCGCGCCATGTCTGCTCATTGCGGGAGCGAGCGTGCCCGAGAAAAGGCAGTACACCCGCTGTAGATTCAGTGTCCGGACCTCATTCTTCGCGAGCGCGTTTGCTCCTACAAAGATCAAGGCCAGACATTCAAGACCCGGCGGCTGCTTTCGCCTTGACCCGATCCGCTGGACGCCGCACGCCCGCCACGATCTTTTCCACCGCTTTGGTGGCCGCCACCATGCCGAACGTCGCGGTGACCATCATCACGGCGCCAAAACCACCGGCGCAGTCGAGCTTCACGCCGTCACCGACAAAGCTTTTCTGCAAGCAGATGCTGCCATCCGGTTTGGGATAACGAAGCTGCTCGGTGGAAAACACGCAGGGCACGCTGTAATGGCGGGTGACGGTGCGTGAGAACCCGTAATCGCGACGCAATGTCGACCGCACCTTGGAAGCAAGCGGGTCGTTGAACGTGCGGTTCAAATCGCAGACCTGAATCAGTGTCGGGTCAATCTGTCCGCCCGCGCCGCCCGTGGTGATGATCTGGATCTTGCGACGCTTGCACCAGGCAATCAGAGCGGCCTTGGCGTTCACGCTGTCGATGCAGTCCAGGACGCAATCGATGTTCGGCGTGATGTATTCGGCCATGGTTTCACGGGTGACGAAGTCGGCAACGGCGTGCACGACGCAGTCCGGGTTGATCTCACGCAGGCGATCGGCCATGACCTCGACCTTGGGCCGGCCGACGGTGCTGGTCAGTGCGTGCAACTGCCGGTTGCTGTTGCTGACGCAAACGTCGTCCATGTCGAACAGCGAGATTTCCCCGACGCCACAGCGAGCCATGGCTTCGGCCGCCCACGAACCGACGCCGCCGATGCCGACGACCGCCACATGGGCAGCGCGCAAACGCTCCAGCCCGTCGATGCCATACAGGCGGGCGATGCCAGCGAACCGCGGATCTTCTGTGCTCATGACCAATACCCCAAAAAACCGGCGCGCATTATAGGCCTTGCCTGAGTTTGGGACAGCTGTTTGGTGGGGGTGTTTGGTCTGAAAACCATCAGACGCTGCCTCCGCAAAACAACTCTCTGCAGAAACGGACTACATTTTCTTCAGAACAGAACTTCAACATTTGTCAGCTGCCCAAGGTCGTGCTGGCGGGCGTCCGTCAGTTTTTCCGTTCCCCGCTTGGAACCTGAAGTCCCTATGTCATCGCGTAAATTTGGTCTCAACCTGGTGGTCGTCGTGGCGATCGCCGCGCTCTTTACCGGTTTCTGGGCATTGATCAATCGCCCTGTCTCTGCCCCTGACTGGCCTGAACAAATCTCTGGGTTCTCTTATTCACCTTTCAGACTGGGACAAAACCCACAGAAAGGCGTGTATCCGTCTGACGACGAAATGCGCCAAGACCTGGAGCTGATGAGCAAACAGACTGACAACATCCGCATCTACTCCGTGGATGGCAGTCTGCAGGACATCCCTCGACTGGCCGAAGAGTTCGGCCTGCGCGTGACGCTCGGCATCTGGATCAGCCCGGACCTTGAGCGTAACGAGCGTGAAATCAATACCGCCATCGCGCTCGCCAACACGACCCGCAGCGTAGTGCGCGTGGTGGTCGGTAACGAGGCGCTGTATCGCGAGGAAATCAAGCCCAAGGACCTGATCGCGCTCCTCGACCGCGTCCGCGCAGCAGTGAAGGTGCCGGTTACCACCTCAGAGCAGTGGCACATCTGGGAGAAGTATCCCGAACTCGCGAAACATGTGGACCTGATCGCCGCGCACATCCTGCCGTACTGGGAATACATCCCCATGGACAAAGCCGGACAGTTCGTTTTTGACCGGGCACGCGAGCTCAAGCACATGTTCCCCAAGAAACCGCTGCTGCTGTCCGAAGTCGGCTGGCCGAGCAATGGGCACATGCGCGGCGGGGCCGATGCCACCCAGGCGGATCAGGCGATTTATCTGCGCACGCTGGTCAACAAACTCAACCGTCAGGGCTTTAACTACTTCGTGATCGAGGCCTTCGATCAGCCGTGGAAAGCCAGCGACGAAGGCTCGGTCGGCGCGTATTGGGGCGTTTACAACGCCGCCCGGCAACAGAAATTCAACTTTGAAGGCCCTGTGGTCGCGATTCCTCAGTGGCGGGTGCTGGCCATCGGCTCGGCGGTGCTGGCCATGCTCGCGCTGGCGCTGCTGTTGATCGACGGCTCGGCGCTGCGTCAACGCGGTCGGACCTTCCTGACCTTCATCGCGTTCCTGTGCGGATCGGTGCTGGTATGGATCGGCTATGACTACAGCCAGCAATACAGCACCTGGTTCAGCCTGCTCGTAGGATTTTTACTGGCGCTGGGCGCATTTGGTGTGTTCATCGTACTGCTCACGGAGGCCCACGAATTGGCAGAAGCGGTCTGGACGCACAAGCGTCGGCGCGAATTCCTGCCTGTTGAAGCGGATACCGCCTACAGGCCCAAGGTCTCGGTGCACGTTCCTTGTTACAACGAGCCTCCGGAGATGGTGAAGCAGACGCTCAACGCCCTGGCCGCGCTGGACTATCCGGATTTCGAGGTGCTGCTGATCGATAACAACACCAAGGACCCGGCCGTCTGGGAGCCCGTCAAAGCGCATTGTGAAATGCTCGGCGAGCGCTTCAAATTCTTCCACGTGGCGCCATTGGCAGGCTTCAAAGGGGGTGCGCTGAACTACCTGATTCCCCACACCGCGCCCGATGCAGAGGTGATTGCGGTGATCGATTCGGATTACTGCGTGGACCGCAACTGGCTCAAGCACATGGTGCCGCACTTTGCCGATCCGAAAATCGCGGTGGTGCAGTCGCCGCAGGATTATCGCGATCAACACGAAAGCGCGTTCAAAAAGCTCTGCTATTCGGAATACAAAGGGTTCTTCCACATCGGCATGGTCACCCGCAACGACCGCGACGCGATCATTCAGCATGGCACCATGACCATGACCCGCCGTTCGGTGCTTGAGGAGTTGGGCTGGGCAGACTGGTGCATCTGCGAGGATGCAGAATTGGGCCTGCGCGTGTTCGAGAAGGGCTATTCGGCGGCGTACGCTCACAACAGCTTCGGCAAAGGGCTGATGCCGGACACCTTTATCGATTTCAAGAAGCAGCGTTTCCGCTGGGCCTACGGCGCGATTCAGATCATCAAGCGCCACGCCGCCAGCCTGTTGCGCGGCAAGGGCAGCGAACTGACCCGCGGCCAGCGCTACCACTTCCTTGCAGGCTGGCTGCCCTGGGTGGCGGACGGCATGAACATCTTCTTCACCGTCGGTGCATTGCTGTGGTCCTCGGCGATGATCATCGTGCCCAATCGAGTCGACCCGCCGCTGCTGATTTTCGCGATCCCGCCGCTGGCGCTGTTCTTCTTCAAGGTCGGCAAGATCATTTTCCTCTACCGACGCGCGGTGGGCGTGAACCTGAAGGACGCGTTCTACGCCGCCCTCGCAGGGCTGGCGCTGTCGCACACCATCGCCAAAGCGGTGCTGTATGGCTTCTTCACCACCAGCATTCCGTTCTTCCGGACGCCGAAAAACGCCGACAGCCATGGCCTGCTGGTGGCCATTTCCGAGGCCCGCGAGGAGCTGTTCATCATGCTGCTGTTGTGGGGCGCGGCGCTGGGCATTTGCCTGGTGCAAGGCCTGCCCAGCAACGACATGCGCTTCTGGGTGACGATGCTGCTGGTTCAATCGCTGCCTTATCTGGCCGCGCTGATCATGGCGTTCCTGTCGTCGCTGCCCAAGCCCAAGGCAGCCACAGAACCCGCTACAGCCTGAAACAATCGAGTGCTGTACTAAACGGCGGCCTTCGGGTCGCCGTTTTGCTTTAGAATGGCGGCCTTTTTCAGCTTCGCAGTGCAGCAACGTGGCGCGCGGTTCGATCCGCAGCGTGATCCCGTGGGTGCGAGCCAGCTTGCTTAGAGGCCGGTCAGACATCGATTTGGCGTCTGGCGGTCCGGCTTCGCGAGCAGGCTTACGCCCACAGGAATATCATCGGTTCATCGACCCACGATTTACCTGCCACGTTTGCACAGCCAGACAGTCTCTTTTTACGGACCTTTCATGACAGCCCCAGCCGACCTCTCGCCTACTCTGCAACTCGCCTGCGACCTGATTCGTCGCCCATCGGTCACGCCACTCGACGCCGATTGTCAGGCCGTGATGATGAAACGCCTGGGCGATGCCGGCTTCGCGCTGGAGCCGATGCGCATCGAGGACGTCGACAATTTCTGGGCCGCCCACGGCACCGAAGAGGGTCCGGTCTTGTGCTTCGCCGGTCACACCGACGTCGTCCCGACCGGCCCCGTGACGGCCTGGCAGAACGATCCGTTCAATGCACTCATCGACGAAGACGGGATGTTGTGCGGGCGCGGCGCGGCGGACATGAAAGGCAGCCTGGCGTCGATGATCGTCGCCACCGAGCGCTTTGTCGCCGAATACCCGAACCACAAGGGCAAGATCGCCTACCTGATCACCAGCGACGAAGAAGGCCCTGCGCATCACGGCACCAAGGCTGTCGTCGAACGACTGGCAGCGCGCAAAGAGCGTCTGGACTGGTGCATCGTCGGCGAGCCGTCGAGCACCACACTGGTGGGCGATGTGGTGAAAAACGGTCGTCGCGGCTCCCTCGGCGCCACCCTGACGGTCAAGGGCGTGCAGGGTCATGTGGCTTATCCGCACTTGGCCAGGAATCCCATTCATCAGGCCGCTCCGGCCCTCGCTGAACTCGCGGCCGAGCACTGGGACGCGGGCAATGCGTTCTTCCCACCGACCAGCTTCCAGATCTCCAATCTCAATTCCGGCACGGGCGCGACCAACGTGATTCCGGGTGATCTGACGGCCGTCTTCAACTTCCGTTTCTCCACCGAATCCACCGTCGAAGGCCTGCAGAAACGCGTGGCAGACATTCTCGACAAGCACGGCCTGGAATGGCACGTGGACTGGGCGCTTTCGGGCCTGCCCTTTCTCACCGAACCGGGCGCGCTGCTCGATGCGGTGTCGGCAAGCATCAAGAGCGTCACCGGGCGCGAGACCAAGGCGTCCACCAGCGGCGGCACGTCCGATGGTCGATTCATCGCCACTCTGGGCACTCAGGTCGTCGAGTTGGGCCCGGTGAACGCGACGATTCATCAGGTGAACGAGCGCATCCTGGCGAGCGATCTCGATGTACTGACCGAGATCTACTATCAGACGCTGGTCAAGTTGCTCGCCTGATGCTGACTTGTCCGATCTGCTCCGCACCGCTGGACTCAGCGGATAACGGCGTCGTGTGTCCTGTGGGACATCGCTTCGATCGCGCGCGCCAGGGTTACCTGAACCTGCTGCCGGTGCAGCACAAGAACAGCCGCGACCCTGGCGACAACCAGGCGATGGTCGAAGCGCGCCGCGACTTTCTCAACGCCGGTCACTACGCGCCGGTCGCAAAGCGCCTTGCCGAACTGGCTGCCGAACGCGCGCCCGCGCATTGGCTGGACATCGGCTGTGGCGAGGGGTACTACACCGCACAGATCGCCGAAGCACTTCCACAAGGCGATGGCTACGCGCTGGATATTTCGCGCGAGGCAGTCAAGCGAGCGTGCAAGCGCGACCCCCGGCTGACGTGGTTGATCGCCAGCATGGCCCGCGTACCGCTGCCAGACGCCAGCATTCAATTCATCGCCAGTGTGTTCAGCCCGCTGGACTGGGCCGAAGCCAGGCGCCTGCTTTCCCCTGGCGGCGGGCTCATGCGTGTAGGGCCGACCAACGAACACTTGATGGAACTGCGCCAACGCCTGTACGACGAAGTCCGTGACTACGCCGATGACAAACACCTGGCGCTGGTGCCCGACGGCATGAGCCTGCAGCACAGCGAAACCCTGCGCTTCACGCTGACGCTGCCCGACGGCCAGTCTCGGGCCAACTTGCTGGCCATGACGCCGCACGGCTGGCGCGCGAGTGCCGAACGCCGGGCGAACGTGATCGAGCAGGCCGCGCCCTTCGAGGTCACGGTGTCGATGCGCTACGATTATTTCGTGCTGCAATGATCCGCCTGCAACGTACACAGACTGAATCCGCGAATGGATTTTCCAGAACACTCACGAGGCATCCATGCGCCAACCCGATATTGAAATCTACCTGAAAGATGCCGACGTCGATCACAAAGCCATCACCACCTGGCTGACTGCTGACATCGGCCCGTGCAGCGAATGGGTCCAGAAAGGCCAGACCTGGAAGTGCAAGGCGGGCGACATTCCCGTGACCTGGATTCCCAAGGCTGTCGGCAAGTGGAACAGCTTGTGCCTGGACAGCGACAGGACGCCGTGGGAAGACGACATTGCCTGCGCCCGCGCCGCCTTCGCCGCGCTGAACGTCGAAGTTCGCTGCGCGCCGGGAACGTGGGTCGAGGAAGAAAACGAAGAGGACGCCGACCGCTGGATTCGCATCAGTGCCGACGGCGAAGAAGAGATCACTTGGCGCACGTCATAGACCTTGGCAACCCTTACAGCGCACCCTCTTCATATGTAGGTGCCTGTGACCTGTGGCAGCGAGCCAACTGTCTTTAACGCCCCTTCGATCAGCGACATGACGCTGGACGCCTTCCCGGCTAAAGCCGGTCCAACGAAAAGCTCGTAGCGTCCGTGAGACCGGCTAGACCCGGTCCTACGAAATGTTTGCAGCGTCTGTAGGACCGGCTTTAGCCGGGAATGGGTCGGTGCATGTTGTGTAGATGCAGTGGCTTTCCAACCGCCGACTTGGTGGCGGATGCACCCGCGTCTTGGTGAGCGAGCTCATTCCCACTGCAGGCCCTGCAATCTCACCTTGTGCCCAACTTTGCCCATCCCCGCCATATGCGGCAAACTGGCCGCCTCGTGGGCCCGGCCCCTTTCAGCAGAATTCGTATGACCCGCTCCCCGTTTCGTCGCCTTGTGTTTGGCACCCTGCGCCGCCTGCTGTACCTGTGGGTACGGTCGGAGACAATCAATCAGTCGTCGTTCACCCTCAATCTGGATCGCAGCCGCCCTGTGTTTTACGCGCTGCAAAACCCGTCGTTGAGCGATCTGGCGGTCCTTGATCGCGAATGCCGCAAAGCCGGTCTTCCGCGGCCTGTGCTGTCGGTGGTGGTGGGCAATCTCTCGGAACTTGCGGCGTTCTTTTACCTGACCCCGGAGCCTGACTGGCTCGGGCGTCAGGACAAACGCGGCGCACCGCCGACGCTTGAACGACTCGTCGGTGCGGTCAGCCAGAATGCCGCCGAAGACGCGCAGATCATTCCGGTAAGCGTGTTCTGGGGGCAATCTCCGGACAAGGAAGACAGCCCGTGGAAACTGCTGTTCGCCGACAGTTGGGCCGTGACCGGGCGCCTGCGCAAGTTCATCACCATTCTGATTCTGGGGCGCAAGACCCGCGTGCAGTTCTCCGCGCCCATTCACCTGCGCGAGCTGGTCGACGAAAACAAAGGTTACGAGCGCACCGTGCGCATGGCACAGCGTCTGCTGCGGGTGCATTTCCGGAATCTGAAAACCGCCGTCATCGGACCGGATCTGTCCCATCGGCGCAATCTGGTCAAAGGGCTGGTGGCGGACCCGCTGGTCAGGCAGGCCATTCTCGATGAGGCGGCGCGGGAGAAAATCCCTGAGGCCAAGGCCCGCGAAAAGGCGCTGCACTACGGCAACGAAATCGCCTCGGACTACACCTACACCGCCATCCGTTTCCTGGAAGTGGTGCTCAGCTGGTTCTGGAACAAGATCTACGACGGCATCAAGGTCAGTCATCTGGAAGGCGTGCAGAACGTCGCCCAAGGCAACGAGATCATTTATGTGCCGTGCCACCGCAGCCATATCGACTATCTGTTGCTGTCGTATCTGCTGTTTCGCAACGGCCTGACGCCACCGCACATCGCCGCCGGCATCAACCTCAACATGCCGGTGATCGGCAGCCTGCTGCGTCGTGGCGGCGCGTTTTTCATGCGTCGCACGTTCAAGGGCAATCCGTTGTACACCGCAGTGTTCAACGAGTACCTGCACACCCTGTTCACCAAGGGTTTTCCGGTGGAGTACTTCGTCGAAGGCGGACGCTCGCGCACCGGACGCATGCTGCAACCGAAGACCGGCATGCTGGCCATCACGCTGCGCAGCTTTCTGCGCAATTCGCGGATGCCGATCGTCTTCGTGCCGGTCTACATCGGTTACGAGCGCGTGCTCGAAGGGCGTACCTACCTCGGCGAACTGCGTGGCGCTGCGAAGAAAAAAGAGTCGATTTTTGACATTTTCAAAGTCATCGGCGCGCTCAAACAGCGTTTTGGCCAGGTGTCGGTGAACTTCGGCGAGCCGATCCGGCTGACCGACTTCCTCGATCACGAACAACCGGACTGGCGCAGTCAGAGCCTTGGGCCACTGTTCAAACCCGCGTGGCTGAACGAGACCACTCATCGCCTCGGGGAGCGCGTCGCGCAGCATCTGAATGAAGCAGCAGCGGTCAACCCGGTCAATCTGGTGGCGCTGGCCTTGCTCTCCACCCACAAGCACGCGCTGGACGATCAGGCGCTGGCCCGTGTGCTGGATCTGTATCTGACGCTGCTGCGCCAGGTGCCCTACTCGCCGCATACCACCTTGCCCGAGGGCGACGGTCGGGCGCTGATCGAGCACGTCAAAGGCATGGACCTGTTGTCCGAGCAAAAGGACGCGCTGGGCAAGATTCTGTATCTGGATGAGCAGAATGCGGTCCTGATGACGTACTACCGCAACAACGTCCTGCACATCTTCGCGCTGCCCTCGCTGCTGGCCAGCTTCTTCCAGAGCTCGTCACGGATGAGCCGCGAGCAGATCCTGCGCTTCGCCCGTGCGTTGTATCCGTATCTGCAATCGGAGTTGTTCATTCGCTGGTCGCTCGACGATCTGGACGCCGTGATCGACCAATGGCTGGCGGCTTTCGTCGAGCAAGGGCTGCTGCGCTTCGAGAAGGACGTGTACCTGCGGCCGGCACCGAGTTCGCGGCACTTCGTGCTGCTGACCTTGCTGTCGCGCGCCATCGCGCAGACCCTGCAGCGTTTCTATATGGCGATTTCGCTGCTGCTCAACAGTGGCCAACACACCCTGACCGCCGAAGAACTCGAAGACCTGTGCACGATCATGGCCCAGCGCCTGTCGATCCTGCATGGCCTGAATGCCCCGGAATTCTTCGACAAGAGCCTGTTCCGCCACTTCATTCAAACGCTGCTGGATCAGGACGTCCTGCGCAAGGACGAGGCCGGCAAACTGGGCTATCACGAACTGCTCGGCGAACTGGCTGAAGGTGCAGCCAAACGGGTATTGCCAGCTGAAATCCGTTTGTCGATTCGTCAAGTGGCACTGCATCGCAATGACGAGGTCGTAGAAACAGGCCCGAGCGCCTAGACCCTGTTCAATGCCCGCGTGGCGGCGGCCGATCCGACGCTGCGCGATAAGGAGTTGCATCCCATGAAACACGTACTGCTGACCCTGATGGCTACCGTACTGGCAGCCTGCGCCAATGCCCCGGACAACCTGCCCGGCTCTGTCGACGGCGAGGTGTTTTACCTGCAACGCATGGCCCTGCCGCCCACCGCAACGCTGAAAGTCACCTTGCAGGATGTGTCCCGCGCCGATGCACCGGCCCAGACGCTCGCCAGCCAGAGCGGCCCGATCAAAGGCCAGGTGCCGCTGCCGTTCCACCTGACCTACGACCAGAAACTGGTTCAGCCGGGCCACACCTACGCCGTCAGTGCGCGCATCGAAGTCGATGGTCAGCCGCTGCTGGTCAGCACCGAACGCTACACTGTGGACCTGACCCTGGAAGAAAAGCCGCCGGTGAAGATCCGCGTGAATCCGGCGCACTAGTCGATCCCGATTTACCCAACATTTGAAAAGGACACGCCCCATGCTGCTTCGCTCTCTCTCGTTCACTGGCCTGTGCGCCGGACTGTTGCTGTCGGCCAGCGCCTTCGCGCTGTCGCTGGGTGACCTGTCGCAATCGGACGCGACCGGCGGCCTGAAAGACGCCTTGACCCAAGGCGCGCAGATCGCAGTGAAACAGCTGGGCGTGCCGGGCGGCTTCAGCAACAACAAGGATGTGCGCATCGAGCTGCCGGGCAATCTGGGCAAGGTCGCCAAGAAGATGAAGCAGTTCGGCATGGGCGCGCAGGTCGACCAGCTGGAAACCAGCATGAACCAGGCCGCCGAGGCCGCCGTACCGCAGGCTCAGGCGCTGCTGGTCGATGCCGTGAAAAAGATGAGCGTGTCCGACGCCAAAGGCATTCTGAGCGGCGGCAAGGATTCGGCGACCCAGTACCTGAACAAATCCAGCCGCGAGCAGATCCGCGCCAAGTTCCTGCCAATCGTCAAACAAGCCACGGACAAGGTCGGCCTGGCGCAGCAGTACAACTCGTTCGCCGGTCAAGCCGCGACCCTCGGCGTGCTGGACGCGAAGAACTCGAACATCGAAGGCTATGTCACCGAAAAGGCGCTGGATGGCCTGTTCGAGATGATCGCCAAACAGGAAGAAGGCATCCGCGCCAATCCGGCCGCGGCAGCGACGGGCCTGGCGAAAAAGGTGTTCGGCGCTTTGTAATGCGGGGCCAGGTGCGGTCGGCGCGTTCGACCGACCCCACCTGCAGAAGCGCTTGTTCGCTGAAAGTGATGTCGATGCCAGTCATCGCACAGCCCACCGCAATGGCGGGCAAGCGCGCTTTCACTCCTCAGAAAGAAGCCTGAGCCGCTTTGCGCTCACGGCGATTCCCCCTCCTCTTTCCTGACCCTGAACCACGCAGCGTAAAGCGCAGGCAGGAACAGCAGCGTCAGCGCGGTCGCCACGATCAGGCCGCCCATGATGGCCACGGCCATGGGCCCGAAGAACACGCTGCGTGACAGCGGAATCATTGCCAGCACCGCAGCGAGCGCCGTCAGCACGATCGGACGGAAGCGCCGGACGGTGGCCTCGATGATTGCCTGCCAGCGCTGCAGACCGGCCGCGATGTCCTGCTCGATCTGATCGACCAGAATGACCGAGTTGCGCATGATCATGCCGGACAGTGCGATGGTGCCCAGCATGGCGACGAACCCGAAGGGCTGGCGGAAGATCAGCAGGAACAGCGTCACACCGATCAGGCCCAGCGGCGCCGTCAGAAAGACCATGAACGTCCGTGAGAAACTGCGCAGCTGGATCATCAGCAGGGTCAGCACCACAACGATGAACAGCGGCACACCGGCGTTCACCGAATTCTGCCCACGGGTCGAGTCCTCCACCGTGCCGCCCACTTCCAGCAGATAGCCGTCGGGCAATTGAGCGCGCACCGCCTCAAGCGTCGGCAGTATCTGATTGACCAGCGTCGCAGGTTGCTCCTTGCCATAGATATCCGCCCGGATCGTCACGTTCGGCAGCCGGTTGCGGTGCCAGATGATGCCCTCTTCGAAGCCGTATTCCAGTGTCGCGACCTGCGACAGCGCAACGCTGCTGCCGTTGGCGGTGGGCACTGAAAGACTCGACAGACCGCCGAGTTCGTGGCGTTCCTGCTCGGTGCCGCGCAGCAGGATCTCGATCAGTTCGTCGTCCTCTCGATACTGGCTGACCGCCGAGCCCGTCAGCTGACTTTGCAGGAAGCGCGACAGGTCGGCGGTGGTGACGCCAAGCGCCCTGGCACGATCCTGATCGACATTGAGGTAGACGACCTTGCTCGGCTCCTCCCAGTCCAGATGGACGTTGACCACGTGAGGGTTTTCCCGAACCTTGAGGGCGACCTTGCGGGCCAGCGCGCGCACGTCATCGATGTGCTCGCCGGTGATTCGGAACTGCACCGGATAGCCGACCGGCGGGCCGTTTTCCAGCCGCGTCACGCGGGGCCGAAGCATCGGAAACTGCTCGTCCAGGGTCTGGATCAGCCAAGTGCGCAGAGCTTCGCGGTCCTCGATGGTTTTCGCCAGCACAACGAACTGGGCGAAGCTGGCGGCAGGCAGTTGCTGGTCCAGCGGCAGATAAAAGCGCGGCGAGCCGGTACCGACGTAGGCCACGTAATTATCGACGCCTGCATGTGCCTTGATCATCGCCTCAAGACGCTTCACCTGCTCGGTGGTGTTGCTCAGCGACGCGCCTTCGGCAAGCTTCAGGTCGACCATCAGTTCCAGTCGGCCAGAAGCAGGAAAGAACTGCTGCGGCACGAAACGGAACATGAAGATCGACAGCGCGAACAGCGCGATGGTCAGCACAATGACCGTCTTGCGTCGCCGCACGCACCAGCCCACCAATGACCGCACTCGTTGATAAAACGGTGTCGCATAAGGATCAGGCATGCCCGGTCCCGAGCCGTGCCTGGCAGCGTGCAGCCTGGCCAGATCCGGCAGCAGCCGCTCACCCAGGTACGGGACGAAGACCACCGCCGCCACCCAGGAAGCCAGCAGCGCGATGGTGACCACCTGAAAGATCGAACGGGTGTATTCGCCGGTACTGGACTGCGCCGTGGCAATCGGCAAAAAACCCGCTGCCGTGATCAACGTGCCCGTCAGCATCGGAAACGCAGTGCTGGTCCAGGCGAAACTGGCGGCCTTGAGCCGGTCGTAGCCCTGCTCCATTTTGATCGCCATCATCTCAACGGCGATGATTGCGTCGTCCACCAGCAACCCCAGCGCCAGCACCAGCGCGCCGAGGGAAATCTTGTGCAGGCCGATGCCCAGGTAATACATGGTGGCAAAAGTCATCGCCAGCACCACCGGAATGGCCAGCGCGACGACCATTCCGGTGCGCACGCCCAAGGAGAAAAAGCTTACCAGCAGCACGATGCCCAGCGCTTCGGCCAGCACCTGCACGAACTCTCCGACACTGGTTTTGACCGCGGCGGGCTGGTCCGACACCTTGCGCAGCTGCATGCCGGCGGGCAGGTTTTGTTGCAAACGAGCGAACTCGCCTTCCAGTGCGCGGCCCAGCACCAGAATGTCGCCGCCGTCCTTCATGGCAACGGCAAGGCCAATGGCGTCTTCGCCCATGAAGCGCATGCGCGGTGCGGGAGGATCGTTGAAACCACGATGAACATCGGCCAGATCGCTGATGCGCAAGGTGCGATCGCCCACCCGGATCGGGAAGTCACGTATCTCGTCCACCGTCTGAAAACGGCCGGTCACGCGCAGTTGAACCCGCTCGGCCGGCGTCTCGAAGAAGCTCGTGGCGACGACTGCGTTCTGCGCTTCAAGCGCCTGCTGCACCGCCTGCAACGGCAGGCCAAGCGTCGCGAGCTTGACGTTGGAAAGCTCGACCCAGATCTTCTCGTCCTGCAAGCCGAGCAATTCGACCTTGCCCACATCCTTGACCCGCTGCAGCTGGATCTGGATGCGATCGGCGTAATCCTTGAGCACGGCGTAGTCGAAACCGTCGCCAGTCAGTGCGTAGATATTGCCGAAGGTGGTGCCGAATTCGTCGTTGAAGAAAGGGCCCTGCACGCCGGCAGGAAGCGTCTGACGTATGTCGCCGATCTTTTTGCGGATCTGATACCAGAGCTCCGGCAACCTGGCGGACACCAGCGAGTCGCGAGCCATGAACGTCACCTGCGACTCACCAGGGCGAGAGAACGAGACGATGCGTTCGTAATCACCGGTTTCCATCAGCTTCTTTTCGATACGATCCGTGACCTGACGCGACACTTCCTCAGCGCTCGCGCCCGGCCACAGAGTACGAATGACCATGGCTTTGAAGGTGAAAGGCGGATCTTCGCTCTGACCCAGCTTGGTGTAGGACAACGCCCCCACCACCGCCAGCAGAATCATGAGATACAGGACCATCTGCCGATTGCGCAGCGCCCACTCGGAAAGGTTGAAACGCATCCGTGCTACTCCTCGCCCGCCAGTTTGCCGGCCAGCTTCACCGGGCGATTGCTGCGATCGACCGGACGGACCTGCTCGCCGTCGTGCAGTACATGCACGCCAGCGGCCACGACCCAGTCGCTGGCCTGCAACCCACTCAACACCGGCACGGACTCCTGTCCATAAGGACCGGTCTGCACCGGCACGCGCTTGAGGGTGTTATCGCTTTGCAGGCGCAAGACGTAGGTCACGCCCTTTTCTGCGGTCAACGCCGAGAGCGGCACCGACAAGGGCACGCTGCGCTCGGACAGAATGAACACGCGCGCGCTCTGGCCCAGCTCAGCCGGGACTTTTCCGCCTGCAAAGGCGATCCGCGCGGCGAACGTGCGAGACCGGGGATCGGCGGCTGGGGAAAGTTCGCGAATGCGGCCGGCGAAGCGTTGCTCCTTCTGAGTCCACAACTCCACCGAAACCGGGTCGCCGATCTTGAAACGACCGTAATTCTGCTCAGGCAGACTGATCGACACCTCGCGCTCACCGTCCGCGGCCAGGGTGAATACGGTCTGCCCGGCGGCCACCACCTGACCGACTTCCACCAGACGCTTGGCGATCACGCCGTCCTGTGAGGCACGAAGCACCGCGTAGCGGGTCTGATTGTCGGCGACGTTGAGTTCGGCTTTGAGCTGCCTGAGACGGGCATCGCCTGCGCGATAAAGATTTTCGGCGTTGTCGTATTGCGACTTGCTGACCATCTGCCGGTCCATCAGCGTCTTGTAACGGTCACGCTCGGAACGGACCATTTGCAGATTGGCTTCGGCGGCTGCGACTTGCGCGCGAATGGCATCAAGCTGCAAGCGCACGTCTTGGGCGTCGAGCTCGGCCAGTGGCTGGTCAGCCCTGACTCGCTCGCCCTCCTCGACCAGGCGCTTGCTGACTTTTCCGGGAATGCGAAAGGCCAGTTCAGGCTCGAACCGGGCGCGCACTTCACCAGGGTAACTGTCCATGGATTGGGACGACGGCAGCGGTTGCACTACCATGGCCGGACGCACGGTGGCCGGGGCTGACACGTCCTGACCGCATCCCGCCAGCACCGACACCAGGCTGACTGACACGACAAGGAACAAGGCATCGCGAATCATGGTGAGGCACCTTGGCAAGAGAGCTTGGAATAATTGTACTGGCGAGTATATTAAAAATTACCAAACTGAACAGTCTACTAACCCGAAGAATATGCCCGAAGAACGAATGACCGACCCGACATCCTCCGCAGGCCCCGGCCGCCCCAAGGATCTGGCCAAGCGCCAGGCAATTCTGGAAGCCGCGAAAAACCTGTTTGTACGCAATGGATACGCAAGTACCAGCATGGATGCGGTCGCCGCTGAGGCCGGGGTTTCCAAGCTCACGGTCTACAGCCATTTCAACGACAAAGAGACGCTGTTTTCAGCCGCCGTGGTGGCCCGCTGCGAGGAGCAGTTGCCTGAACTCTTCGTGGAAGTCGGGTCTCAGGAACCGGTGGAAAAAGTGTTGCTGGGTATTGCGCGAGGGTTTCAGACGCTGATCAACAGCCCTGAATCCATCGAACTGCATCGGCTGATGATCGCGCTGGGCACACAGGACACGACGCTCTCACAGGTGTTTTTCGAGGCGGGACCGCAACGCATCCTTCACGAGATGGAGCGCTTTCTGACGCGGGTGAACGACACCGACGGCTTGCACTTCGACTCACCGGCAAGTGCCGCCGGGCATTTCCTGAGCCTGATCAAAGGCGTGTGCAATTTCCGCCTGCTCATCGGGAATGGCGGCATCCCGGATGAGCAGACAGGTGAGCAGCACGTGCGGGAAGTGGTGGCGTTGTTTGTGAAGGCCTATCGCGCCGAATAGACACCGGCCGTTGCTGGCGCGCGCTTGCCCGCCAGGCCGCGTGTCAGCCAGCTCCCATGGTTCTGACATCGCGCAATCGAGGGCAAGCGCGCTCTTATACAGACTGGATGGGCCAATCAGGCCTTCAAAGCCTTCTTCGGATAAATGTCATACCGGCTGGATTTGCCGTCCAGCGCATAGCTCGGCTTGACGCCCTCGATGCAAGGCGCCTTGCGCGGGCGCTTGACCACCACCCGGTGGGTAGCCAGCGCCAAGGCCGCCTCCAGCAGGGCCGGCGCGTCCATGTCATCGCCTACCAGTGGCCGGAACAGCCGCATTTCCTTCTTCACCAGCGCGGTTTTCTCACGGTGGGGAAACATCGGATCGACATAAATCACCTGCGGTGGCTCGCCCTGCCAGTTGCGCATCAGCTCGATGGAATTGCCGGTGAGCAGGCGCATCTGGCCGATGATGCTGCCCACTTCAAGGTCTTGCGCTCCGCGCGCCAGACCGTCTTCCAGCAACGCGGCGATGATGGGTTGGCGTTCGATCAGGCTCATCTCGCAGCCAAGGCTCGCCAGCACGAATGCGTCTTTGCCCAGGCCTGCCGTCGCATCCAGCACCGTTGGCCGCACGCCCGGTTGAATCCCGACCGCCTTGGCAATCATCTGCCCGCTGCCGCCGCCGAATAGCCTTCGATGAGCCGCCTTGCCTTCGATGAAATCCACTCGCACCGGGCCCGGAACGTCGTCGCCCAGTTGCTGCAATTGCAGCCCGTCGTCACTCACTTGCAGGGCAAAATCGGCTTCGGCATCCTCCATCGGCAGACCCAGGCGATCGGCCCACTGCGCAGCTTGCTGCTGCCCCTCGACGGTCAGGGATTCCACCCGGATGCGGCTGCCCGCTTGCTGCTCAGTCATTTTTTCCACACGCTCGAATTTTCTAAATGATCGGCAACCTCTGCCGATAACGAAAGTATCCGGCATTTTGCCAGACCCACGGCATGTACTGAGCGCTTATGTCAGACATTCAGCAAACATCCTCGATAGGCTATTTGACGTACGCAGGCGACTACAGCGTACGCAATACCGAAACCCTGAGCGGCGTCACGCAGCTCTGGCAGGATGCGTTTGCCCGTGCAATGGCCCAGCAGGTCGATGACAACGCGGGCACTTTGCCCGAGCACAGCCCGGTCGTCGCGACGGATGCCATGACTGGCGAGCCGATTGCGGGCGCCAAGACATTGAGCAAGATTGTCGAGCAGCGTGAGTGCCCGGTGGCAGACAAGGAAATCGCGCCGCCTGAGCCGCTGTTTCTGCCCATCGCCGAATTCGAATGGGAACTGGCCAAGCCCGCCGAGCCGTTCAGCGCCAACGAAATGATCGAGCAACAGCGCAACCTGGAAATCGACAGCAACTGGGTGCGCCCGACCGTGCTCAACCCTTACGACGACAGCGTCGATCCCGGCCCCGGACCTCAGCCACGACCGCTGTTCCTGCCGATCGCCGAGTTCGAGTGGGACCTGGCCGACAAGCCTGCCACGCCCTACAGCGCCGAAGAAATGACCGAACAGCAACGCCATCTGGCATTCGACAACGGTTGGGCACGACCGATTGTTCTGCAGAACCTGCGCATTGCCGCGTGACGAAGCGCCGCTCTTCATCGCAGGAGCGCAGTTACAGCATCACCTGGCACTCACCGACACACCCGCCAGCGTCCCATGTCCACGTGAAAATGATTGCGGTGGGCCGCGTTATAGTCCGGACCGAGGACCGTACTGAACTGCCGACAGGCGCCATCCCGGATCAGCCTCAGAAACTTCCCGTTATCGCCTTCATCTTTCCAGTCCCTGAGTACAGAAATGCGTCGCCCGTCCGCCAGACGAAAACCTGCGATGTCCAGCGCGTTCGCAGAAGCATGCTGACTGAGCCTGCCCTCGCTGCGGTTGTAGACATTGCGGCAGGCGAAGCTGCCCAGATGATCGACCTGACTCACCCGTTGCCCGAACACCCTTTCAGCGGCAGGTTGCAGCGTGTGGAGATCGAACAGCGCGTAGGCCAGGGCCAGACGACAGCTGGACAGAAAACTGCTGCTTAATGCCACGTCACCGCCCTGGATACGCACAACATTGTTCAATGGACATTTGGCCTGCGGGCCACTGTCAGCCTGAAGTGCGTAGCGCAGCGTCGACGTTTGTAACGCCTGTTCGCACAACGCCGGATCATCTTGCAGGCGCCAGAGTTTGAAAGAGGTCATCAGGTTGGGCTCGTTGCGCACGTTCAGCGGCGCCCAAGGGTTCCAGCGATCCGGCAGCGGGAGCCAGCCGCGCCAGACCGACACGAGCAGCGTTGCGCAGAGCAGCAAGAGGAGCAGCAACAGGGTCGATCCGCGCATGCAGTGTGATATCCCGGTCAGGAAAGCGTCACTGTATCGACCTCAAAGCAGGCCGAGTTGCTCCACCTCAGGACCGCGATCCAGTTCAGGCAGGGCCGGCAGGCCAGGCAGCAATGTCGTCAACTGCTGATGAAAACGCCGGGCCAGTTCCGGGGCCCGAATGTTGTCGGGCGTGTGCAGAAACACATACGGGGTGCGCCCTTCTTCAATCCAGCCCGCGACTTTCAGCGCCCATTGCCGAACGAAGCCATCGTTGGCCTCAAGCTGCGGATGACCGATGAAGCGAACCTGCGGGAACAGGGTGAACGCGGCAGGACGTGCCGGGACTTTTGGCTTTTTCGACTGCGCGAGCAGCACCGCCGGATCGCTGGAAATGCAGCTGAACAACGGCCGCGAGTCCAGACAGATGCGCTCGACACCGGCATCCAGAAGCAGCCGATTGAGCAGGCGCTCCTCCTCGCCCTTATTGAAGAACGCCATGTGGCGAACTTCCACCGCCAGCGGCCTGCCTTGGAAGGTGTCGATGAAGGCGGCGAGTTCGCCCAGGCGGTCGGGCGTGAAGGTTGCTGGCAGCTGCAGCCAAAGCGGCTGGACACGCGGCCCCATCGGCGCGAGGAGTTGCAGGAAATCTTCGGCAGCGCCCAAGTGTTCACGCAGGTCGCCGCCATGGCTTATTTCACGGGGAAATTTGGCGGTAAAGCGAAAATGCTCAGGCTGCGCCTGTACCCAGCGCTCGACGGTCGCAGGCGCGGGGCGTGCGTAAAACGTGGTGTTGCCCTCAACGGCGTTGAAGACCTGCGCATAGAGATGGAGGAATTCAGTGCTGCGGGCATCTTCGGGATACAACGATCGGCGCCAGGCGTTTTCACTCCAGGACGGACAACCGATGTAGTAAGGCGGATTGACGACGTTCAAACGTGAAGGTCAAGCCCCGAGACTTCAAGATCCCAGTCGACGAAGGTGGAAGTCGTCAGGTAGCTGCTCAGCGCGTGGGCGACACGGGTGCTCATGGCGCGCGGGAAGATGATGTCCTGCTGACGAGCTGGCACATTGGCCGTGTTGCCGGTCTGACGCCGAGCCGATTGCGGGATCACTTCAACGTCGTCTATCACTTCCTCGAAAGTGCTGTCGACCGTTGCAGAGCCTTTCCGAGGCTTGCGCTTTATCGTGTACGAACGTTGTGACGGACCGGTGATTCGCATCATGCTTACTCGGCGTTATATAGTGGCAATTTAATCTCACGAAGCGCCCTGAAGCAAACTCGCGAACGATAACTAGACCACAGTTATTACAAAACGTTTAAAGCCACCGGGCAGAAAATGCCGTTTTGTCGCCGAACGGTAGTGATTGTTGTGACTTGAGTCGCAGATCCTGCGTGTTTACCGATTGAACAACGCAGGTTATCGCACTCGATCCGAGGCGTGTGCGGAGCCTGCCTCCAGCCGCAGAAGATCCCCCATTTCCCGAATGCGCGCGGCTTCAGCGCGCCTTCGGGGTCGCAACTTTGTCGCGCAGATAAACAGGTTGTGCATCATCGGCAACGATGGCCTCGCCGCGCTGCCAGGCGAACGCCGCCAGCGTCAGCAGATCTTCGGCATGCGGGAGCATGCTGGCGTCCTGTCCCGACAAACTCACGGGAATTCGTGATGCGTAGCCCCAGCCTGTGCCCGCGCCAAACCACTGGCCCGAAGCATCGAGCGGCAGCGCCGCCTGCTCGGGCGGCATGACCGCTTCCTCGCCTGCCAGACGCATCTCGCCGGCTGATTCGCGATAGCAGCCCCAATACACTTCGTCCATGCGCGCATCGATAGCCGCCGCAACCTGCGTTGCACCGTGTTCGCGGTAGGCGCGTTGCGCCAGCACCGCCAGATTGGAGACCGGCAAGACCGGACGATCAAGGCCGAACGCGAGCCCCTGCACCACGCCGATGGCGATGCGGACGCCGGTGAAGGCACCCGGCCCACGGCCGAATGCAATGGCGTCAAGCGCCGACAACCCGATACCGGCCTGCGCCAGCAGTTCCTTGATCATCGGCAACAGTTTTTGCGCATGCAGGCGCGGGATCACCTCGTAGTGGCTCAACACTTTGCCGTCGTGCAGCAAAGCGACAGAGCAGGCTTCAGTGGCGGTGTCCAGGGCCAGCAAGGTCGTCATCGGGGTTTCCACGGTTATGCGAAGGAGGGTTTCAGGAAAAGGTGCCGCATTATAAACAACAACGGCCCGCAAGCGGGCCGTCGTTCACTGTGTCGATCGAGGGATCAGCCCAGTGCTTCGTTCACCTTGGCGGTGATTGCTTCCACCGAACCGACGCCTTCGATACTGCTGAACTTCGGCGTGCCATCGGTGGCTTGCAGCTTCTTGTAGAACTCAACCAGCGGCTCGGTCTGCGCGTGATAGACCGACAGACGATGGCGAACGGTTTCTTCGACGTCATCCTTGCGCTGAACCAGCGGCTCGCCAGTGACATCATCCACGCCGGCTACTTTCGGCGGGTTGAATGTCGTGTGGTAAACGCGACCCGAACCTTCGTGCACACGACGGCCGGAAATGCGCTGGACGATTTCTTCGTCGTCGACTTTGATTTCGACCACGTGATCGATCGCCAAGCCAGCATTCTTCAGGGCTTCTGCCTGAGGGATGGTGCGTGGAAAACCGTCGAACAGGCAGCCATTGGCGCAGTCGGGTTGAGACAGGCGATCCTTGATCAGACCAATGATCAGGTCATCGGAAACCAGACCGCCGCTGTCCATGACGCTTTTGGCCTTCAGACCCAGTTCGGTGCCCGCCTTGACCGCTGCACGCAGCATGTCCCCGGTCGAGATTTGCGGGATGCCGAATTTCTTGGTGATGAACGTAGCCTGAGTACCTTTACCGGCCCCGGGAGCTCCCAGCAGAATCACGCGCATTGTTGTGCTCCTCAATTTTTATAGAGATTTCGTCGGATTCGCCTAAATGGGGCCAATCACTTAAAAAAGATTTACTGACCCAACGGCCAAAGGCTGATCAAGATACACAGCCGATTCATGCCGCACAAGACGCCGAAAGTCGCAGCAACCCGCGAGAAACCAGTAGCTTGGCAACGATCGCTGCGTTGGTAAGACCCGGTGCAACTTCGCCGATGCGCAGCGTTTCCGATCTGACAGGCGCCGCGAGATGAAGGCCGTCGCCCTCACCCGCGTACGAAAAGTCGCGTCAGCCCGTATTGCGCAATCCGGCGGCAATACCCGCGACAGACACCAGCAGCGCCTGTACCAGAGGACTGTCCAGAGTCGCCTCCTGGCTGCGGGAACGCGCCAGCAATTCGGCCTGCAATAGATGAAGGGGATCGAGGTAAGTATTGCGCAGGCTGATGAACTCCAGCGTCTCGGGGCTGTGGGCCAGCAACTGCGACTGACCGGTCAGGCCGAGCACCACTTGGCAAGCCTGCGACAATAGGTCGCGTAAATGCGCACCCAAATGCTGCAGGCCTGGCTCGACCAGACGCTCGTCATAGAGCTGCGCAATGTCGCTGTCCGCTTTGGCCAGCACCATTTCCAGCATGTCGATACGCGTGCGGAAGAACGGCCACTGCTCACGCATCTGTGCGAGCAATTCGCCCTGACCACGGTCGAGCGCCTTGCGCAGCGCATCTTCCCAGCCCAGCCAGGCGGGCAGCATCAGGCGAGTCTGAGTCCAGGCGAAGATCCACGGAATTGCGCGCAGGCTTTCAACACCGCCTTCGCGACGCTTGGCCGGGCGACTGCCGAGCGGCAGACGTCCGAGCTCCTGCTCAGGTGTGGCCTGGCGGAAATATTCGACGAACTCCGGATGTTCGCGCACCACGGCGCGGTAGGCAGCGACGCCGTCCGCCGCCAGTTCATCCATCACCTGCCGCCAGGCGGGCTCCGGCAAAGGCGGCGGCTGCAATGTCGCCTCGAGCACCGCGGCCAGATAGAGGTTGAGGTTCTGCTCGGCGATGTCGGGCAGGCCGAACTTGAAGCGAATCATCTCGCCCTGTTCCGTGGTGCGGAAACGACCGGCGACCGAGCCCGGTGGCTGCGACAGGATCGCCGCGTGAGCCGGGCCGCCGCCACGTCCAACCGTGCCGCCACGACCATGGAACAGCAGCAGTTCGACTTCCTGCGCGCGACAGATCTCCACCAGTTTTTCCTGCGCCCGATACTGTGCCCACGCCGCAGCAGTGGTGCCTGCGTCCTTGGCGGAATCGGAATAGCCGATCATGACTTCCTGCGGGCCATGCAGCCGCAGGCGATAGCCTGGCAGGCTAAGCAGATGCTCGATCACCGGGCCGGCGTTGT
This sequence comes from Pseudomonas sp. efr-133-TYG-103a, assembly GCF_030209235.1. Taxonomy (NCBI): domain Bacteria; kingdom Pseudomonadati; phylum Pseudomonadota; class Gammaproteobacteria; order Pseudomonadales; family Pseudomonadaceae; genus Pseudomonas; species Pseudomonas sp. efr-133-TYG-103a. The sequence continues at coordinate 147,463 of NZ_JARVSK010000001.1, forward strand.
CGAGGTCAGCGAGGGTTTCGAACAAAGGCACAACGCGCATTGGCCGCTGCAACCCGGCCTCTTTGAGCAGCAGTTGAACGGCGAGCACGTCGGAAGCCGCGCCTGCCATGGAAATCACGTACGACCCCAGCGACGCCGCGGGCGCAGCAGCCACTTCACGGCAGGTGGCGAGCACTTCTGCGGTGTCATCGGCCGGTTTGAAATGCCCCGGAAGCAGCGGCCGCTTGTTGCTCAGTTCACGCAGGAGAAAGTCGATGCGCGTCTCTTCGTCCCACTCGTTGTAACGCCCCAGGCCCAGATAGCTGGTGATCTCGGTCATGGCTGCGCTGTGACGCGTCGAATCCTGACGCACGTCGAGCTTGACCAGAAACAGCCCGAAGGTGACTGCGCGACGAAGGCAATCGAGCAACGGACCGTCCGCAATCACGCCCATTCCGCACTCATGCAGCGACTGAAAGCACAGCTGCAACGGCTCGAGTAATTCGCGATTGTCGTGCAGCACGCCCTCAGGCGCTGGCTGCGTCACGCTCAATGATGCATGGGCCCAGTTACGTGTGGCGCGAAGACGTTCGCGCAGTTTTTTCAACACGCTGCGATAGGGTTCTGCGCTGTCTCCGGCGACCGCCATCAATGCAGGGCTGGCCTGCTGCATCGACAGCTCTGCGGCCAGTTGGTCGACATCGCGCAGGTAAAGATCCGCCGCCATCCAGCGTGCCAGCAGCAGGACTTCGCGGGTTACCGCCGCGGTGACGTTGGGGTTGCCGTCGCGGTCGCCACCCATCCAGGACGCGAAACGGATGGGCGCGGCTTCAAGTGGAAGATGCAGCCCCGTGGCGGCATACAGCGCATGGTCGGCCTTGCGCAGGTAATTGGGGATGGCCTGCCAGAGCGAGTTCTCGATGACCGCAAATCCCCACTTCGCCTCATCCACCGGCGTTGGGCGCACGCGCCGGATTTCCTCGGTGTGCCACGCTTCGGCGATCAATCGTTGCAGGCGCTCGGTGATCTGCTCGCGCTCCAGCCGGTTCAGATCGCGATGGTCGAGCGCTGCGAGCTGAGCGGCAATGGCGTCGTACTTCTGAATGAGGGTCCGGCGCGCGACTTCGGTCGGATGAGCCGTGAGGACCAGTTCGATCTCCAGCTTGCCCAACTGCCGCGCCAGCGCTTCCTGCCCGTGCCCGGATTGCTTCAGACGCTCCAGCAGCTCAGGCAATACCCGAGACTCGAAGGGTTGCGGCTTGCTGTCGTCGCGACGATGAATGAGTTGATACTGCTCGGCGATGTTGGCGAGGTTGAGAAACTGGTTGAACGCCCGCGCCACGGGCAGCAACTCATCTTCGCTCAGGCTCTCCAGATTGGAGCTCAGCTGCTCGGTGCTTTGAGTGGAGCCATGCCGCCCGGCCTTGGCGCTCTTGCGAATACGCTCGATCTTCTCGAGAAAATTAGCTCCGTGCTGATCACGAATGGTGTTGCCCAACAGCTCACCCAACAGGTGAACGTCCTCGCGCAATCGTGCGTCGATGTCTGCCATCCAGCCTTCTCCTTCAGCGTTTTTTATTCTGTCGCGACTCGATCCGGACGCCCCGAACTGAACGCCCTCGCCTGTTTTGTCTCTATCTTTGTGTATAGAGCGACAATTTCGTGCACAGAAGCAACCCTTTGCCTGATTTCTGCCCGCAGCAAGCTAGTCTCATCAGCGAGCCTCACGAAGGCTCGATCACTCGCCTGAGCCCGCCACCACGCGGGTCTACGAAGAGGTCTTTATGAAAATCCGCGAGCTCGCAAAACACTGGGAACAGACCGCCAAGGGTCGCCTGACCAAAACCGGCTATGCGATTCACCTGGACGTCGAAGCGGCGGCACGCCTGGCGGCGATTGCCGAAATGTACCCCAAGCGCACACCTGAAGAATTGCTCGGCGAGCTGATCGGCGCCGCGCTGGAAGAGCTGGAAGAAAGCTTTCCGTATGTCCAGGGTCAACACGTCGTCGCGACCGACGAGGAAGGCGATCCGTTGTATGAGGACGTCGGCCCGACACCTCGTTTTCTTGCCTTGTCGCGTCGTCATCTCGAAGATTTGTCCGAACAGCAGGACACTCCGCAGCACTGATCACGACGTCGTTTTCAGACACCTTTCAAAGCGCACGCCGACCAGCAATGCCGGGCGTGACGTGCGTTTTTGTGCGCCAATTTTTCAGCGTCAAACTTACACCGAGTAACAAAGCTACCGGGTTTGAGAAGCAAATTGTCTGAACTATTCAAAAATCGCACAGGTCGGAGCAGTTAGCCATTACAGAAAAAGCCGACAGATGGCAGCGGATTTCAGGCCCTGCCATCCATCCGCACAGGCTCACCGCTGAATGGAAATAACCTAGTTTTCAGGAGTTACACAATGGAGTTGATCACCATGAATACCAGCACTGCCAAAACCACGTTCAACGGCCTGCGCGGGCTGAAACTGGCCGCGCTGGCACTGGGTACCAGCTTCCTTCTGGCCGGTTGCGCAGGCAATCCTCCAAGCGAGCAGTACGCAGTGACCCAATCTGCAGTGAATGCTGCAGTCAGCGCAGGCGGCACCGAATACGCAGCAGTCGAAATGAAATCGGCACAAGACAAATTCAAACAGGCCGAGCTGTTCATGCAGGAAAAGAAATACGACGAAGCTCGTAAATATGCCGAGCAAGCTGAGTGGGATGCCCGTGTAGCCGAGCGTAAGGCCCAGGCCGCCAAGGCTCAGAAAGCAGTGCAGGATGCTCGTCAGGGCGTCAACGAATTGCGTGAAGAAGGTCTGCGCCAGGCTCAGCCGGTCAGCCAGTAATCCCACGCACTTCAAGCATTGGCCATTGATTTAAAGGACGAAAATATTATGCGTAAACAAGTACTTATTCCTGCCCTGCTGGCTCTGAGCGTTGGTCTGGCTGCGTGCTCCTCGCAACCTAACGTGAACCTGGAACAAGCCCGCACCAACTACTCCGCGCTGCAAAGCAATCCTAAATCCACCGAGCTGGCGGCGCTGGAAACCAAAGATGCCAGCGAATGGCTCGACAAGGCCGACTCCGCGTATCGCAACCACGATGACGAGAAAAAAGTCGACCAACTGGCCTATCTGACCAACCAGCGCGTTGAGCTGGCCAAGCAGACCATCAACCTGAAGACTGCTGAAAACGATCTGAAAAACGCCGCCGCCCAACGCGCTCAAGCTCGTCTGGACGCCCGCGATGCGCAGATCAAGCAACTGCAGAACAGCCTGAACGCCAAGCAGACTGAACGCGGCACGCTGGTAACCTTCGGCGACGTACTGTTTGACCTGAACAAGGCTGAACTGAAATCCGCAGGTCTGGTGAACGTTAACAAGCTGGCGCAGTTCCTCCAGGAAAACCCTGATCGCAAAGTGATCGTCGAGGGTTACACCGACAGCACCGGCTCCGCCACTTACAACCAGTCGCTGTCCGAGCGCCGCGCTGATTCGGTGCGCATGGCGCTGATCAAGATGGGCGTGAGCATGGACCGCGTTGTGGCTCAGGGCTACGGCAAGGAATACCCGGTTGCCGATAACGCCAGCGCGTCGGGTCGCGCCATGAACCGTCGCGTGGAAGTGACCATTTCCAACGACAACCAGCCAGTAGCACCGCGTTCTTCGATGCAGTGATACGCTGGGCGCGGTGATGGATTAGCCGCTGTAAGTCAGAAGGCCCCGTTTGCGAATGCAGACGGGGCCTTTTTTTGTGTGCGTGATTTGCGGTGCCGGTTCTGCTGCCGCTGTGCGCCAGATCGCGGGCAAGCGCGCGCCTACAGACGGGGCGTCGACCACATATCACGCCGGAGGATTGGCCAATGATGCGTCACTGCAGCTTCTGCGGCGTCTCCTGCCCCATGCATCTCACGGCTTGTTTGCGTTCGTTCACCAGCACGCCCGTCAGCCCTTTCTGCTCGGTATCGAACAACACCATCACCCCGTCGATGCACTGGGCGACCTGGGGCGCTGGTTCCAGGGCGACTTTGTAGTCCTGCCCTGGAAGGGTCTTGAGCATGGTGAATTCGCTCAGCCGCAACGCGTCCTCAGGCCGGGCGAAGTGCAGATAGCCGTAGTACCAGAGCGTTCCTACTGTCAGAAAGATGCAGCCGATTCCTGTCAGGATCTGCGGGATCGCGTTGCGCTCCTCAGTCATCGCGCAGACTCTGCCGACGGCGTTGGCGATGCCGCAGAAGGCTTGAGATTTGCCTGCGGGTCAGGGTAATCGGGGACTTCGGCCAGACGACGCAGGCCGTTGAAGTGCTGTGGGTCATCCAGGTAGCGCACCATAACTTCGCGCCAGGTCGGATCGGCGAAGGTCTGTACATGCGGCCCGCGCGTGAGTTGCAGGACCCGCGGCGGCGGTGCGGCCTGATACAGACTGATGCCGTTGTGCAGCGGAATCTGGGCGTCGTCCAGGCTCTGGAACAGCAACATCGGCGTACCCTTGAGCTGGCTGATGCCATTGATGGCGCTGTCGCCATCGGGGATCACCCACGACAGCGGCCGCTTGAACGGCCAGGTCAGCCACGACGTGCCAAGCGTGTAGCGAGCGACTTCGCGGTAACTGGCAGGCACCCCATCGAGCACCAGCGCCTTGACCCGCGCCCGTTGCTGAGGATGCTCGGCCAGATAATGCACGCCCAGCGCCCCACCGATACTCTGCCCCAACACCACCAGCGGCTTGCCCTGCACCTGCGGCGCCGTGTTCAACCAGTCGAATGCGGCATCGATATCCTGATAGATCGCAGGCAGGCTGGGGTCGCCTTCCGAATGGCCGTAACCCCGATAATCGAGCAGCAACACTTGGTAGCCCTGCTCGGGCAGCCACCAACTGCCGCCCAGATGCCACGACATATTGCCGCCGTTGCCGTGCAGATGAAGCACCGTGCCTTTCACGGCGACGCCCTCTTTGACCGGCAAGAACCAGGCATTGAGCTTCTTGCCGTCCGCAGTGGTGAGAGTGAGATCACGGTAAGCCAGGTGCGCCTTGTCCGGGGTCAGCGGGACGTCGCGCTCCGGGTAGAACAGCAGTTCGCTGCAACCGGTGAGCCAGACGAACGTGATCAGAGCGACGAGGGTCTTCAAACGGATTTTATCCTTGATCTTTCAGCTGTGAATGAACGTCTTCGCGCAAGCTGGCTGCCCACTGTGTGACACGCTCAAGGGCGGGAACTGGCTCGCGAAGGCGTCAGTGACATCACTGCACCGCTCGCGTTACAGGATATTCGAGTAATCCGCTTCGATCCGGTCCAGGCTCAAATGGTTCAGGAAGTTGGAGAAGCACATCCAGGCCGACAACGCATTCATGTCGCGGAACTGATCGGGCAGGTATTTGGGCGGCACCACCAGGCCCTCGTCCACCAACTGGCGCAGCGTGCGCATGTCCTCAAGCGTGGTTTTGCCACAGAACAGCAGCGGCACCTGCTCCAGCTTGCCCTTCCTCACGGCCAACTGAATGTAGTTGTAAACCATGATGAAGCCCTTCAGGTAGGACAAGTCCTTGGTGAATGGCAGACCATTAGGAACAGAGCCACGGAAAACGCGGCTGGCATTGCCATAACTTTCCGACATGCCGAAGCCCTGTTCGCGATAGAACTCGAACACCTGGAGGAAATCCGCACCTTCCTCGGCCATATGAATCGCCCGGGTGCGGTTAGTGAGCTTGCGCAGGCGGCTGGGGTAGGACGCGAACCCGATGACTTCCATGAGAATCGCCAGCCCTTCCTGAGTGACCGTCGACGAGGGCGGGCCCTTGGCCAGGAAGGTGCAGATGGGCTGATTCAGGCCGTTCAGCGTCGTGCCCACGTGAACCAGCCCTTCATGCACCTCCAGCGCGCGCACGTCTCGCTCGTTGAACATCGCATCGCTGCGGATCTTGATGTAATCGGCGCCCGCCGCCGCATCGGCAACGATGCCGTCGGACTTGAACACACGAATGGTTTCCTCGGCCTCGCCAAACGTGCGATTGAGCCGACTCTGCAGCATCGCCACGGCGTCCTTGGCGGTCAGGATCTTGGGCTCATCCTTGAGATCGCCTCGCCCGGCGATGTTGTTCAGGTAATCGGACAGCATCAGGCCGAGGTCGGCCAGGGTCGGGTCACCGGCGTGAAAGGCATCGGAGGCCGCGCCGTACAACTCCTGAGAAATCAGCCCGAAGTCCGGGGTGCCGCGCGCCTCCAGCATGCGGACCACCATGCGGTATTCCTTGCACATGCGCCGCATGATCTGCCCGACCGGGTTGAACTGCCCCAGCTGCCGGGTGATGTCGCGCTCGATATTCTGAAATTCCAGCTTCAACGCGCCGGAGTCGAATCCCAGCGGGCGGTTCTCGTAATAGGCACGATCGATTTCAGGGAGTTGCTTGCCTTTGGCAGCGAGGAAATTCTTGCGGATGCTCTCGTCCCACTTCACCGCATCGAGTACGCGAATCGGCGTCTGCGCCAACACGATACGATCGGACAACGTGCGAATCGTCTGCTGGTATTCGTCCACCCACTACCCCTTTTTTACCGGTGCGCTATTTGGTCATGCGCTGATATTGCGCGGCCTTGAGGAAGACATCGGAGTTGGCGGTGTCATCCAGATAGGCAAATACTTTGTCCATGGACGTGCTGATCAGCACGCCGTCACCTTTCTCGGTTTCAATGGCCTGGCCCTCGAAAACCTTCTGCTCGACCAGTTGCTGCATGCGCTCCAGGTCCAGGTCATACACCACCAGTTCGTCGGCGGCATTATCGTTGTCGTTGTCGACCAGGTCGAAACCACCGATCACGTAGTTGGAGCCGTACTTTTCAGGCAACCGGCCGCAGATGTACCAGCGACCGCCGTGACGCGACACGGTGAAGGTGTACTCGTCCCGATTCTTGCGGTCGCCCTTGCGATAACTGACCGCCCTGTACTGATTGACGCCCGCGCGGCTGATCTCCAGCTCCAGCGGCTCGCCCCAGGCATTTTTGCTGGTCCAGGTGCCGAGCAGCTTGGGCGGCGCGGCTTCGCTGGATGGAACCGGATCCTTGAAAGTCACCAGGCATCCGCTCAACAGCGCGAACGACAAGGCGAGCAACACGCTCCAGACTTTCATCGGGTTCTCCTTGAATGAAGCGTTTTCAGGCGGCCGACGGCTTCGCGGTGCCCAGAACCAGATGCATCTGGCGAGTAAGAATAGCGAGCATTTCTTCATCTGCGTCGGGCTGAGGCCCGTTAAGCAAACCCTGATATTCCATCCGCCCGATAAGCCCCGTCAACACTTGGGCATCCAGTTGCGGTTGAGTCGAGCCCATGACCTCGAGAAACTGGGCGCTGCCTTGCAACAGAATCTGCTGATGCGCGCCCACCAGCGGCGCCAGACGCGGGTTGATGAGGGCTTCGAGACGGAACGCATGCTCAGCGATCAATTGATCGCGACGGGTCAGCAGTTGATGACGCACGTACTCCATGGTCATGCGGGCGATCTCATCCGCCAGCCGGGCGCGGGCCTCGGCGCTGCCGTCATTGCGCGCGACCATTTCGCGCAACAGGGTTTCGGTGTTGGTCCACAGCTTGGCCATGTAGGCGGCGCTGCGCTCGACGTATTGGGCGAAGGCATCGGTGAGCAAGTCATCGATGTCCTTGAAATAGTAGGTGGTGGCCGAGAGCGGCACTTGCGCCTCGGCCGCCACGGCGCGATGGCGTACCGCGCGCACGCCTTCGCGAATGAGGATGCGCATGGCGGCATCGAGGATCTGCTGCCGGCGCTGTTCGCTGCCCTGTCGACTTGCCTTACGGCCCTGATACTGAACACTCTGCGCGACTGCCGTGGCAAGACCAGCGGCTCCCTTGTGAGCGATCATACGATTCACAACAGGTTTTCCTCTTTGAATGACTAGCAGGCGCGGAGCCTGTAGGAGCTTGGCTTGTCCCGCGATCGGCGGGGAACCCGTCGTAAACCCTGAGCACACGGTTTTCCTGATACACCGCATTCGCCGGTTTTGCGACGACTGCGTCGCCGATCGCGAGACAAGCCACGCTCCTACCGTTGGCCTGCGTGACTGTAATAGACAAAAAAAAAGCCGCCCTGCTCAGGCGGCTTGTTTTACAACGCTCAGGCTTGCGGCCGCATGTGCGGGAACAGGATGACGTCGCGGATCGATGGCGAGTTGGTCAGCAGCATGACCAGACGGTCGATACCGATGCCCTCGCCCGCTGTCGGCGGCATGCCGTACTCCAGCGCACGGACGAAGTCAGCGTCGTAATGCATGGCTTCGTCGTCGCCCGCGTCCTTGTCGGCCACCTGCGCCATGAAACGCTCGGCCTGGTCTTCCGCGTCGTTGAGCTCGGAGTAGGCGTTGGCGATTTCACGACCACCGATGAACAGCTCGAAGCGGTCGGTGACGCTCGGGTTTTCATCGTTGCGGCGCGCCAGCGGCGACACTTCGAACGGGTACTGAGTGATGAAGTGCGGCTGCTCCAGCTTGTGCTCGACCAGTTCTTCGAAAATCATCACCTGCAATTTGCCCAGGCCTTCGAAACCCAGCACCTTGGCGCCGGCTTTCTTGGCGATCGCGCGGGCCTTGTCGATGTCGTTCAGGTCGTCAGCGGTCAGGTCCGGGTTGTACTTGAGGATCGAATCGAACACCGACAGACGCGCAAACGGCTCGCCGAAGTGGAACACCTTGTCGCCATAAGGAACGTCGGTGGTGCCCAGCACCAGCTGCGCCAGTTCGCGGAACAGCTCCTCGGTCAGGTCCATGTTGTCTTCGTAATCGGCGTAGGCCTGATAGAACTCCAACATGGTGAATTCCGGGTTGTGCCGGGTCGAGACGCCTTCGTTACGGAAGTTGCGGTTGATCTCGAAAACCTTTTCGAACCCGCCGACGACCAGACGCTTGAGGTACAGCTCAGGGGCGATCCGCAGGAACATGGCCATGTCCAGCGCGTTGTGGTGAGTTTCGAACGGCTTGGCCGCCGCACCGCCAGGAATGGTCTGCAGCATCGGCGTTTCGACTTCCAGGAAGTCGCGCTTCATCAGGAAGCTGCGGATGTGAGCGATGACCTGCGAGCGCACGCGAAAGGTCTCGCGCACTTCTTCGTTGACCATCAGGTCGACGTAGCGCTGACGGTAGCGCTGCTCGGTGTCAGTCAGGCCGTGGTGCTTGTCGGGCAATGGACGCAGCGATTTGGTCAGCAGACGAACGCTGGTCATCTCGACGTAAAGATCGCCTTTGCCGGAACGTGCCAGCGTACCTTCGGCGGCGATGATGTCGCCCAGGTCCCAGGTCTTGACGGCTGCCAGGGTTTCCTCGGGCAGCGTCTTGCGGTTGACGTAGACCTGAATGCGACCGGTCATGTCCTGGATCACCATGAACGAGCCACGGTTGAGCATGATGCGACCGGCAACCTTGACCGGGATCGCCGCCTCAGCCAGCTCTTCCTTGGTCTTGTCCGCGTATTGCTTCTGCAGGTCGTTGCAGTAGCTGTCGCGGCGGAAGTCGTTCGGGAAGGCCTGACCCTTGGCGCGCTCGGCAGCAAGCTTTTCCTTGCGCAGGGCGATCAGGGTGTTTTCTTCCTGTTGCTGGGCTTGCGGGTCGAGTTGTTGGTCGCTCATGTCTTTAGATTTTCCATCACAGGTTCGTTGCTTCTTGCCACGGGCAAGGGATCGCGGGGCGGTCACGTGTAGAAACGCGCCGCGCCCGCAACAGTGGTGTCGCGATTACAGCCCCTGCTTGAGGCTCGCTTCCAGGTAACCGTCGAGGTCGCCGTCGAGCACCTTATTGCAGTCGCTGCGCTCAACGCCGGTACGCAGGTCCTTGATGCGCGAGTCATCGAGGACGTACGAGCGGATCTGGTGACCCCAGCCGATGTCCGACTTGGTGTCTTCCAGCGCCTGGGACGCCGCGTTGCGCTTCTGCATTTCCAGCTCGTACAACTTGGCCCGCAGCATTTTCATGGCGGTGTCCTTGTTCGCGTGCTGGGAGCGCTCGTTCTGGCAGCTGACCACGGTGTTGGTCGGCACGTGGGTGATACGCACCGCCGAGTCGGTGGTGTTGACGTGCTGACCACCGGCACCGGACGAACGATAGGTATCGATGCGCAGGTCCGACGGGTTGATGTCGATCTCGATGCGGTCATCGATCTCGGGGGAAACGAACACCGCCGAGAACGAGGTATGACGACGGGCGCCGGAGTCGAACGGGCTCTTGCGCACCAGACGGTGCACGCCGATCTCGGTGCGCAGCCAGCCGAAGGCGTACTCGCCCTTGATGTGCACGGTGGCGCCTTTGATGCCGGCGACTTCGCCTTCGGACAGCTCCATGATGGTGGCATCGAAGCCACGCTTGTCGGCCCAGCGCAGGTACATGCGCAGCAGGATGTTGGCCCAGTCCTGCGCTTCGGTGCCGCCGGAACCGGCCTGGATGTCCAGGTAGGCGTTGTTGGGGTCCATCTCGCCGCTGAACATGCGGCGGAATTCGAGCTTGGCGAGGGATTCTTCGAGACCTTCGAGCAGCTCGACAACGTCATTGACAGTGCCTTCGTCGTTCTCTTCGACGGCCATGTCCAGCAGTTCTTTGGCGTCAGCCAGACCGGAACTCATTTCGTCCAGGGTTTCGACGATCTGCGCCAGCGTCGAACGCTCGCGGCCCAGCGCCTGAGCGTATTCGGGTTTGTTCCAGACGTTGGGGTCTTCCAGCTCGCGGTTGACTTCGGTCAGGCGATCACTTTTGTGATCGTAGTCAAAGATACCCCCGAATGGACTGGGAGCGCTCGGACAGGTCCTTGATGGTGTTCAGGATCGGATTGATTTCCATGGTCGACAGGACTCGCAGGCGAAATTTTCAAAGCCGACGAGTATACCCCAGCCGCCCTTGGGATGGCAGTCCGTTGGGCAGGGGTTGCAGGGGTAGTCTGGCACTCGACGCGTCTTTTACCCCACCGCCACCTGATTACGCCCGTTGTGTTTGGCCGCATACAGTCCCTGGTCGGCGCTCTGGATCAACTGGCGGCTGTGGCTGCCGACCTGCGGAACGACGGTGGACAGGCCGATGCTCACGGTCAGGGTCGAGCCCTGAGTGGGTGCGTTGTGCGGGATGTTCATGGCGGCGACGGTCTGGCGCAGCTTTTCGGCCAGCAGTCGCGCGCCGCCCGGCGAGGTGTTCGGCAAGACCAGCGCGAACTCTTCGCCACCGTAGCGTGCAGGCAGGTCCGAGGGCCGGCTGCAACTGGCGCGGATGGCCTTGGCGACCTGACGCAGCGCTTCGTCGCCTTCCAGGTGACCGAAGCTGTCGTTGTACATTTTGAAGTAGTCGACATCGATCATCATCAGCGACAGCTGCGTCTGCTCACGCGTTGCCCGGCGCCATTCCAGCTCAAGGTATTCATCGAAGTGGCGACGGTTCGACAGGCCGGTCAGGCCATCGGAGTTCATCAGCCGTTGCAGGACGAGGTTGGTGTCCAGCAGCTGCTGCTGACTGACGCGCAACGCGCGATAGGCTTCGTCTCGCTGCAACAGGGTCATGTAGGAGCGCGAGTGATAGCGGATACGCGCCACCAGCTCGATGTTGTCCGGCAGCTTGACCAGGTAATCGTTGGCCCCGGCAGCAAAGGCCGCGCTCTTGATCAGCGGGTCTTCCTTGGTCGACAGGACGATGATCGGGATGTCGCGGGTGGCAGGATTGTTGCGGTATTCGCGCACCAGCGTCAGGCCGTCGAGACCGGGCATGACCAGGTCCTGCAGAATGACCGTCGGCTTGATCTGGATCGCCTGGGCGATGGCCTGATGCGGATCGGCGCAAAAATGGAAGTCGATGTTTTCTTCGTGCGCCAGCCCACGCCGGACTGCCTCGCCGATCATTGCCTGATCGTCGACCAGCAACACCATGGCAGCGTTTTCGTCCGTGGCGTTTATCTCGTCCAGCTGCAAATCATGCATTCAGGGTCTCCTGGTCACAGGCGGGCTGTGAAATCACCTGGAAATTCATTGGGTGAAAACCTCTTTCAAGCGAGGCGCAATCGTGTCCAGCGAGCGAATCTCCATGGCTGCATCGATGGCCGCTGCCGCTTTGGGCATGCCGTACACCGCGCAACTTTGCTGGTTCTGGGCGATGGTCAGAAAACCCCGCTGACGCATCAGCTTGAGCCCCTGGGCACCATCACGTCCCATGCCAGTCAACAGAACGCCCACTGCGTCACCGTTCCAATAGCTGGCCACACTCTCGAAGAACACATCGATCGAGGGCCTGTAAATCTCGTTCACCGGCTCGGCGGTATAGGCCAGCGTGCCGTTCTTCAACAGACGAATATGGTGGTTGGTACCGGCCAGCAGTACGGTTCCACCTTGCGGCGGCTCGCCATCGCGAGCCAGCCTGACGGCAAGCCCCGAAGAGCTGCTCAACCACTGCGCCATGCCGGCCGCGAACACCTGATCCACATGCTGCACCAGCACGATGGCCGCCGGAAAGTCTTTCGGCAGGCCCTTGAGCAGCACTTCCAGCGCCGCCGGCCCGCCCGCCGACGATCCGATCGCGATCAGGCCCTGACGCTGCGCGGATGCACTCAACGGGGGCGGCGCCTGACGCACGCGACTGTCACGCTGGCCAATGAGCCAGCCTATATTAAGTATCTTGCGTAACAAAGGTGCGGCCGCATCCTTCGGGTTACCGGCACCGATCGCGGGCGTGTCCACCACGTCCAGCGCGCCATGCCCCATGGCCTCGAAAACCCGGTGAACATTCTGCTCGCGGTCCACGGTCACGATCACGATCGCGCACGGCGTTGCCGCCATGATACGTCGAGTTGCCTCTACGCCGTCCATGACCGGCATGATCAGATCCATCAGGATCAGGTCCGGGGTCAGTTCGGCGCAACGCTCGACCGCCTCTGCCCCGTTACTGGCGACCCACACAATCTGATGCGCCGGCTCGAAAGCCAGCGCCCGACGCAACGCCTCGACGGCCATGGGCATGTCGTTGACGATGGCGATTTTCATCCCTGCGCATCTCCTATCAACTCAACGACGGCGTCGAGCAGCGCATCGTCGTGGAAACTGGCCTTGGCCAGATAATAGTCGGCGCCGGCATCCAGTCCTCGGCGTCGATCTTCTTCTCGATCCTTGTACGACACCACCATCACGGGCAATGACTGCAACCGGCTGTCACGCCGCAGCAAAGTGACCAATTCGATACCGTCCATGCGCGGCATGTCGATGTCAGTGATCAGCAGGTCGAAATCTTCGGCACGCAGCGCGTTCCAGCCGTCCATCCCATCCACGGCGACGGCGACTTCATAGCCGCGCCCCAGCAGCAGCTTGCGCTCCAACTCACGCACGGTGAGCGAATCGTCGACCACCAGCACACGCTTGCGCGCCTGGCTGTCGGCCTGACGATTGCGCCGGTCGATGCGCTCGAGACGTCCGGTATTGAGCAGTTTTTCCACGGAGCGCAGCATGTCTTCGACATCGATGATGAGCACCGCCGACCCGTCGTCCAGCAGCGCGCCGGCGGAGATATCCTGCACCTTGCCCAGGCGAGGATCCAGCGGCAACACCACCAGCGTGCGCTCACCGATGAAGCGCTCCACGGCCACGCCATAGACCGCGTCGCGTTCGCGGATCACCACCACTTTAAGCACGTCTTCGCTGTGCTGGGCGGCTGGCCGGTTGAGCAACTGACTGGCCGCGACCAGCCCCACATGGCGCTCTTCATGCCAGAAATGCTGACGGCCTTCCAGTTGCACGATCTCGTCGGCCTGCACGTCACGCATGCGCTCGATGTGTGCCAGCGGAAAGGCGTAGGCTTCGCCGCCCACTTCAACCACCAGACTGCGCACCACCGACAGCGTCAGCGGCACTTCAAGATGGAAGCGGCTGCCTTCCCCTGCCCGCTGATCGAGCTCCACGCCGCCGCGCAACTGACGAACCATATGTTGCACGGCGTCCAGACCGACGCCGCGTCCCGAAACTTCGGTCACCTTGTCGCGCATGCTGAAGCCGGGCAGGAACAGGAAGCTCAGCAGTTCTTCCTCGCTCAACTGCGCTGCGGTTTCGGCCGGCGACAACTTGCGCTCGATGATGCTGCGACGCAGGCGCTCTAGATCGACACCGGCGCCATCGTCGATCAGCTCGACGACAAGCAGACCGGCCTGATGCGAGGCCTTGAGCTGGATCAGGCCCTCGGCGGGCTTGCCGCTGGCAATACGCTGTTCGGGCAATTCGATGCCGTGATCCACGGCGTTGCGCAGCAAATGGGTGAGTGGCGCTTCGAGCTTTTCCAGGACATCGCGATCGACCTGAGTCTTCTCGCCTTCGATCTGCAGCCGCACCTGCTTGCCCAGCGAGCGGCCCAGATCACGGACCATCCGCGCTTGCCCGGTCAGCACGTCGGCAAACGGACGCATGCGGCACGCCAGCGCGGTGTCGTAGAGCAATTGCGCGCGCTGTGACGCCTGCCAGCCAAATTCGTCGAGGTCGGCGGTTTGCTGAATGAGCAGATGCTGCGCTTCGCTGAGCATGCGCCGCGCTTCGTCCAGCGCCTTCTGCGCGTCCGGATCGACGTTGGCGTCGAGCAGCGCTTCGAGATTGTCCAGCGCCCGGCTCGCCCCGCTCTGCGACCGTTTGACCCGCTGCATGGCGGTCAGATAAGGCTTGAGCCGCTGGGTCTCGACCAGCGACTTGCTCGACAGGTCCAGCAGGTTATTCAAGCGTTCCGCAGTCACTCGCAGGACGCGCTCCCCACCTTCGGCGACGCGGCGCTCGTTGCGCCGCTCCGCCTTCGGTGATGATTCGACTTCGGCTTCAGCCGGGGTCATCGGTGCAACGGGCGCGGCGGGCGGCTCGACCGGTGCCGGCCCATGCGCGGACTGCACCGAGGACACCAGCGACTGGGCATTGGCCAGCAGCAGGTCTTCCATCGACGGCGCAGGCGCCGGGGCAATGGCGGGCTTGCTGACCGCGCCGGGATCGACCAGCGCGTTCATCAGCGCCACATAGCCCTCGACATCGGCCTGGCCGACGCTGCTTTCGCCCGGCGTGGCGATGCGCATGAGCATATCGGTGCCCATCAGCAAGGCGTCGATGTGTTCGGCCTGCAGATGCAGACGGCCTTCCTGGGCGCCGACCAGGCAATCTTCCATGACGTGGGAAACGCTGACGCCCGCATCGACCCCGACAATACGTGCCGCGCCTTTGAGCGAGTGGGCAGCGCGCATGCAGGCTTCCAGCTGATCGGCCTGAGTCGGGTTGCGTTCGAGTGCCAGCAGGCCTGCGCTGAGCACTTGGGTCTGCGCCTCGGCTTCCAGCGTGAACAGTTCGAACAACGAGGCATCGCGCATCTGATCGGGCGTCATGTCAGGCTCCGGTTCACTGCCGACAACAGTTGTTCTTCGTCCAGCAGGCGCAGGCTGCGGTTTTTCCACTGCACCACGCCACGGGTGAATCGTGCATTGCCGTTGTGCGCCGGCGCCGATGCCGAATCCAGAAGACGGGCCTCGATCGCATGAATGCCATCGACCTCATCGACCGGCACCACCACGGGCCCGCCCTCGGCGGAGACGATCAACATGCGCGGCATGATCCGCGCGTTGACGGCGGGCGCGATAGACGCATCCAGCCCCAGCAGTTCGACGAACGACAGGCACGCCACCAGCGCGCCACGCACATTGGCAACGCCGAGCAAGGCGCGCGAGCGTTGATGCGGCAGCGAGTGGATCGCTTGCACCGGAGACACTTCGACCAGGCAGCGCGTCGGCAGGCCGAGCCACTCCTCGCCCAGCCGGAAGACCACGATGGAGCGGGTCTTGACGTCGCTTGCCAGCTCCTCGCTGTGCATCGACACCCGTTGTTCCTGCGCCAGCGCGTAGCGGTCCAGCAGGCGTGTGGCGGCCGCCGAATACACCGAGCAGTTGCGGCAGTGAATATGCTCCACCAGCAGCGGGCAGGACCGGTCGCCATGAATGCCGATACGGTTCCAGCAGTCGTCGATGGCCTGTGCGTCGTCGCTGACCAGCTCTGTGTGTACGCCGCTCATCGATTGTGTCCTTCTTTATTCACGCCCCGCGCGGCGCGTTCCTGCAAGCGACGCGCCCCGGCGCTGTCACCCTGAGCGGCCAGCAACGCGGCCAGTTGCGCCAGTGCTTCGGGGTGCTGCGGCTGCAGGTACAGCGCTTTGCGGTAGAAACGCTGGGCTGCGGCCGCCTCGCCGGTCACCTCACTGAGCAGGCCTTGCCAGTAAAACACCGCCGCGATGGGCTCATGACGCCTGAGGTACTGCTCGCAAGCGGCTTTGGCTTCGGCCGTGCGGCCTTCATTGGCCAGCGCCGCAATGCTGCCCAGCAAGGCTGCGGCCTCGCTGTTCCCGGGCGACTGAACGTCAGCGGGTCGGGCGGGCGACAACGGCGCGAATGGCTTGAGGGTGCTCTGACTGCGCGCGGCAGGCATGACAGGTCTGGCAACGCGCGCAGGCGGTTCCGCCGGCAGCGGCGGTCGTGCAGGCGCGGCAACGATGGCCAGCGGTTCGGGGCTCGCGTCATCGCGGCGTCGGAACGCAAAGGACTGCGCGATACCGATCGACACCATGCCCATGCGCCCCAACAGGCTGCCCTCGGCAGGACCGATAAACAGCACGCCGTCGTCGCGGGTCATGCGCTTGAGCGCTTCAAAACCCTGGCGCTGGGTGTCGACATCGAAGTAGATCAGCAGGTTGCGGCAGAACACGAAATCGTATGCCGACTGTGCCACCAGCAAGGTCGGATCCAGCAGATTGCCGGGCTGAAACACCACTTGCTCGCGCACCCGGTCCTGCAGACGGAAGCCGTCCTCGACCGGATCGAAATAGCGCTCGCGGAAGGTCAGCCGCTCACCACGAAATGAATTTTTGCCATACACGCCTCGACGCGCGCGCTGGATCGAAAGCGGGCTGATGTCGATGGCTTCGACCTTGAACTGCGCCGCCTGCAAACCGGCGTCGAACAAGGCCATGGCGATGGAATAAGGCTCCTCGCCCGTCGAACACGGCAGGCTCAGGATGCGCAGCGGCCGGACGCCGCCGAGCTGTTCCAGACGCGCACTGGCGAGTTTGCCCAGGGTGGCGAAGGATTCCGGATACCGGAAAAACCAGGTCTCCGGGACAATCACCGCTTCGATCAGCGCCTGTTGTTCGTCGGGCGAGCGCTGCAACAGTTGCCAGTAAGCGTCATGGCCGTCGAGCCGGGAAGTGGTGCACCGCTGGCGCACGGCGCGCTCGATGATCGCCTCGCCCACCGACGCGACGTCCAGCCCGATACGATCCTTGAGGAACGCGAAGAAGCGTGCGTCGCTGCTCATGGCGCGTCCTCAAATGGTTCGAGGCTCAGGGGCGTTTCCGGAAACAGCAATTCGCGCACCGCATCGCTGAGCAGATCCTCCACGCGAATCCACTGCAGCAAGCCGAGCTCATCTTCGCGAACCGGCCCAAGATACGGCGCCTGACGATTGTCCAGGCCGTAGTGCTTGAACTCGTCCGGGGCGCAACGCAAGGTATCGGTCGCCTGTTCGAGAATCAGCCCGAGCCACTGCGGTGCACGTTCGGCATGCGCTCGGTAGTGCACCAGCACCAGTCGGGTACTGGTGCGCGACTGCGCCGCGTGCCCGAACGTCAGTGCACTCAGGTCAATCACCGGCACCACCGCGCCACGGTGGGCGAACACGCCGGCCACCCAGTGCGGCGCATGAGCGATGGGCTTGAGCACCAGACGCGGCAGCACTTCGGCGACGGCCGTGGCCTCCAGCGCGTAGCGTTCCGCGCCGATGCGAAACAGCAGGAACAGCTTGTTTTTCGGCACGACCACGGCGCTGCGTTTGGCTGAATGCTCGATCATGGCCCGGACTCAGACCTTGAAACGCGACACGCCGCTGCGCAGCCCGACCGCCACCTGGCTCAGCTCGTCGATGGCAAAGCTGGCCTGACGCAGCGACTCGACGGTCTGGCTGCTGGCATCGCCCAGCTGCACCAGCGCCTGATTGATCTGTTCGGCGCCAGTGGCCTGCGCCTGCATGCCTTCATTGACCATCAGCACGCGCGGCGCCAGGGCCTGGACCTGATGAATGATCTGCGAGAGCTGTTCGCCCACCTGCGTCACTTCGAACATGCCGCGACGCACTTCTTCGGAAAACTTGTCCATGCCCATCACACCTGCCGACACCGCCGACTGGATCTCGCGAACCATCTGTTCGATGTCGTAGGTGGCAACGGCCGTCTGGTCAGCCAGACGCCGCACTTCGGTAGCGACCACGGCAAAACCACGGCCGTATTCGCCGGCTTTTTCAGCCTCGATCGCAGCGTTGAGCGACAGCAGGTTAGTCTGATCAGCCACCTTGACGATGGTCACCACCACCTGATTGATGTTGCCGGCTTTCTCGTTGAGGATCGCCAGCTTGGAATTCACCAGATCGGCCGCGCCCATGACCGAATGCATGGTTTCTTCCATGCGCGCCAGGCCTTGCTGGCCGGAGCCGGCGAGAATGGATGCCTGATCGGCAGCCGATGTCACCTCGGTCATGGTGCGCACCAGATCACGCGAGGTCGCGGCAATCTCACGGGAGGTCGCGCCGATTTCCGTGGTGGTCGCCGCGGTTTCGGTGGCGGTCGCCTGCTGCTGCTTTGACGTGGCGGCGATTTCAGTGACCGAGGTCGTGACCTGCACCGACGAACGCTGCGCCTGCGAAACCAGCGCGGCCAGTTCGGTGACCATGTCGTTGAATCCGGTCTGCACCGAGCCGAATTCGTCATTGCGATCCAGCGTCAGACGGCTGCTGAGATCGCCGGTGCGCATGGTTTCGAGAATCCGCACGATGCGGTTCATCGGCGCCAGAATCGTGCGCATCAGCAGCAGGCCACAGGCAACAGCGGCCAGAATGGCGACCACCAGGGAGATGCCCATGCTGATTTTCGCGGTCAGAACGGCAGACGAGATATTGGCGGTCGCCTGATCGGCCACGGCCTTGTTGGCAACGATGAGGTCATTGAGTTGCTTGCGGCCCTGAAGCCAGATCGGATTGACCTGTCCATAGAATACGGTGCGGGCGGTGGCGTAATCGCCGGACTGATACGACTTGAGCACGTCGCTCAACAGCCGCGCATACGTTTCTCGCTGTTTCTCGAAGACCCCGAAGTTGTTGCGATCGGTGTCGTCGAAGATGGTCTTCTTGTAGCCGTCGATCTGGCTTTGCAGGCGGTTTTCGAAGTCGATGTACTGATCTTGCTCGGCGCGGGTCAACTCACGCGCTTTGCCTTCACCGATCAATTCGAGCGTGCGAATATAACTTTCACCCCAGGCGCTGCGCACCAACGTACTGAAATACACCCCCGGCAATGCATCTTCGCCAACCGCCTCTTCACTGTTCTGGATCGAGAGCAGCCGGGTGTACGACACGACCACCATCAGCAGCATGATGGCGATGATTACAGCGAAGCTCGCCAAGATACGTTGACGCAATGTCCAGTTCTTCACAGTCAGCCCTCAAGAGTTCAACACCGGCAAAACCGGGTTCAAGAAGCGGACCGACGAACGGCCCAAAGCGAGCGGAGTATAGCCTAGTGACCTACCAATTAACTGGGCTGTTTCCGACATAGATAACGCAAAAACGCACAGATATTAGGGAAATATCTGACAGGCTATCGGCGTGTGGGGAAATTGCTTGATGGCAATGAGAAAGGCATTACCCGAAGTGCTTGCACATGTTGCGATCGCGCTGGGCCAGCCGGTCTCCGGAAGGACAACCGGCATTTGTCCGGAATCCGGCTGCGACCCCGCGCGCGCCTGCAACAACGGCGCTTGATAGATGCGGATTACTGCGCCTGGCGCACCTGAACCTCCAGCTCGGTCTTCAGCTCAGGTGGGAGTTTCAATTGTTTGGCCAACTCATCCAGATAAGCGCGCTCCATGAAGTGCTCTTCGTCGACCATCATGACGCTGGCCAAATACATCTCGGCAGCGATCTCTGGCGTGCGCGCGGACCGGGCGACGTCGACCGGATCCAGAGGCTTGTTCAACTCGGCGTGCAGCCAGTGCTGCAATTCGCTGTCACCGGTGATGCGGGTGAACTCGCCTTCGATGAGCTCGCGTTCGCGCTCGTCCACATGCCCGTCGGCCTTGGCCGCCGCGACGAGGGCTCGCAGAATCGCCTCACTGTGCTGCTCGACCTGCGCGGGCGGAACGCGGTCGACTGTCTGCGGCGCAGCAGACTGGGCCATGCCCTGACTGGCCTGCCAGTTGCCATACGCCTTGTAGGCCAGTAAGCCCAACGCCGCCAGACCACCGTAAGTCAACGCCTTGCCGCCGATTTTGCGAGCGCTTTTGTTGCCCAGCAACAAACCCATCGCACCGGCTGCCAGCGCGCCGCCACCGGCCCCGGAAAGCAATCCGCCCAGATTGCCGCCGCCCACTTTACCCAACAGGTCGCCAACACCCCCTTGCGTGCCTTTGCCCTGCACACCGGACGCCTTGTTCTGCAGCAGGTCCTGACCGGATTTCAACAATTGATCGAGCAAGCCTCGCGTGTTCATGAATCCACCTCGGTAGATGAGACAAAAAGGAATCAGCTCGCAGAGTAAGAGGAAGTCGGCTACGCCCGAGCAGCCGCTGTGCTTCTGAATGTTGCAACGAGTTCCTCAGCCGCTAGGCGACCATCGGGAAAAACGATATACAGTGCCGAACGCCTGAAAAAACGAATGAGCTGATCGCCATGATGACGCTGCGCCAGATTCGCCACTTCATCGCCGTTGCGGAAACCGGCTCGATCTCGGCCGCAGCGCAGGCGGTGTTCATTTCTCAATCGACGCTGACCCTGGCGATCCAGCAACTGGAAGAAGACATCGGCGTCAGCCTCTTCAGCCGACACGCAAAAGGCATGACCCTGACCCATCAGGGGCATCAGTTTCTGCGTCAGGCGCATCTGATCCTCGCGACGGTGGAGAACGCCAAACGCAGCCTGCAACACAGCGCCGATCAAGTGGCCGGGCAATTGGTCATCGGCGTCACCAGCCTGGTCGCCGGCTACTATCTGGCGGACCTGCTGACGCGCTTTCAGCGGGCGTACCCCAACGTCGACCTGCGCGTGATGGAAGACGAACGGCCCTACATCGAGCATCTGCTGGTCAGTGGTGAAATCGACGTCGGCGTGCTGATTCTGTCCAATCTGGAAGACCGCCACGCGTTGCAGACCGAGGTGCTGACCCATTCGCCTCATCGTCTGTGGCTGCCCGCTCAACATCCGCTGCTGGAGCACGACAACATCAATCTTGCCGACGTCGCCCGCGAGCCGCTCATTCAGCTGAACGTGGATGAAATGGGCGTGAACGCACAGCGAATATGGTCCCGCGCCGGACTTCAGCCCAATGTGAGTCTGCGCACGGCTTCCACCGAGGCCGTTCGCAGTCTTGTGGCCGCCGGCCTCGGCGTCTCGATTCAGCCGGACATGACCTATCGTCCGTGGTCGCTGGAGGGCGACATTATCGAAGCCCGACCGATCGCCGACCTGACGCAGACGCTGGACGTGGGCCTGGCATGGCGGCGTGGCACGGCGCGCCCCTCACTGGTCGACCCATTCCTCAGCGTGGCACGTGAACAGCCGCATCCGGGACGCAGGCCATCTATTTAATCGAACGCTGCATTCAGTATTTAGAATTTGTCGCGCTCTCGATGCGGCACTAGTCTCTGAGGCTTGGGAACGGAGTTGTTTCCGGGTTTTGCGGCGCGCCACGGCGGGTGATCATCAGCTGATAGAGACAGCGCGGCAGATACAGCTTTTTTGAATTCGCTCCACAAGGCTCAGCGTTGCGCCCGACATCAACAGTCTGGTTCAGGCCATCAATGACAAGCATCGATACAAGGAAGCTCGAACCATGGCCGGCGCACCGACCCCGCACTCCGCAACGCCACAAGTGCTCACCTCGTTGCTCATCGACGGAGAGCTGGTGGCGGGTCAGGGGTTCGTCGAGCCGATCCTCAATCCCGCCACTGGCGAAGTGCTGACTCACATTGCGGAGGCCAGCACCGAGCAGGTCGAACAGGCGATTCTTGCCGCTCACCGCGCCTTTGCCGGTTGGTCACGCACGACGCCCCAGCAACGTGCGAATCTGCTGCTCGGCATTGCCGACGCCATCGAACGCAACGCCGACGCGCTTGCGGCACTCGAATCGCTCAATTGCGGCAAACCGTTGCACCTGGCGCGCCAGGACGACCTGAGCGCCACGGTCGATGTGTTCCGCTTCTTCGCCGGCGCTGTACGTTGTCAGACCGGCCAGTTGTCCGGCGAATACCTGCCGGGCTATACCAGCATGGTGAGGCGCGATCCGATTGGCGTGGTCGCCTCGATCGCGCCCTGGAACTACCCGATCATGATGGCTGCCTGGAAGATCGCGCCAGCGCTGGCGGCAGGCAATACGCTGGTGTTCAAGCCGTCGGAACACACGCCGTTATCGATTCTCGCGCTGGCGCCGATGCTCGCGCAGTTATTACCCGCCGGGGTCATCAACATCGTCTGTGGCGGTGGCGAAGGGGTCGGCAGCCATCTGGTCAGCCACCCGAAAGTGCGCATGGTCTCGCTGACCGGCGATATCGTCACCGGCCAGAAAATCCTTCAGGCCGCCGCCCGGACGCTCAAACGCACTCATCTGGAGTTGGGCGGCAAGGCTCCGGTGATCGTCTGCAACGATGCCGATATCGCCGCCGTGATCGAGGGCGTGCGCACGTATGGCTATTACAACGCCGGCCAGGACTGCACGGCCGCGTGCCGCATCTACGCGCAGGCCGGCATCCACGACACACTCGTCGCTGAGCTCGGCGCTGCGGTCAGCAGCCTGCGCTTCGCCAGCAAACGCGACGCCGATAATGAAATCGGGCCACTGATCAGCACCCGTCAGCGCGACCGGGTGGCCAGTTTCGTGGAACGAGCGCTGAGCCAGCCACACATCGAACGGATCACGGGCGCGGCCGTGCATTCGGGCCCGGGCTTCTTCTACCAGCCAACCCTGCTCGCCGGTTGCAAACAGGGCGACGAAATCGTTCAGCGCGAGGTGTTCGGCCCGGTCGTGACGGTGACCCGCTTCGACGAGCTTTCCCAGGCCGTGGACTGGGCCAACGATTCCGAATACGGCCTGGCGTCGTCGATCTGGACGCAGAATCTGGACAAGGCCATGCAGGTGGCCGCGCGCTTGCAGTACGGCTGCACATGGATCAACAGTCATTTCATGCTGGTGAGTGAAATGCCTCACGGCGGCTTGAAGCGCTCGGGCTACGGCAAGGACCTGTCCAGTGATTCGCTGCAAGACTACAGCGTCGTGCGCCACATCATGGCCAGGAGCAGCTACGAGCTGTAAGCGGCAAGCTTCAAGCAAAGCAATAAGAACAGCTGTACCTGCGATCTTCCGGCGACAAGTGAAAGGGCATGAGTGACGACCTCTCACCGCTTGAAGCTCGCAACTGATGTCTCTCTGCCCAAGAACATAAATAAACGAGGGGAAGCACCATGTCCGTACACAAGACCGCGCTCTTGAGCGCCATTATCACCGCGCTGTTCGCCAGTGGCACCGTACAGGCGGCCGAAACGCTCAAGGCGGTGGGCGACGGCGAAGGCCAGCTGGATATCGTGGCCTGGCCGGGTTATATCGAACGAGGCGAAAGCGACAAGGCCTACGACTGGGTCACCGGCTTCGAGAAGGAAACAGGCTGCAAGGTCAACGTCAAGACAGCGGCGACCTCCGATGAGATGGTCAGCCTGATGACCAAAGGCGGCTACGACCTGGTGACCGCGTCCGGCGATGCCTCGCTCAGGCTGGTCGCCGGCAAGCGCGTGCAGCCGATCAACACTGACCTGATCCCGAACTGGAAAACCCTCGATCCGCGCCTCAAGGACGGGCCTTGGTACACGGTCAACAAGCAGACCTTTGGCACGCCGTATCAGTGGGGTCCGAACGTGCTGATGTACAACACCAACGTGTTCAAGACCCCGCCGGTGAGCTGGAGCGTGGTGTTCGAGGCGCAGGACCTGCCCGATGGCAAACCGAACAAAGGCCGCGTGCAGGCCTATAACGGCCCGATCTACATCGCGGACGCGGCGCTGTACCTCAAGACCGCGAAACCGGAACTGAAAATCGAAGATCCCTACCAACTGACCGAAACCCAGTACAAGGCCGTGCTCGACCTGCTGCGGGCGCAACACCCGCTGGTGCATCGCTACTGGCATGACGCGACCGTGCAGATGAGCGACGTGAAGAACGAAGGCGTCGCGGCCTCGAGCTCCTGGGGCTACATGGTCAACGGCCTGGTCGCCGACAAACAGCCCGTTGCCTCGACGATCCCGCAGGAAGGCGCCACCGGCTGGGCCGACACCACGATGCTGCACGCCGAGGCCAAGCACCCGAACTGCGCGTACAAATGGATGGACTGGTCGCTGCAACCGAAAGTCCAGGGTGACGTCGCGGCCTGGTTCGGGTCGTTGCCGGTCGTCCCCGAAGCGTGCAAATCCAGCGATCTGCTGGGCGCCGAAGGTTGCGCGACAAACGGGTTCGACCTGTTCGACAAGATCGCCTTCTGGAAAACCCCGCAGGCCGAGGGCGGCAAATACGTGCCGTACAGCCGCTGGACGCAGGACTACATCGCGATCATGGGTGGGCGTTAACGCCTGACGCGCCCCTCCTGTAGGAGCTGGCTTGTCCTGCGAACGGCGACGCAGTCGTCGTAAAACCGTTGAACGCGGTTTGCCAGAACGTCCGCGCGAGCCGGTTTTACGACCGGTTCCCGGCCGTTCGCAGGACAAGCCAGCTCCTACAGAGACCGGGTATTTCCCGCCGCACATTTGTCGCTTTTACCGGCCCTTGGCGGATAAACCGCTCCCACAGCGGCCAACTGGAGTTTCACCCATGACCCTTGCAGTCCAGTTCACCAACGTTTCCCGGCAGTTCGGCGATGTGAAGGCCGTCGACCGGGTATCCATCGACATCAAGGACGGCGAGTTCTTTTCCATGCTGGGCCCGTCGGGTTCGGGCAAAACCACGTGCCTGCGCCTGATCGCAGGTTTCGAGCAACCCAGCGCGGGATCGATCCGCATTCACGGCGAAGAAGCAGCGGGCCTGCCGCCCTATCAGCGCGACGTCAACACCGTGTTTCAGGACTACGCCCTGTTCCCGCACATGAACGTGCGTGACAACGTCGCCTATGGCCTGAAGGTCAAAGGGGTCGGTAAAAGCGAGCGCCTGTCGCGTGCCGAAGAAGCCCTGAACATGGTCGCTCTGGGTGGCTACGGTGAACGCAAGCCGGTGCAGCTCTCCGGCGGCCAACGCCAGCGTGTCGCGTTGGCGCGTGCGCTGGTCAACCGCCCTCGCGTGCTGCTGCTCGACGAACCGCTCGGCGCGCTGGACCTCAAGCTGCGCGAACAGATGCAGAGCGAACTGAAAAAGCTGCAACGCCAACTCGGCATCACCTTCATCTTCGTCACCCACGATCAGACCGAAGCGCTGTCGATGTCGGATCGGGTGGCGGTGTTCAACAAGGGTCGAATCGAGCAGGTCGACACGCCCCGCAACCTGTACATGAAACCGGCCACCACCTTCGTTGCCGAGTTCGTCGGCACCTCCAACGTGCTGCGCGGCGAACTGGCGCAACAGTTGAGCGGCCAGCCCAGCGCGTTTTCGATTCGTCCGGAGCACATCCGCTTCGCCGAAGGCCCGGCTGCAGCACACGAGATCGAAATCAGCGGGCTGCTCCACGATATCCAGTATCAGGGCAGCGCCACGCGTTACGAGCTGAAACTGGACAATGGCCAGACCCTCTGCGTCAGCCAGGCCAACAGCCAATGGCTGGACCTGAGCGCGCAACACCAGCCGGGCCAGCGCATGACGGCACGCTGGGCGCGCGAGGCGATGATTCCACTGGCCGACGCGGCCGGCGAACCGCTGGCCGGGGTGCATTGAGATGAGCCAGACACTCGCCCATTCGGCGTCCGCGGCAGGACAATCGCCGTCGCGGCGCTTTTCCAGCCTGCTCTATCGGCGGCCCAATCTGTACCTGTCGCTGCTGCTGATTCCGCCGCTGCTTTGGTTCGGCGCAATCTACCTTGGCTCCCTGCTGACGCTGTTGTGGCAAGGTTTCTACACCTTCGACGACTTCAGCATGACGGTCACTCCGGACCTGACGTTCGCCAACTTTGCCGCGCTGTTGAGCCCCGCCAATTTCGACGTGATCCAGCGAACGCTGAGCATGGCGATCGCGGTGTCCATTGCCAGCGCCATCGTCGCCTTCCCGATCGCCTATTACATGGCCCGCTACACCACCGGCAAGACGAAGGCGTTCTTCTACATCGCAGTGATGATGCCGATGTGGGCCAGTTACATCGTCAAGGCCTATGCCTGGACGCTGCTGCTGGCCAAGGGCGGCGTCGCGCAATGGTTCGTTCAGCACTTGGGGCTCGAGCCGGTGTTGCAGGCCGTTCTGGGCATTCCGGGTATCGGCGGCAGCACCTTGTCGACCTCGAATCTGGGGCGCTTCATGGTCTTCGTGTACATCTGGCTGCCGTTCATGATCCTGCCGATCCAGGCGTCGCTGGAACGTCTGCCGCCGTCGTTGCTGCAGGCATCCGCCGACCTGGGCGCCAAGCCGCGCCAGACCTTCCTGCAAGTGATTCTGCCGCTGTCGGTGCCGGGCATTGCCGCCGGTTCGATCTTCACGTTTTCACTGACGCTGGGCGACTTCATCGTGCCACAACTGGTCGGCCCGCCAGGCTACTTCATCGGCAGCATGGTCTACGCCCAGCAAGGCGCCATCGGCAACATGCCCATGGCGGCGGCCTTCACACTGGTGCCGATCGTGCTGATCGCCATTTACCTGTCCATCGTCAAACGACTGGGGGCTTTCGATGCGCTCTGAGCCTGTGATCAAACAAGGCGATCAGGCCTCCTGGGGCCTGAAAATCGCCGCTTGGGGCGGGCTGGTGTTTCTGCACTTCCCGATCCTCATCATCTTCGTCTACGCGTTCAATACCGAAGACGCCGCCTTCAGCTTCCCGCCGCAAGGGTTCACCTTGAAGTGGTTCAGCGTCGCCTTCGGCCGGCCTGATGTGCTCGAATCGATCAAGCTGTCGCTGCAGATCGCCTGCGTCGCCACCTTGATCGCACTGGTGCTTGGCACGCTGGCTTCGGCGGCCCTGTATCGCCGCGACTTCTTCGGCAAGGACGGCATCTCGCTGATGCTGATCCTGCCCATCGCCCTGCCCGGCATCATCACCGGGCTTGCACTGCTGTCGGCGTTCAAGACGCTGGGGATCGAACCGGGCATGTTCACCATCATCGTCGGTCACGCGACCTTCTGCGTGGTGATCGTCTACAACAACGTCATCGCGCGTCTGCGTCGCACGTCTCACAGCCTGATCGAAGCGTCGATGGATCTGGGTGCGGATGGCTGGCAGACCTTTCGCTACATCATCCTGCCCAACCTTGGCTCGGCGTTGCTGGCCGGGGGCATGCTGGCGTTCGCGTTGTCGTTCGACGAAATCATTGTCACCACATTCACCGCCGGGCATGAGCGCACCTTGCCGCTCTGGCTGCTCAACCAACTCAGCCGCCCCCGCGATGTGCCAGTGACCAACGTGGTCGCGATGCTGGTGATGATCGTCACCATGCTGCCGATTCTGGGCGCCTACTACCTGACCCGCGGCGGTGAAAGCGTGGCGGGGAGTGGCGGGAAGTGACCAACGTAAGGCCGCGTGACAGATCCCGCTCCCGGCCTGGAATACATACAACTGTAGGAGCGTGGCTTGTCCCGCGATCGGCCGGGAACCGGTCGTAAAACCTGCTAATGCGGTGTGTCAGTAAAACCGCGGCGCCTGATTTTGCGACTGCTGCACAGCCGATCGCGGGACAAGCCACGCTCCTACATAGACTGAGTCATTCAGGAGAAACTCATGCAAACCAAACTGCTGATCAATGGCCAACTGGTCGCCGGTGAAGGTCCCGCGCAACCTGTGTTCAATCCGGCGCTGGGTCGGGTGCTGGTGGAGATCAATGAGGCGACTGAAGGTCAGGTCGACACGGCCGTGCGCGCTGCCGATGCCGCCTTCGAAAGCTGGTCGCAGACCGCTCCCAAGGATCGTGCGCTGCTGCTGTTGAAGCTGGCCGACGCCATCGACGCCAATGCCGAGGAACTGGCCAAGCTGGAGTCGGACAACTGCGGCAAGCCCTACCACGCCGCACTGAATGACGAGATGCCCGCCATCGCCGATGTGTTCCGCTTCTTCGCGGGCGCCAGTCGTTGCATGGGTGGCTCGGCCGCTGGCGAATACCTGCCCGGCCACACGTCGATGATCCGCCGCGATCCGGTGGGCGTGATTGCGTCAATTGCGCCCTGGAATTACCCGCTGATGATGGTCGCCTGGAAAATCGCCCCCGCGCTGGCCGCAGGCAATACCGTGGTGCTCAAGCCCTCGGAGCAAACCCCGCTGACCGCCTTGCGCCTGGTGGAACTGGCCAACGGCATCTTCCCCGCCGGCGTGCTGAACCTGGTATTCGGTCGCGGCCAGACCGTGGGCAATCCGCTGGTGACGCACCCGAAGGTGCGCATGGTTTCGCTGACCGGCTCCATTGCCACCGGCTCGCACATCATTTCCAGCACCGCCGACAGCGTCAAACGCATGCACATGGAACTGGGCGGCAAAGCGCCGGTGATCATCTTCGACGACGCCGACATCGACGCTGCCGTCGAGGGCATCCGCACCTTCGGTTTCTATAACGCCGGGCAGGACTGCACCGCCGCTTGCCGCATCTACGCGCAAAAAGGCATCTATGAAACGTTCGTGCAGAAGCTCGGTGAAGCGGTCAGCACGATCAAGGTCGGTCAACAGGACGACCCCGAAACGGAACTCGGCCCGCTGATCACCGCGCAACATCGCGACCGCGTGACCGGCTTCGTCGAACGTGCCGTCGCTCAGTCCCACACGCGCCTGATCACTGGCGGCAAGGCCATCGAAGGCAACGGTTACTTCTTCCAGCCCACAGTGATCGCCGACGCCCAGCAGGATGACGAGATCGTCCGCCGCGAAGTGTTCGGGCCAGTGGTCTCGGTGACGGCATTCGAGGATGAAGCGCAGGTGCTGAGCTGGGCCAACGATTCGGACTACGGCCTGGCATCGTCGGTATGGACCCAGGACGTTGGTCGCGCCCATCGCCTGTCAGCCCGGTTGCAATACGGCTGCACCTGGGTGAACACGCACTTCATGCTGGTCAGCGAAATGCCCCACGGCGGGCAGAAGCTGTCCGGCTATGGCAAGGACATGTCGATGTACGGGCTGGAGGATTACACCACCGTGCGCCACGTGATGTTCAAGCACTGATGCCCCGCCGCTGACTCGGCCGGCTGGTCGGCAAGCCCGTACTCACAGGAAACCTTCCTCTGGAGGCGGGCTTGCCGTTCAACGGCCCAAGGCATTGGATACACCACGCCGCACTGATTATAATTTGATATCAACGCAACCCCGATGGATCCCCACGGTCAATCCAAATGAGCTGGAACGGATTTACCCGCGTGTTCTGATATTCGTCTGAATGCCGGATCGCTCTTCATACGCCCACTCGCCCATTCAGGCGGATATAAAAGGGTAGGCAAGTTTACAGCCAGCTTCGTACACTGTTCTCCCCTGACTGGAGCTTGCCTCATTGACCCTACATCCCGGCTTTCCCGCAGGCGACAGTGAGGCAGGCCGCGTTATTTCGCAGACCGACTGGACCACGACGCCCCTGGGGCCGATCGCGCAGTGGCCGGCAGCGCTGAAAATCCACCTCAATCTGATCCTCAATTCGCCAGAGTCGATGTACCTGCTTTGGGGACCCGAGATGCTGTTCTTCCACAACGATGCATACGCACCGGTGCTCGGGCCTCGGGGCGAAAACGCCATCGGCGCGCACATCAACGAGTTGTGGGCCGATGTCTGGGAACAGGTGCGGCCCTATGCCGAGAACGCACTGCGGGGTGTGCCCTATCAGTGCGAAGATCTGCCGCTGACCATGGCGCGGTACGGCGAAGTCGAGCAGACGTGGTGGTCGTTCACCTTCTCGCCCGTGATGGACGAAAACAACGCCATCGTCGGGCTTCTGTGCATCACCAACGAAACGACCGAGCGCGTCAAGAATCAGGAGGCGCTCAAAGCCAGCGAACGACGTCGACTGGACTTGATTGCCGACCTCGAACGGCAGGTGATTGAACGCTCCCATGACCGTGGCCTGACCTGGCAAGTCAGCCCTGACCTGCTGTCGGTGATGGACGCGCAGTTCCGCTTCGAATCCAGCAACCCGGCCTGGCATCGCGTGCTTGGCTGGAGCGAAGACGAGCTGTCGGCATTGACCTTCAGCCAACTGGTTCATCCCGACGACGGCGAACGCAGCAAAATCGCTTTCGGCGCCCTGGCCGACAATCAGCCCGTCCTGAATGTCGAAAACCGATATCGCTGCAAGGACGGCAGCTACCGCTGGTTATCCTGGGTGGCGGTGCCCGAAGGCGGCAAGATGTATTGCAGCGCCCGGGACTTCACCGCAGAGAAACAGCAGGCCGACGCACTCGCGGCCCGCACCGCCGAACTCGATTGTCTGTGGACCATCTCGCCGGACCTGCTGGCGATGCTGGATTTCGACGGCCACCTTTTGCGGGTCAATCCCGCCTGGTCGGCGGTCCTGGGCCACGAACCCCACGAACTGATCGGCAGCTCCGTGCTGGACCTGATCCACCCGGACGACTTCAGCTCCAGCCAAGCGGCGCTTGCCCACACCATCGACGACGTGCTGCCGTTGTTCGAGAACCGCTCTCGACACAAGGACGGCAGTTATCGCTGGATCGCGTGGACAGCGGCTTCTCACAATGGCGTGATTTTCGCGCTCGGCAAGCACATGACCGCCGAGAAAGAACGCGGGGAGGCACTGCGCCTTGCCGAAGAAGCGTTGCGCCAGTCACAGAAAATGGAAGCGGTCGGTCAGCTCACCGGCGGACTGGCTCACGACTTCAATAACCTGCTGATGGGCGTCAGCGGCAACATCGAACTGCTGAAATCCCGGGTCGCCAACGGTCGCACGGAAAACCTGGGCCGTTATGTGAACGCGGCGATGGACGCGGCGCGAAGAGCGGCCGCCCTGACCCACCGACTGTTGGCGTTTTCCCGCAGGCAGACCCTCGATCCGAAGCCCACCGATGTCGACCAACTGGTGGATGGCATGGCCGAACTGATCAGTCGCACTGTCGGCCCCTCCATTGCGATGGATGTCATCGCCACGCCCGGTCTGTGGGCCACGCTGGTCGATCCGCATCAGCTTGAAAATTCCCTGCTCAATCTGTGCCTGAATGCCCGTGACGCGATGCCCGATGGCGGACAACTGCTGATCGAGACCGGCAACAAAACGCTGACCGCCGACCAGGCCCGCGAGCTTGAGCTGTCCGCGGGCACGTATGTGACGCTGTGTGTCAGCGACAACGGCAGCGGGATGAGCCCCGATGTCGTGAAACGCGCTTTCGATCCGTTTTACACGACCAAGCCGATCGGCATGGGCACCGGCCTCGGCCTGTCGATGATCTATGGCTTCGCGCGGCAATCCGGAGGCGGCGTACATATCCGCTCCACGCCAGGCAAAGGCTCGCAGGTCTGTATTCACTTGCCGGCCTACGTCGAGCAGACCGTTGTCGGGGTCAGCGAGCCCGAACCGGAGGCTCCGTTCAATCACGTCGCAGGCGGTGAAACATTATTGGTGGTGGACGACGAGCCGTCGGTCCGCGCGCTCGTGGCCGAAGTGCTGACCGATCAGGGTTACCGCGTGCTGGAAGCCGACACCGGGGCAGCGGCGCTGCAGATTCTGCAGTCCAGGCAGACCGTCGACCTGCTGGTCTCCGATGTCGGTCTGCCAGGCGGGATGAACGGACGCCAGCTCGCCGACGCCGCACGCACACTTCGGCCGAAGCTCAAGGTGCTGTTCGTCACCGGTTACGCGGAAAACGCCGCGCTGGGGGAAGGTCGGCTGGAACCGGGCATGCACGTGCTGACCAAGCCGTTCTCGATTCCGGCGCTCAGCGAGCGGGTGAAAGGCTTGCTCGAAGGCTAAACGCAGCAGCGTGACGGGGCCGGCAGCAACGGACTGAGTGGGCCGCCGACCCGTCGTGACGCTGCCACGACGTGCCGGTGTTCAGCATCAGTCGCGCAGATCCGACTCATGAATCGGCTGATCCCGATGCGTCGCACGCTGATATTGCGCGGGCCACACAGCCTTGCGCCCGCCCAGGTCGTCATCGGCGTGCAGCGGCCAGTAAGGATCGCGCAGCAGCTCACGGGCCAGCAGGATCAAGTCGGCCTGCCCGGTACGCAGAATGGTATCGGCCTGATACGGCTCGGTAATCATGCCCACGGTCCCGGTGGCGATGCCCGACTCGTTGCGCACCCGCCCGGCAAACTCCGTCTGATAACCCGGCCCGACCGGAATTTCGGCGTTCGCTGCAGTGCCGCCCGATGACACATCAATCAAGTCAACGCCGAGGGTTTTCAGGCGCTTGGCCAGTTCAACCGTTTCATCCGGATTCCAGCCATCCTCGACCCAATCGGTGGCCGACACCCGCACGAACAGCGGTAACTCCTCGGGCCACACCTTGCGCACCGCTTCGGTGACCTCGAGGGTCAGACGAATGCGGTTCTCGAACGATCCGCCGTACTGGTCGCGACGCTGGTTGCTCAGCGGAGACAGAAACTGATGCAGCAGATAACCGTGGGCTGCGTGAATCTCCACGACCTTGAACCCTGCGGTCAGCGCGCGTCTGGCAGCGTCGACGAAGGCCTGGATGACGGTCTGGATCTGCGCCTCGTCCAACGGTGTCGGCGCGGTGTGCTGAGGGTCGAACGGGATTTTCGACGGTCCCCAGGGCGTCCATCCGCCCTGATCGGCCGGAATGCTGCCGTGCTTGCCGAGCCATGGACGCCAGGTGCTGGCCTTGCGACCGGCATGCGCCAGCTGAATGCCCGCCACTGCACCTTGCGCGGTAATGAAGCGGGTGATCCGTTGCAACGGTTCGATCTGCTCATCGTTCCAGATGCCGAGGTCTTCGGGCGTGATGCGACCGTCACGGGTCACCGCCGCCGCTTCGGTAAAGATCAGCCCGGCGCCGCCCACGGCACGACTGCCCAGATGAACCAGATGCCAGTCATTGGCCAGCCCGTCGACGCAGGAGTACTGACACATCGGCGAGACCGCGATGCGATTGAGAAAGGTGAGTTTGCGAAGGGTGTAGGGTTCAAGCAGCAGGCTCATGAGCACCTCTCAGGTCGATTCAAAGGATCCAGGCACTGTTCGTATTGAACCTGAAGCCTAGTCGACAACTGGAGAGAAGTTCGGGTTCCTGCCGCGTGACGGCGTTCAGCGCGGCGACAGATGCACCACCATCAACTGCACCGTTTCGTTGCCGCGAAACTCGTTCAGATCGAGCTTGTACGCCAGTTCGACCCAACGAATGGTCGGGTTCGGCCACACGTCCCGATCAACGCTGAACGCAATGCCTTCGAGCCTGACCGTGCCGCACTCGGTCTTGAGCACCATCTTCAGATGACGCTCGCCGACCACCCGCTGCTCCACCAGCTGGAACACGCCGTGAAACAACGGCTCCGGAAAGTGCTGCCCCCACGGCCCGGCGTTGCGCAACGCACGCGCCAGCTCCAGATGAAATTCCTCCACCGCCAGCGTGCCATCGGACAGCAGCCGACCGGTCAGGTCTTCCTCAGTCAGTTGGCGTCGCACCTCGGCATCGAACGCGTCGGCAAACGCCGGAAAGTTCGCTTCCGGCAACGACAGTCCGGCCGCCATGGCGTGGCCGCCGAACTTGCTGATCAGCTCCGGGTGTCGGGCGGCGACCGCATCCAGCGCGTCACGAATATGGAAGCCGGGCACCGAACGCGCAGAGCCTTTGAGCACGCCCTCGCCCGCGCTCGCAAACGCGATGGTCGGACGGTGATAGCGCTCTTTCATGCGCGAGGCAAGGATACCGATGACGCCCTGATGCCATTCCGGCTCGAACAGACACAGGCCGAACGGCATCGACTCGACCGGCAGGTCCTTGAGCTGGGCGAGCGCCTCGCGCTGCATGCCCTGCTCAATGGATTTGCGGTCCTGGTTCAGCTCATCGAGCTTCACCGCCATCTCCCGCGCCTGTGCTTCGTCGTCGCAAAGCAGGCATTCGATGCCCAGGCTCATGTCATCCAGACGTCCGGCGGCGTTCAGTCGAGGGCCGAGAATGAAACCCAGATCGGTGGAAGTGATGCGCGATGGCTCGCGCCGGGCGACTTCCAGAATGGCGCGCAATCCGGGGCGCGCACGTCCGGCGCGGATGCGCATCAGGCCCTGATGCACGAGGATACGGTTGTTGGCGTCCAGCGGCACGACGTCGGCGACGCTTCCCAGCGCCACCAGATCCAGCAATTCGCCCAGGTTGGGCTGAGCACGCCCGCCAGCCTCGAACCAGCCAAGGTCGCGCAACCGCGCACGCAGCGCCATCAGCACGTAAAAGATAACGCCTACGCCGGCCAGTGCCTTGCTGGGGAACGTGCAGCCCGGCTGATTGGGGTTGACGATGGCATCGGCGGCGGGCAGTTCGTGGCCCGGCAGGTGGTGGTCGGTGACCAGTACCTGCAAGCCAGCAGCCTTGGCGGCGGCGACCCCTTCGACGCTCGAGATGCCGTTGTCCACGGTCATCAGCAGATCGGGTTGGCGCTGCAGCGCGACCTGGACGATCTCCGGCGTGAGGCCATAGCCGTATTCGAAACGATTGGGCACCAGGTATTCGACATGGGCGGCGCCCAACAGCCGCAGACCCAACACGCCCACCGTGCTGGCCGTCGCACCGTCGGCATCGAAGTCGCCCACGATGAGAATGCGCTGACGCTGCTGCAACGCCGTCACCAACAGATCCACTGCCGCATCGATGCCCTTGAGCTGCTGATAGGGAATCAGCCGCGCCAGGCCCTTATCCAGTTCCTCCTGCGACGCCACGCCACGCGCCGCGTAGAGCCGGGTCAGCAGAGGGGGCAGATCGCCCAGAAAAGGCAGGGTTTCAGGTAACAGCCGTGGTTCGATGCGCATGCGGGTTCCGCTGGTGTTCTGGTGTTGGAGCAGGTTCGGGGTCGGCACGGTCAACGATGGCGATCAGCCCCGTTCACCCGCCAGCCACTGCAGCTGTACTTCGTGTTGGCCGCGGTCGTCGGTCACGAAGATCGTGCCTTCGCTGATCATCACGTCCCACTTGATCACGCGCGGCATGTCCTTGGCCAGCGTCTCCAGCACTTCTTGCGGCACTGCGGCAATGTTGACGTTCTTCAGGGATTTGACGGCTGGAACGACCTTGCCTTCCCAGACGCGCAGACTGCCGTAGGCCAACAGGCTGGTGCGTTCGGTACGACGCGAGCACCAGGTCAGGCGCTCTGCATCCGGCTGGCCGACTTCGATCCAGTGCAGCACGCGATCATCCAGGCTTTTTTCCCACAGGGCCGGCTCGTCGACTTCCGACAGGCCACGACCGAACGACAGTTGCTCGCTGTACCAGAAAGCGTATGCCAACAGGCGAACGGTCATGCGCTCTTCGGTTTCCGAAGGGTGGCGGGCGATGGTCTGTTTGACGTTTTCGTAAACCCCGCGATCGAGGTCGGTGAGGTTCAGTTCGAATTTGTAGGTCGTGGACGGCTGGGCCATGAACGGGCTTCTAGAGACGGGAAAGGCGGCAAGTCTAACCGATGACGCCCCTTTGAACGATGGAACTCGATAAGCGATTGCAGCAACCGTCGCAAATTGCGTGTGGCAGACACTCGGCGCAGTGCTTTACTCAAGCCATCGTCACGAGTGTTAAACAAATGATCCACAACGCCGATACCTTGATGAGAGACCCTCTAACATGAAGTACAGAGAGTATCCCGTTGTCGGTGGCTGCCAGCGATCAGCCCAGAGGCCGCGTGGTCACGCCAGCTTCGGCTCCAGTCAGTTTTTTCGGGAATTGCATCGACGGATGGTCAATCGTTTTACGCAAGCGCGTGGCGCCGGATGCGCTGCGCTGCTTTTCATTTCGGTCATGGTCGGCATGCCTGCGACTGCGCAGGCCAAGGAGACGCTGACCTGGTTGCTGCGCGATTTCCCGCCGCTGACCATTTTCTCGGGGCCGCAGACCGGTCAGGGCGCCATCGACAAGCTGATGCCCGAACTGATCGCCCACATGCCCGAATACGATCACAAGGTCATGCACGTCAACCGCGCTCGCGGCACTCAGATGCTGCAGGACCCTGATGGCTTCGCCTGCGACCCGACGCTGCTGTGGACCGCCGAGCGCGAAAAGACCATTCTGTTTTCCATCCCGACGTACGCCACCCCCGGCAATGGCGTGACCATCGAGCAGAGAAATCACGCACTGTTCGCGCCCTTTCTGGACAACGACGGTCATCTGGACCTGGCAGCCCTGCTGGCCAGCAACAAGGTCAAGGTCGGCATCGTCGCCGAGCGCAGCTATGGGCCGGTCATCGACAAAATCCTCCGCGAAACGACCCGGTCGGACAACCTGATCCTGCATTACGGCAACACCGCTGTCGGGAGCATGCTGGAGATGGAGCGGCTGGACCGGTTCCAGGCGATCATCAGCTACTGGCCGGAGGCTCGTTATCACGCGCAGCAGCAGGGGATTCCCTTGAGCGAGCTCGAATTCTTCCCGATCAAGAATGCCCCCAAATACCAGTTCGCCCACATCGGCTGCTCAAAAAACGATCAAGGGCGCGCAGCCATGCAGGTCATCAATCGGGAGATGCGCGTGCTACGGGTCACGAAGCTGATCGGGTTTTACGCTGAATGGATGGTGAAAAAGGAAGAATACCTGCGCGACGCGCAGACCTTTTTCGATGAAGGCCAGAACTGATCATTGCCCGACACAGGCAGCAGGCAAAAAGAAACCCCGAGCAGCGGGGAGACTGCTCGGGGTCAACCGTGGTCCATCTTGGACCCGTACGGCAGGCAACATAAACACCGGAGCACAATGCCTGCGCCTGCCGTAATTGATAGGAGCCTACCCAACCGATAAGGTTCCCCAGGCCTCAGACAAAAGGTCGACCGCCCGAGAACACGCCCGCTTGCGAGGCATTGCGCATTGCCGCGATGACACAAGGCTCGATGCGCCCTTCTGCCACCATCAAATCACGGTGCAAACCATCCACCACATCCGTCAACTGGCGTCGGTCGCTCAGTTGAGAGGCCGAAAAAACACGTTCGATCACGATCGCACCGGCTGCATTTTTCAGCGTTACGAGACGCTCGCCGTTCACACCGGCAGCGCCAAGACTCGCCTGATAAGGGGCCAGTGCGTCGCTTAGCAACAAGCTGATATTTTCCATCCGGATCACCACTCAACAGTTTGAATGCAAAGGTGCTTATCAATGACCATTGGCAGAAGCGGAAAGTTCTTTGCGCCATGAATCGGGCAATGCGGCAACCTGAAGCCTGGAGCATGCCTGCCGAATGTGACAGACAGACTTCACCCAGTCCAACGCCCGAGGCAGAGCGGTCGCGCGGGTTTGACGGTCAGTGGTCGGGCTCCGCCGCGCAATTTAGATGCTTGTCCATTCGCGTTAATAACTCGCGCGTGGACTCGCAGACTCTGTCCAGGGTTTGTGACACTGGCTGCCCCGCAAGCCGTGCCTGCTCCTTCTCCAGCAGTTCGACGATCGAGGCCATCGGCGCGTGGAATTCGTACCTCATTGTGGCAAGGAAGGTGCTGACGACCTGATCCGCCACCGCCGCGTTCTGTTGCGCCAGGAGCAATTCGCGCTCCAGACGCTTGCGCTCGGTGCAGTCGACCCAGCCACCCAGAAGCCCCTGCAACTGACCGTCCGCGCGATAGAACGGCACGCTCCACTGCATGGCTTCGATCTGCCTGCCAAACAGATTCATGCTGCGCTCGACCTGCAACGGCTTCTGCGTTTCCAGCAAGGTCATGTAATCGGCGTGCATATGGACGGCACACTCCTGCGGAACGAGGTCGACATCAATCACGCGCCGGCCATTCATCTGCTCGTGACTGATGCCGAAAAACGCTTCGTAGCCGCGGTTGCACGAAACCAGTCGCCCTTGCAGATCGCGCACGTACAGCGGGTCAGGAATCCCGTCGAACAGTGCTCGCTTGAACGCGAGCTGGTCGCTGAGCTGCTCTTCAGCGCGCCGCCGCCGATGAATCTGTACCTGCAGACGGCTGCGCCAGGCCAGCGACACCAGCCCCAGCAACAGCACGATGCTTGCGCTCCAGTAAACCCAGGCAGGAATACGCTGCCAGACCGAGGGCGGAGCGCTTACCGTGCCTAACCACTTCATGCGGATCGCACGCATCTCAGCGACCGGAAACTCCTCGAGCGCCTTGTTCAGAATGCCCAGCAACTCCGGCTCGCTCTTGATCACCGAGAAGCTGTCCGACGACCACTTTCCTTCCACGCTGCGACCCACCTTCAACCGGTCCGAGGTATAGAGCCAGGCGCCCGCCTCGTTCTGGATGGTGAAGTGCGCATCGCCGTCTTCCACCGCCTGACGCGCCTCCTCGTAGGTCGGGACCAGCCGCAGGAGGATGTCCGGATAGCTCGTTTGAACGTACTCCAGCAACGCATGCCGCGCCGGCAGCGCAAGCACCTTTCCCGACATCTGCGCCAGGCTGACAGGCGACGGGGCATTGGCTGGCACCAGAAACACCCAGTTATTGCCGCCGAATGCGTAAGTGAAATTCAGAAGGGTCTTACGCTCGGGCGTTTCGGCCAGCGTGGTGTTCATGTGCGCCGAACCGGATGTCAGCGTCTCCAGAAGCACACGCGTGGACGGCGCTTCTTCGTACACGAACATCAGACCGGTCATGCGCGAGATGCGTGACAGCAGGTCCACGTTCAACCCGACCCAGCGGCCCTTGTCGTCCTTGTAGATGTAAGGCGGATGTTGCGTGGAAGCAACGACCACCTGCGGATGCTTGCGTATCCACAGTTGTTCGGCGGCATTGAAATTCAGGCGCTGACCGATCACATCGGTGCCCAGGCCTGACGTCCAGCGCTCCAGAATCTGATGACTCACCGACTCGTCCAGGCCGGCCATGGCGCGATTGATCAGTCCGGTCAGCCTTGAGTCGCGCTCACGCAGGGCGAACGAAAAGCCGCCCGGCGGGATCAGGCTGATGAACTTGATCTGCAAGCCCAGATACGGCCGCAGCACGCTGTAGGCTCGCACGATCAGTTCGTTGCCGATGACCGCGTCGGCTTCGCCATGGGCCAACGCTTCTACCGCACTGTACAGACTGGGGGCGAGCAGAATCTCGCTGTCAGGGTAAAGGCGGTGCGCCTGCTCGGAGTCGACATAGCCCTCGAGCAACAGCACGCGCTTGCCCCTCAGCGAGGGAAGCAGGCTTGAGTCAGTGCCGCGGGCCACGACCACCGACTTGTCCGGCATGTAACTTTGGGTGAAGGTCAGGCCGGTGATGGCTCGCTCGTAACCGCTCGCGCCACTCAGCATATCGATCGCTCCGGATCGCAGCGCAGCCACTGCATCTTCGCGCTTGGCGAATGCCTGAACCTGAACGGGAATGGATAAACGGGCGCTGATCATGCTCAGGTAATCGGCGCTGATGCCCTGGTAGCGGTTGCGGTCGCTGGTGATGTCGATGGGCTCGTGGTCGGCAATCGATACCCCGACCCTGAGCACCTTGCGCTCCGCCAGCCAGCGTCGATCAGTGCCGTCGAGCACGAGTGGGCGCTGAGCCAGAAAAGGTTCGGCCAGCGCAAAAGGAAGATTCTCTATCGCATGACCGGCAGAGTTCCACGCGCATAAAAACAGCAGCAACGCGTGCCTGAGAATGGGGTGATGAATCGGCGCGCCTGGCGCCTTGAAGAATCGGTAATCGAAAGCCACTGGCTTGTCCGCGAAATGAAAAATACTTCGCAAGTGTGGCACGCACAAACAGTAAGGCCCGCCGGGTGGCGGGCCTTAAACTGTTACACGGGGATACCGTTACAGAGGCTTGCCCCGATTGCCGTGCTGACTGACGAAGGCCTGCATGGCCTTGAGGTCATTTGGCAGAACAGTGCAACGCTCGTCTCGCTCAAACAAATCAGACAAATGTGCAGGCAGCTCAAGCGCTTTTCCTACACCGGCTTTCTGCACGGCTTCCGGGAATTTGACCGGATGGGCCGTACCCAGCACCACCATCGGCGTGTCCAGGCTGCGGCGGCAGTCGCGTGCAGCCTTCACGCCAATGGCCGTGTGCGGGTCAAGCAGCTCGCCTGTGCTGGCGAACACTTCGGCGATGGTCTCGCACGTTTGCTCATCGCTGACGGCCAGGGAGTCGAACAGCTTGCGGGTTTCGCTCCAGCGATCTTCTTCGACGCTGAAGCCACCGCCCTGCTTGAAGCTGTCCATCAGGCCGGCGATCGCCGCGCCGTTACGACCGTGCATGTCGAACAGCAGACGCTCGAAGTTCGAGGAAACCATGATGTCCATGGAAGGCGACAGCGTGGCGTGCAGGGTTTCCTTGACGTACTGATTGCCGCTCATGAAGCGGTGCAGGATGTCGTTGCGGTTGGTGGCGACGATCAACTGGCTGATCGGCAGTCCCATGTTGCGCGCCAGGTAACCGGCGAAGATATCGCCGAAGTTGCCGGTCGGCACCGAGAACGCCACCGAGCGCGCAGGGCCGCCAAGCTGCAGCGCTGCGTGGAAGTAGTAAACGATCTGGGCCATGATCCGCGCCCAGTTGATCGAGTTCACCGCTACCAGACGCGTACCTTTGAGGAAGCCTTGATCAGCGAAGCTGTTCTTGACCATTTCCTGGCAGTCGTCGAAGTTGCCTTCGATGGCGATGTTGTGGATGTTGTCGCCGAAGATGGTGGTCATCTGACGGCGTTGAACATCGGAAACACGATTGTTCGGGTGCAGGATGAAGATATCGACGTTGTCGCAACGACGGCAGCCTTCGATCGCCGCCGAGCCGGTATCGCCGGACGTCGCGCCAATGATGACCACGCGCTCGCCGCGCTTCTCAAGCACATAATCCAGCAGACGACCCAGCAGTTGCAGGGCGAAGTCCTTGAACGCCAGGGTCGGGCCGTGAAACAGCTCCATGACCCATTCGTTGCCGTTCAACTGGCGCAGCGGCGCAACGGCGCTGTGGGTGAACACGCCGTAGGTCTCTTCGAGGATCTTCTTGAAATCGGCATCCGGAATGCTGCCGGTCACGAAGGGACGCATCACCCGGAAAGCGAGTTCGTGATAAGGCAGGCCAGCCCAGGAAGCGATCTCTTCCTGAGTGAAACGCGGCAGATTCTCCGGCACATAGAGGCCGCCATCACTGGCGAGCCCCGCCAGCAGCACGTCTTCGAAATTCAGGGCCGGCGCCTGGCCGCGAGTACTGATATAGCGCATAAATCAAACCTTCGGTTCGAGCCGCAAGCTTCACCTTGCAAGCTGCAAGTCAGCGCCCTGAGCGTCGACTTGCAAACTGCGGCTGAAGCTCACCGCGAAGTTGTTTTGCTTTCTTGCAGCTTAACGCGTGAGGCGAGCTGCTTCAGTTCAAATGTTCGACGCGAATCCGTACAACCGGTCCAGCGACATCCTGCAACGCTTCGAGCGCTTGAATCGCATCGTTCATGCGTTGCTCGACGACGCGATGGGTCAGCAGGATCATCGGCACCAGGCCGTCGTGTTCCTCGACTTCCTTCTGCATGATCGACTCGATATTGATGCCGCGTTCGGACAGGATGCTGGCCACTTGCGCCAGTACACCCGGATGATCCTTCGCCTGAATACGCAGATAGTAAGCGCTCTCGCAGGCCTCGATGGGCAGGATCGGATGAGCCGACAGAGAATCGGGCTGGAATGCCAGATGCGGAACACGGTTTTCCGGATCGGTGGTCAGGGCGCGAACCACGTCCACCAGATCGGCGACGACCGACGAAGCGGTAGGCTCCATGCCGG
Organism: Pseudomonas sp. efr-133-TYG-103a; assembly: GCF_030209235.1. Taxonomy (NCBI): domain Bacteria; kingdom Pseudomonadati; phylum Pseudomonadota; class Gammaproteobacteria; order Pseudomonadales; family Pseudomonadaceae; genus Pseudomonas; species Pseudomonas sp. efr-133-TYG-103a. The sequence goes on from NZ_JARVSK010000001.1 coordinate 189,449, forward strand.
CACCGGCACCGTAGAACAGCGTGGAACCGGCGGCATCGCCGTTGACCATCACCGCGTTCATCACGCCGTTGACATTGGCGATCAGACGATCGGCAGGGATCAGCGTCGGGTGTACGCGCAGCTCGATACCGCTCGGTGTGCTGCGGGCCACGCCCAGGTGCTTGATGCGGTAACCCAGCGCTTCGGCATAATTCACGTCGGCGGTGGTCAGCCGGGTGATGCCTTCGGTGTAGGCCTTGTCGAACTGCAACGGAATGCCGAACGCAATGGACGCCAGAATGGTCAGTTTGTGCGCCGCATCGATGCCTTCGACGTCGAAGGTCGGATCGGCTTCGGCGTAACCCAGCGCCTGGGCTTCGGCCAGGACGTCCGGGAAGGCGCGACCCTTCTCGCGCATCTCGGTCAGGATGAAATTGCCGGTGCCGTTGATGATGCCCGCCACCCAGTTGATGCGGTTCGCCGACAGCCCTTCGCGAATGGCTTTAATGACCGGAATACCACCTGCAACCGCGGCTTCGAAGGCGACGATGACGCCCTTCTCGCGCGCCTTGGCGAAAATCTCGTTGCCGTGCACAGCGATCAGCGCCTTGTTGGCAGTGACAACGTGCTTGCCGTTTTCAATGGCCTTGAGGACCAATTCGCGAGCGACGGTGTAACCACCGATCAGCTCGATGACGATGTCGATTTCTGGGTTGCTCGCCACGTCGAAAACGTCGGTCGTGGTCGGGGTACCGGTAATCTGGCAATTGGGGTTTGGCGAACGCATGGCAATTTGCGCCACTTCGATTCCACGCCCGGCGCGGCGGGCAATTTCCTCGGCGTTACGCTTAAGCACATTGAAGGTACCGCCACCGACAGTACCCAGCCCACAGATGCCTACTTTGACCGGTTTCACTATGAACTCCCCATAAAACGGCCGACGCGAGGCCGGCCGTGGAAACAGCCGCAGTGAACTGCGGCTCGCTGTTGATCAGACGCCAGAATGGCTGCGCCTGAATGTCCCTCGCAGGCAGCCCGCGAGCGACAGGATTACTTGGCGCTCAGCGCCAGTTTGGCCACTTGCGGCGCTGGCTGATAGCCCGGAATCAGCTGCCCGTCCGCCAGAACGATCGCCGGCGTGCCGTTGACCCCGATGGACTGACCGATCTCGAATTGCCGGGTGACCGGGTTGTCGCACTTGGGCGCCTGAATGTTCTTGCCGTCGACCATGCGGTCCATGGCGCCGCGACGGTCCTTGGAACACCAGACGGCCTGCAGTTGTTCGTCACCCGGCGAGCCAAGGCCCTGACGCGGGAATGCGACATAACGCACTTCGATGCCGCGCTTGTTCAGCTCCGGCACTTCGCCATGCAGCTTGTGGCAGTACGGACAGGTGGTGTCGGTGAAGACGGTGATGTGGGATTTGGTCTCACCGATGGCCGGATAGACGACCATTTCAGCGGTGGGAATGCCGTTGATGGTTTTGGAGATCGCCAGACGCTCGACCTTCTCGGTGAGGTTGACCGGCTTGCCGCCCTGGATCTGATAAAGGTTGCCCTGCATCACGAACTGGCCATCGGCGCTGGCATACAGCACGCGGCCACCTTTGAGGTTGACCTCGTAAACGCCATTGAGCGGACTGCTGGAAATGCTCTCGACCGGGATTTCCAGATTGAGCGATTCCAGGGTCTTGCGAATGGCTTTGTCCGGCGCCTCGTCGGCGTGGGCGAACAGGCTGAAGAAACCGGCAAGCGCTACAACGGCAGCACCCATAAAACGAGTCACGCGCATGAAAACTCCTCGAGCGGTGGGCAGACGGGCGGGATTGAAAACGGCAAACGGCAACGCGCCGGTCGGTTTTCGAGGCTCCAGTCTGCGAAACCGGCAAAGCCTATCACATAAGGCTCACGAGGCCGACGCTGACTGATGTAAGACACGTCGTAAAGTGCGGAGGATTGATTACCCGCGCGGGTGATGCTTCGCATGCATTTCCTGTAACCGTGCCCGAGCCACGTGTGTATAGATTTGGGTGGTGGACAGGTCGCTATGACCGAGCAGCATCTGGACCACGCGCAGATCGGCGCCGTGATTGAGCAGATGGGTCGCGAACGCGTGGCGCAGGGTGTGCGGTGACAGGGATTTGCCGATCCCGGCGACCTTGGCCTGATGCTTGATGCGGTGCCAGAAGGTCTGCCGAGTCATCTGCTCGCCTCGCTGGCTGGGGAACAGCACATCGCTGGGCCGGCCGCCGAGCAGCTCCTGACGCGCGTCGCGCACATAGCGCTCGACCCAGACGATCGCTTCTTCGCCCATCGGCACCAGCCGCTCCTTGCTGCCCTTGCCCATAATTCGCAGCACGCCCTGACGCAAATTGACCTGCTCAAGCGTCAGGCTTATCAGCTCGGTCACCCGCAAGCCGCAAGCGTAGAGCACTTCCAGCATGGCGCGGTCACGTTGACCGATCGCCTCGCTCAGATCAGGAGCCGCCAGCAAGGCTTCGACATCGGCTTCGGAGAGGGATTTAGGCAAGGGTTTGCCCAATTGCGGCATGTCGACCTGCAGCGTCGGATCAACGGAAATGAGTTTTTCTCGCAGCAGATACCGATAAAACCCACGCGCTCCCGACAGGAACCGGGCACTCGAGCGAGCCTTGTAGCCGTTGTCCACTCGCCAGGCGAGATGGTCAAAAATCGCATCACGGCTAACGCTCATCAGATCGATGCCCTTGTCCTGCAGCCAGCCATTGAACAACGCCAGATCGCTGCGATAGGACGCACGGGTGTTATCGGACAGCCCTTTCTCCAGCCAAAGGGCGTCGAGAAAGCGGTCGATCATGGGGTGGTCGATGGCGGGCATGGGTTCTGACTTGAGTGGTGAAAAGCGAGGGCAAGTGTTTCATACCTGCGAAGTCGGGACAAAACCAAATGCCAGACAACAAAAAAGCAGCCCGCAGGCTGCTTTTTTTGCATCGGAAGACTGGGATTAAACCAGTTTTTCCTTGATGCGAGCTGCTTTACCGGACAGGTCACGCAGGTAGTACAGTTTGGCCTTGCGAACGTCGCCGCGACGTTTCACAGCCATGCTGTCGATCTGTGGGCTGTAGGTCTGGAAAGTACGCTCAACGCCAACACCGTTGGAGATTTTACGAACAGTGAAAGCACTGTTCACACCACGGTTACGCTTGGCAATTACAACGCCTTCGAACGCCTGCAGACGCGAACGGTCGCCTTCCTTCACTTTCACCTGAACGACAATGGTGTCGCCCGGGGCAAAGGGAGGGATCTCTTTGGTCATCTGCTCTGCTTCGAGTGCAAGAATGATTTTGTTAGTCATGCTGTGCTCCTAAGGTAAATCAGTCGGATCTACCATCGATACGTTAACTATCGTCCCGCTCGCGGAGGTATTCCGCCAGCAGCTTCTTCTCTTCTCCAGAAAGCGAGCGGCTTTCCAGAAGATCGGCGCGTCGTTCATAGGTCCGCCCAAGGGACTGCTGTAAACGCCAACGCCGGATGTGTGCGTGATTGCCGCTTAGCAACACGTCGGGAACACGCTGATCCGCATACACCTCAGGTCGGGTGTAATGCGGGCAATCCAGCAGACCATCCGTGAAGGAATCTTCCTCCGCGGAATCCACATGCCCTAAAGCTCCAGGCAGCAGTCGCGTAACCGCATCTATCAGGACCATGGCCGGCAGCTCGCCGCCAGACAACACATAGTCTCCAATCGACCACTCTTCATCGACATGAGCCTCAATAAAGCGCTCGTCAATGCCTTCATAACGACCGGCAATCAGGATAAGTGCTTCTTCCTGCGCCAGTTCGCGTACCGCAGACTGATCCAGCTTGCGGCCTTGGGGCGACAGGTAAATCACCTTCGCCGCCTCCCCCGCTGCTTGCCTGGCCTGAACCAGTGCATCTTCCAGGGGCTTGATCTTCATCACCATGCCAGGGCCACCGCCAAACGGGCGATCGTCCACAGTGTGATGCCGATCTGTGGTGTAGTCCCGCGGATTCCAACAAGTCAGCTGCAACAGCCCTTGTTTCACCGCACGGCTGGTAATGCCGTATTCGCTGATGGCGGAAAACATCTCGGGAAACAGACTGATCACTTCTATGCGCAGGCTAGCCATTGCTTAGAAATCCGCGTCCCAATCCACCTTCATCTCGCCTGCAACCAGATCGACTGCCAACACACATTGCTCCGTATAGGGCAACAGACGTTCGCGATCATCCAGGCTGCCCGCGCAGGGCTTGACCACCATTACATCGTTCGAGCCGGTTTCCAGAAGATGATCGATCTTCCCGAGCAATTGCCCAAGGTGGTCGATGACCTTCAAACCCACGAGCTGGTACCAGTAGTACTCGCCGTCGGTCAGTTCAGGGAACACGTTGCGCGGCACGCAGATCTCATAACCAGCCAGAAGACGAGCTTCTTCACGATCATCAAGACCCTTGAGCTTCGCGACCAGGAACTTGTCGCTCCCGCGTCCGCTGACCAGCTCAACCTGCTTCACATTGCCTTCGCGCTTGAGCGTCCAGGTTTTGTACTGCAACAGGTTTTCAGTCGGATCAGTAAAGGAATACACCTTCACTTCGCCGCGAACGCCATGAACAGAATAGATTTTGCCAATAACGATCAAATCATCGGCAACAACTGGCGTCGCGTTCATATTGCTCAGGCCGCAGCCTTGGCAGATTCCTTCAACAACTGAGCAACGCGCTCAGAAGGTTGTGCACCAACGCTCAGCCAGTAGGCAACGCGCTCTTGGTTCACGGACAGACGGATTTCCTGACCACGGGCAACCGGGTTGAAGAAACCTACTTGTTCCTTGTGCGAACCGTCGCGTGGGTTACGGCTGTCGGTCACAGTCAGGTGGTAAAACGGGCGCTTTTTGGAGCCGCCAAGGGCAAGACGGATTGTTAGCATTGAACAAAGTTCCTGTAGTCGGTGCTGCAAATCTAAGATGCACAGCGGGCATGGGTGCCCGAAAGGCCGCATATTCTAAGGAATATCCGGACTTTTGCAAATGACTTTTTCCGGCGCGAGCCGTCAGGCCATCAAGATTTGCCATGGAGCCGTCGTCGAGGACGGCGCGTAAGCGTCTGCCGAAGCAGACCAATGGGAGGGTCATCCCAAAGAAGGGCGCGCGGGAATGACTTCCGCGCGCTGCAAATCACATCTTGGGCATGCCGCCGCCGGGCAGCATTCCGCCCATGCCGCGCATCATTTTCGCCATGCCGCCTTTGGTCGAGAATTTCTTCATCATCTTCTGCATCTGCTTGTGCTGCTTGATCAGACGCCCTATGTCCTGCACCTGCGTACCCGAACCCATGGCGATGCGACGTTTGCGCGAGCCGCTGATCATTTCAGGGTCACGCCGTTCGGCTGGAGTCATCGAGTTGATGATGGCTTCCATCTGCTTGAACTGCTTCTCGGCCGCATTCTGGGCGTTGCCCATCTGGGACAGATTGACGCCGCCGATGCTTGGCAGCTTGTCCATGAGGCCGCCGAGGCCGCCCATGTTTTTCATCTGTTGCAGCTGATCGCGGAAGTCTTCGAGGTCGAAGCCCTTGCCCTTCTTCAGCTTCTTGGCCAGCTTGTCGGCCTTTTCCTTGTCGAGGGTCTGCTCGGCCTGCTCGATCAGGCTGAGCACGTCGCCCATGCCCAGGATGCGCGAAGCGATACGATCCGGGTGGAACGGCTCGAGTGCCTCGCTCTTTTCACCCATACCGATAAATTTGATCGGCTTGCCGGTGATCGCGCGCACCGAAAGCGCCGCGCCGCCACGGGCATCACCGTCGACCTTGGTGAGGATCACGCCGGTCAGTGGCAGTGCATCGCCGAACGCCTTGGCGGTATTGGCGGCGTCCTGGCCGGTCATGGCGTCAACCACGAACAGCGTTTCGGCCGGCTTGACCGCTGCGTGCAGCGCCTGAATCTCGCCCATCATCTCGGCATCGATGTGCAGACGACCGGCGGTGTCGAGGATCACGACATCGATGAACTTGAGCTTGGCTTCTTTAATAGCGGCTTCAGCAATCGCGACAGGCTTCTGGCTGATATCGGACGGGAAGAACGTCACGCCGATGTCGTTGGCCAGGGTTTCGAGCTGCTTGATCGCGGCAGGACGGTAAACGTCGGCCGAGACCACCATGACGGTTTTCTTTTTGCGCTCTTTGAGAAACTTCGCCAGCTTGCCTGCGGTGGTGGTCTTGCCCGCACCCTGCAGACCGGCCATGAGGATGACCGCAGGCGGCGTAACGTTGAGGGTCAGCTCTTCGTTGGCCGCCCCCATCATGTCTTCGAGCTCGGCCTGAACGATCTTCACGAACGCCTGGCCCGGCGTCAGGCTGCGCGACACCTCGGTGCCGACTGCGCGTTCCTTGATGCGGTTGACGAAGTCTTTGACAACCGGCAAGGCGACGTCGGCTTCAAGCAGCGCCATACGCACTTCGCGCAGCGTGTCCTTGATGTTGTCCTCGGTCAGCTTGGCCTTGCCAGTGACCTGGCGCAGCGTCTGCGAGAGACGATCTGTCAGATTTTCAAACATGCGCGATCCTTTGGATTCGTGATGAACCCCGGTTGATGCGGCCCGACCCGTAACGGCCCTGCCCCTGATACGTCGCGCGATGGCGGTACATATATATAGAGAGGAGCAGCGCTCGGCGAGCCTGTGGCTTGAGCAGGTCGCGGATTATAGCGAAGACTCCCGCGCACGGACACCACGGCGTCTGCTTCTGTGGTCTTTCGTGAAATGTCGGTTCTATGCCAAACTCAGCGGCTTTCGGGCACGCCCATCAGGATCTATGTTCCCCTTGTCACCGAGTTTGCTGTTCAGCCTCGCCGCCGCCGTCCTCTACGCCGCTGCGACCCTCTATCAAGGCATGCGTCTGCGCCAAGGCAAGAAGGCCGACAAATGGCTGCTTTGCCTCGTCGGCACGTTGGCCGTCGCCTGCCAGGCCAGCGCCCTGTTCGGCCAACTGGTCCGCCCGATCGGTCTGGGCCTGGACTTTTTCAGCGCCGCCAGCCTGATTGCCGTCGCCGTCATCATCGTGACGATGCTGGCCTGCATCCGCATCCCGGTTGAAATTCTGCTCATTCTGCTGTTCCCGCTCGGCCTGCTGACGGCCTTGATGGCGCAGTTCGCCCCGGCCGGCACGCTGCAGCCGATCGCCGCCGAACAAGGCCTGATCGGGCACATTCTGCTGTCGATTCTGGCGTATGGCATGTTCACCATTGCCGTTTTCCAGGCGCTGCTGCTGCTGTTGCAGAACCGTCAGCTCAAGAACAAGCACCCGTCGGGCCTGATTCGCAATTTCCCGCCGCTGCAGACCATGGAAAGCCTGCTGTTCGGCTTCCTCTGGGCCGGCTGGACCCTGTTGTCGATGTCGCTGATTTCCGGCTGGCTGTTCGTTGAAAACCTGTTCGCGCAGCATCTGGTGCACAAGACCCTTCTGTCGATTCTCGCGTGGGTGGTATTCAGCGTGCTGCTGTGGGGGCGCAATCGTCTGGGTTGGCGCGGTCACAAGGCCATTCGCTGGACGCTGGGCGGTTTCCTGCTGCTGATGCTGGCCTACTTCGGCAGCAAGCTGGTACGCGAATATATCCTGCACATCTGACAGGCGCTGATCATGGATAACCTGCCCTTAGGCACGATGCTCGCGCTGCTCGCCCTGCTCACGCTGTGGTCCGGGCTGTTCACGGCGGTGGAAGCGGCTCACCAAAACCTGCGCGCGACCGCCACCAAACCACGCTCCAGCGAACCGCCGAAGCCTGTGCTGGCGTTTAATCTGAACAGTCTGATTCTGGGCAACACGCTGCTCAAAGTGCTGATTACGGTGCTGGCGACCCTGCTGGCCATCAGTCAGTGGTATTTCCACGGCCCGCTGATCGCCTGGCTGGGCGTGGCCAGCGTGTTGGTGATCGCCACGGAGTTCATTCCTCGCAAGCTGGCAGCGCGCCGGCCCGAAGCCATTGTGTTGCTGGGCAACAACGTGCTGCGTATCCCGATTCGTCTGTTGCAGCCACTGACCTGGCTGTACAAGAACATCGCCAAGCTGCTGTTGCGCCCGTTTCTGTCCAGGCGCCGCCCGGATACCGCCGATGACGACGACGAAATGGGCGTGACGGTCTATCAGGAAAACGAGAGCCACTTCGGTCGTGCTCATGTGATTTCCGGCATCCATGCGCTGGACAGCATGACCGTCAACGACATTCTCGTGCCGCGCAGCGAGGTCGATGGCATCAACCTGGACGAGACCCTCGAGGAAATCACTGACAAGCTGATCATCTCGCGGCACACGCGTCTGCCCGTCTATCACAACGACATCAATCAGGTCGAAGGCGTGCTCAACACGCGCATGATCAGCCATCTGCTGCCGCGCGGCGAGTTGACCAAGGAAGCGCTGAAAGCCGCGTGCTATGAGCCGTACTTCGTCCCTGAAAGCACCCCGCTGCAGCTTCAATTGCTCAACTTTCACAAGCAGCAGCGACGCATGGGCGTCGTCGTCGACGAATACGGCGAAGTGCTGGGCATCGTCAGCCTGGAAGACATCCTCGAAGAAATCGTCGGCGAATTCGAAAGCGAGCAAGCCCTCGACAACCCGCACATCCATCCCCAGCCCGATGGACGACTGGTGATCGAAGGCGCAGCGTCGATCCGCGACCTGAACCGCAGCTTGAGCTGGCATCTGCCGTCGGACGGGCCAAAGACCCTCAACGGGCTGATTACCGAAGCGCTGGAAACGATTCCCGACAGCTCGGTGTGCCTGAAAATCGGTCCGTACCGACTGGAAACCCTGGAGACCGAAGACAATCGCGTCACCCGGGTGCTGATGTGGCAGAACACGCGGACCAAAGACGTCATTTAAAGGCGCGGCGCCTCGTCTGAAACACTTGTTTCCGCGCCCGCCCCCTTCCTATAATCGATTCGCTTACCCAGCCCCGCCGATCCGCGTGCTACCCGCACAGTGCGTGATCCGGCCAGTCACTCAGCCTGACGTCTCACGCGACCTCCTGGCGCCCGCTCCCATCCCGAGCATTGCCAAACGCCCTTGCCCGCACCCGGGCTAGTCTGTTCAGCGCTGTACCCAAAAATAATTAACGTTTGCCAAAGTGCGCGTACGAAGCTTCGTTGCTCGCTGACAGGCAAGATGACTGCCAGGGATTCCCGCATGACAACCACTTCCGCCTACCAACCCAGCGACGAACGCGAGGCGCGGCCTGCCAACTCCGCTGCCCGCGTGGCGACTGCAAGCTTCATCGGCACCGCGATCGAGTTCTACGACTTCTATGTCTACGCCACCGCCGCTGCGCTGGTGATCGGCCCGGTGTTTTTCCCGCAGACGTCCAGCACCGCACAAATGCTGTCTGCGTTTCTCACTTTCGGCATCGCCTTTCTCGCCCGCCCGCTGGGCTCCGCGCTGTTCGGACACTTCGGCGACCGCATCGGCCGCAAGTCCACGCTGGTGGCTTCGTTGCTGCTGATGGGCATCTGCACCACGCTGATTGGCGTGCTGCCGGGCTATGACGCGATCGGCTCATGGGCGCCGATTCTGCTCTGCGTCCTGCGCTTCGGCCAGGGACTGGGGCTTGGCGGCGAATGGGGCGGTGCTGCCTTGCTGGCGACCGAAAACGCCCCCAAGGGCAAACGTGCCTGGTTCGGCATGTTCCCGCAGCTGGGCCCCTCGATCGGATTCCTTGCCGCCAACGGCCTGTTTCTGACCCTGGCGATGACCCTGAACGACGAACAATTCCGCTCTTGGGGCTGGCGAATCCCGTTTCTGCTCAGCGCGGTGCTGGTGGTGATCGGCCTCTACGTGCGCCTGAAACTGGAAGAAACACCGGTTTTCGCCAAGGCCATCGCACGCCATGAACGCGTGAAAATGCCGATTGCCGAGCTCTTCGCTCAGTACTGGGCGCCGATGCTGCTGGGCGCGGCGTCGATGGTGGTGTGCTACGCACTGTTTTACATCTCGACGGTGTTCTCCCTCAGCTACGGCGTCAAGACACTGGGTTACAGCCGCGAAGCCTTCCTGGCGATGTTGTGTTTTGCGGTCCTGTTCATGGCCTTGGCGACGCCGCTCTCAGCGTGGGCAAGTGACCGATTCGGTCGTAAGCCGGTTCTGATCATCGGCGGCGTGCTGGCCATTCTTTCGGGCTTCCTGATGGAGCCGCTGCTCACCCACGGCACGACCTGGGGCGTGACGCTGTTCTTGTCCATCGAGTTGTTCTTGATGGGCGTGACGTTCGCGCCGATGGGTGCGCTGCTGCCTGAGCTGTTTCCTACTCGCGTGCGGTACACCGGCGCGTCTGCGGCTTACAACATCGGCGGCATTGTCGGCGCCTCGGTGGCACCGTTCTTCGCGCAACAGCTGGTTGAGATGGGCGGATTGAGCTGGGTCGGCGGATACGTGTCGGCAGCGGCTTTGATCAGCCTGATTGCCGTGCTGTGCCTGAAGGAAACCCGTCATGCGGATCTGGATACCATCAAGTAATGCTTGATGTGCAGGAGTGGGCAACTGGCTTCAACGCCCTCTTCGACCTTCGGCGTGACACCTGACGCTTTCCCGGCTAAAGCCGGTCCTACGAAAAGCCCGCGGCGTCGGCAGGACCGGCTTCAGCCGGGAAGAGGCCGGTGTGTCTGGCGGAGATCCAGCGGCTGGAAGTCAGTCTTCGCGAGCAATCTCGCTCCCACAGGTTTTGTGGACTGGCTCGATACCAGGCAGCGCCGCATCACCCTTGTAGGAGTGAGCTTGCTCGCGATTGCGGTGGATCAGGTACGTAGATGTCGACTGACACACTGATATCGCGAGCAAGCTCACTCCTACAGAATTTTGCTACACACAAAAACGGCGCCACTGAGGGCGCCGTTTTTTGTGTCCGCAGGAAACCTTACAGCTGCACTTTCACGGCCATCGACGCGCGGGTTGCCTTGCGACGGGCCGCTTCGATCGATTCGTCGCGGGCCAGTGCGACGCCCATGCGACGCTGACCGTTGACTTCCGGCTTGCCGAACAGGCGCAGCGCGGTGTCGGGTTCGCTGAGGGCCTGCTCCAGGTTAGCGAATGCCGTCTGAGTCGACTGGCCTTCTACCAAGATCACTGCCGAGGCCGATGGGCCGAACTGGCGGATCAGTGGGATCGGCAGGCCCAGAATGGCCCGCGCGTGCAGCGCGAACTGCGACAGATCCTGAGAAATCAGCGTGACCAGGCCGGTGTCGTGTGGACGCGGCGAGACTTCGCTGAACCAGACCTGATCGCCCTTGATGAACAGCTCGACGCCAAACAGACCACGGCCACCCAAGGCCTCGGTCACGGCCTTGGCGACGCGCTCGGATTCTGCCAGCGCAACCGGGCTCATCGCCTGAGGCTGCCAGGATTCCTGATAATCGCCCTTCTCCTGACGATGCCCGACCGGTGCGCAGAAGGTGGTGCCGCCGACGTGACGCACAGTGAGCAAGGTGATTTCGTAGTCGAAATCGATGAAGCCTTCGATGATCACGCGGCCTTTGCCGGCACGACCGCCTTCCTGCGCATAATCCCAGGCCTTCTGGATATCGGCTTCGGTCTTGAGCAGGCTCTGGCCCTTGCCCGACGAGCTCATGACCGGTTTCACGACGCACGGGAAGCCCAGGTCTTCGACGGCCTTCTTGTAGTCTTCGAAGGTGTCGGCGAAATGATACGGCGAGGTCGGCAGGTCCAGCTCTTCCGCGGCCAGACGACGAATGCCTTCGCGGTTCATGGTCAGTTGCGCAGCGCGCGCGGTCGGGATCACGGTGAACCCCTCGGATTCCAGCTCCACCAGCGTCGCAGTGGCGATGGCTTCGATTTCCGGGACGATGTAATGCGGCTTCTCGGCTTCGATCACGGCACGCAGCGCGGCACCATCGAGCATGTTGATCACATGACTGCGGTGCGCGACCTGCATGGCCGGAGCGTTGGCGTAACGGTCGACGGCGATCACTTCAACGCCCAGGCGTTGCAGTTCGATCACGACTTCCTTGCCAAGCTCGCCGCAACCGCAGAGCAATACGCGGGTCGCGGTCGGCGACAGTGGAGTTCCGATTTGAGTCATCTCAGGTCCTCGTGGAGCAGATATCGAGGGCAGCCCGCCATGGGCGAGCAACCGCAGGGGAGAAAGGCGCGCAATTTACCACGAAGGCCGGGAAATGGGGCGTGGCGCCGGACGGGTGATCTGATGATTGCCCCTGTTCCGGCACCTACTCTTTGGCAAGGGACCTTGCGACGGAGCATGAGCAAGCATCGTTTCATTGTGGGAGTGGGCTTGCTCACGAATGCTGACATTCAGACGCAGAACATTCAGCGCCCATACCGGCGATTCGTGAGCAAGCTCACTCCCACAGATTATGTGCAGGTCACGGGGATCAACCCGAACCGGGCACCGAGAACATCATCCCGCTCGCCCGAGCGCGCTCGCCACACAGCAACAGCACGGCGCGGCGTTCGTCGTTGCTCATGCGGCTCCAGGCGGTGATTTCGGTGACAGTGCGCTGACAGCCGACGCAAATATCCGCCTCATCGAGCGCGCAGATACTCACGCAGGGCGAGCGCACAGGCTTTTCATGAACCGGGGTTTTTACGGCATGCTCGACAGACATCAATCTTCCTGAGGCGCGAGGTCGCGCGCATAACGCTGAGCGTTGTGGACGTAATGCGCGGCACTGGCTTCGAGCATCTTCTTCTGGGCATCGGTGAGTTCGCGGACGATCTTGCCGGGCGATCCCATGACCAGCGATCCGTCCGGGATGACCTTGCCCTCGCCGATCAGCGAATTGGCGCCGATGATGCAGTACTTGCCGATCTTTGCGCCGTTGAGGATGACCGAATTGATGCCGATCAGCGTGTTGTCGTCCACCGTGCAACCGTGAAGCATGACGTTGTGGCCGATGGTCACGTTCTTGCCGATGGTCAGCGGCGATCCCATGTCGGTGTGCATGACGGTGCCGTCCTGCACGTTGCTGTTCTCGCCGATATCGATCAATTCGTTGTCGCCCCGCAGCACGGCGCCGAACCAGACGCTGGCATTGGCTTGCAGGCGCACGTTGCCGATCAGCGTGGCGGTCGGCGCGATCCAGCTTTGGGGATGAGCGTCGACGCGGGAATCCCCCAGACGGTATTTCATTTAATTTTCCTCATGGCTCGGCTCTGCGGCCGTGGGTCAGGCGCGATGCGCACACCGGGATGTCAGCATCGGTCAGGACTTCAGGGTTTGAATGATCGAGCGCTTGGGCGGCTCGTTCAGGCTGATATTGCTGTCGAACAGCACGTTCATCAGTTCCACGATCATGATCGCCGTCAGCCCCCAGATCTTGTACTCGCCAAAGCGATAGCTCGGCACGTACCAACTGCGCCCCTGATAATCGATGCGATGGGTGTGTTCACGGGCGTCCTCACGAAAGAATGCCAGCGGAACACTGAAAACAGCGGCGATCTCGCCGTCATTGGGTCGGTATTCGACAAAATCGGGAATGACGCCAACATAGGGCGTAACCTTGATGCCGTGCTTGGAAATCAGCGGGCTCAGCGGACCGACCACTTCGACCAGCCCGGGCGGCAGACCGATTTCCTCTTCGGCCTCACGCAGCGCGGTGAACACCAGATCAGGGTCTTCCGGATCGCGCCGCCCGCCTGGAAATGCCACTTCACCGCCGTGGGTCGACAGGCCGCTGGCGCGCAGTGTCAGGACCAGTTCCGGGTCGTCGCTGCGGGTGATGGGCAAGAGCACCGCTGCCTCGGGGAAGCGTGCGTCCGTTTCCAGAGTGCCCGGCGTGTGGCTGCTTATACGGCGAAGTAGCTCGTCCAGCATGGGAAGTCTCGATCTGTTGCCTTCAAGGCATGATGCACCAAAGCGGCGAGCGGCCCAACCCTTTGTCGGACAAGAAGACCACCCGCACGCATGCGCCGCTTGCCGTCCACCCGCGCGACACTTCAAGATAGCCGCTGACTTCAGGAACCCGATCCGATCATGAAATTCTGCAGCCAGTGCGGCGAAAAGGTCATCCAGCGCATTCCCGAGGGCGACAGCCGCCTGCGCTACGTGTGCGAACACTGCCACACCATTCATTACCAGAACCCGAACATCGTCGCCGGCGTATTGCCGGTGTGGGACGGCAAGGTGTTGCTGTGTCGCCGCGCCATCGAGCCGCGCCTCGGTTACTGGACGCTGCCGGCGGGTTTCATGGAGAACGGCGAAAGCGTCGAGCAGGCCGCGCGCCGGGAGACGGTCGAAGAAGCCTGCGCTGTGCTCGAAGACCTGCACCTGTACACGATGATCGATGTGCCGCACATCAGTCAGGTGCACATTTTCTATCGCGCCAACATGGCGAGCGCGGATTTCGCCGCAGGCGTCGAAAGCCTTGAAGTGCAGTTGTTCGATGAGGCCGACGTGCCGTGGTCAGAGCTGGCTTTCCACACGGTCAGACGTACCCTAGAATGCTTCTTTCGCGACCGGCGGCATCAAGAATTCCCGGTGCATACCGATTGCCTTTCTGTCTCGCCCCCTCTTAAAACCACTTGATCAGATGATGACGCGCGCTGCCTGCGCGGGCTTCAGGGATATCGTGTAAATGCGTTGGTTGCTTGCCGTTCTATGTCTGTCGTTCGTTCCGCTGTCGCAGGCTGCGTTCACCCAGACCATCGTGCCAAAAGGGAGCGAGCAGAAGTTCGTCGACGGCAAGGTCGTCGACACGCAGGACATCTCCCATCGCACCATCGACAAGATCCTCGTGCTGAAATCAGCGCACCAGTTGCAGTTGATGAGCCAGGGCGAAGCGCTGAAGACGTACCGGATCTCGCTGGGTAAATCGCCCAAAGGGCCCAAGCTTCAGGAAGGCGATCAACGCACGCCTGAAGGTTTCTACTGGCTGGACTACCGCAAGACCAGCGATGCGTACAACCTGTCGCTGCACATTTCCTACCCCAACATCTCCGATTCCGCACGCGCCCGCCGCGAAGGCGTGAACCCCGGCAGCATGATCATGATTCACGGCACGCCGGTCGATGAGAACTACCCGGAGTGGTACTTCCAGACCCTCGACTGGACCAACGGCTGCATCGCCATGAAGAACAGCGACATCCGTGAAGTCTGGGACCTGGTCAAAGACGGCACGATGATCGAGATCCGACCGTAGCCACTTCGATACCACTCGACGCCCAGCGCGTCTGCCCCCTTCTTCAGTACAGCCCCGCCGCCCATTCGCCGGAGAGTAAACGCTCTCTGGCAGTCTGAGTTCGTCCAATCGTCACCAGCCTGTGACCAAAAACGTCTGCACCTGATACCACTGCCGTTGACGTGGTATGCAAGTGGTATTACTTTCAACTGCATTCTCCGAACACAACTTCAACGCCTTCGGAACCGACATGCATTCGATTCTTACCCTGCGCCCCGACGACAGCCTGCCGACGCCGCTCTATCTGCAGCTGGCGCGCAATCTGGAAGCGGCTATTCATGCCGGACAATGGAAGGCCGAACAGGCGCTGCCCTCCGAACGCAGCCTGAGCGAGACGCTGAACATTTCGCGGGTGACCGCCCGCAAGGCGCTGGAAATCCTGCTGGAACAGGGCCTGATCCGCCGCAGCCAGGGCTCGGGGACGTTCATCACGCCGCGTCTCGAGCAACCGCTGTCGCGTCTGTCCAGCTTCAGCGAAATGCTCCGGCTCAAGGGCTTCACACCCAGCTCTCAATGGCTGGAGCGTGAAATTGCGCTGCCCACCCACGAAGAACTGATTCGGCTCAGCCTCTCTCCGACCGAAAAAGTCGCGCGGCTCAAACGTCTGCGCAAGGCCGATGGCATCGTCATGGCCGTCGAGTTCAGCGCCCTGCCCGCCGCGCTGCTGCCGGATCCCGAAGCCATCGGCGATTCGCTCTATGCGCATCTGGATGCGATCGGCCGCCCGGTCGTGCGCGCGCTTCAGCACATTCGCGCGGTCAACGCGTCTGCGGACATGGCCGCACGGGTCGGGATCGATACCGGCACGGCCATGCTGCTCATGACCCGGATCGGTTACCTGGCCGACAACACGCCCATTGAATTGACCGACACCTATTGCCGCGACGACTACTACGACTTCGTCGCCGAGCTGCGTCGGTAACCGTCGCGCCGTGCAGCGCGAACAACGTATTAACGGAGCAAGCATGTCCGACTTCAACATTCTCACATCCGACGGCTGGATCTGCGGCCAGCTGCAGCACCGCAATGGCCGGGTGTCGAGCATTCAGGGCATTCCCTGTGATCCGGCGGACAACGACCTGCCGTACCTGCTTCCCGGCTTCATCGACCTTCACGTTCATGGTGGCGGCGGCAGCGACATCATGGAGGGCGCCGAAGGATTCGCCACCATCGCGCGCACCCACTTGCGCTTTGGCACCACGTCGATGCTGGCGACAACGATGACAGCGCCTGCCGCCGAGATCAGTCAGATCCTGGGTCAGTTAGGTGAGTATTGCGAGCATCGACCGTCAGCCACTGCCCGGGTTCTGGGCGTGCATCTGGAAGGGCCTTACATCAATCCCGGAAAGCTCGGCGCACAACCTAACCATGCCCACGCGGCGTTGCTGGGCGAAGTGGAGAATTACCTGCGCCTGGCGCCCATCAAGGTGATCACCATCGCGCCGGAAATTGCCGGGCACGTCGAGTTGATCAGCGCCCTGGCGGCGCGAGGCGTGAGGCTGCAGATCGGGCATTCGCTGGGCAGCTACGAAGAAGGCGTGAAAGCCCTCGAAGCCGGCGCCACCAGTTTCACTCATCTGTACAACGCCATGAGCGCGTTGCATCACCGCGAGCCCGGCATCGTCGGTGCCGCGCTGGCTCACGCGCGCTATGCCGAACTGATCCCCGACTTGCTCCACGTGCACCCCGGCGCCATTCGTGTCGCGTTGAGGGCGATCCCGTGCCTGTACTGCGTGACCGATTCCACGGCCGCCACCGGCATGCCGGACGGTGAATACAAACTGGGCAGCCACACGGTGACCAAATGCCTGGGCGGCGTGCGTCTGGCGGACGGCACCCTTGCGGGCAGCACGCTGACGATGGATCAGGCGCTGCGCAATCTGGTGAAGATCGGCGTGCCGCTGGCAGAAGCCTCACAGCGGCTGTCGCAATTTCCTGCGGAGTATCTGGGTATCGAGGATCGCGGTCGCTTGCAGATCGGCAGCTGGGCCGACGTAGTGTGCCTGGATCGTGATCTGAAACTGACTGGCGTTATGGTTGAAGGAGAAACCATTGAACTCGAAAATGCTTGAAGAAGCGCTGGCGTCCGCGCAGGTCGTGCAGCGACAGCTGGAAGTGCTGGAACCACGCCTTGTCGAAGTCGCGAGCCGCTTGCGACAGGTCGATCCGAAAGTGATTCTCTCGGTCGCGCGGGGCAGCTCGGATCATGCCGCCAGCTATTTCGCTTATCTGACGATGCAACTGACCGGCGTGCCTGTGGCGTCGCTGCCGATGTCGGTGGTGACGCTGCATGATGCGCCGATGAAGGTCAGCGGCCAGCCGGCCATCGCGTTTTCGCAGTCAGGCCAAAGCCCGGACCTGATCGGCACGCTGCAGGGTTTGCGCGCCCGCGGGGCGCTGAGCATCGCGATGGTCAACGTCGAAGACTCGCCCCTCGAGCACGCCTGCGAATACGTGTTGCCCCTCAGCGCCGGGCCGGAAATCAGCGTGGCAGCCACCAAAAGTTTCATCGCGACCCTCAGCGCCAGTGCGCGGCTGGTTGCTCATTGGCAGCAGGACGCCTCACTGCTGCAGGCCGGTCAAAGCCTTGCACGGCGCCTGAACGACGCCGCCCGGCAGGATTGGTCTTCGGCCGTCGATGCCCTGCGGGACTGTCAGCGGCTGATGGTCATCGGTCGCGGGGTCGGGTTCTCCATCGCGCAGGAAGCGGCGCTGAAATTCAAGGAAACCTCGGGCATCCAGGCCGAGGCGTTCAGCAGCGCCGAGGTGCGCCACGGTCCGATGGCGCTGATCGACGAGCAATACCCGCTGCTGATCTTCGCCCTGCGCGGCGCCGAGCAACGTGGCCTGCTGGAGCTTGCCGATGACATGCGCAAGCGCGGCGCCCGGGTCTTGCTGGCTGCGCCCGAGGACATCCCGTCCCGCGACCTGACACTCAGCTGCGCCGACCACCCGGCCCTCGACCCGATCCTCGCCATCCAGACTTTCTACGTCATGGCCGCGCGTCTGGCCGAAGCTCGTGGGCTGGACCCCGACCAGCCCAGGCACCTGAGCAAGGTCACACGAACCCATTAAAAAATCCGAGCCGCTGTTGCGGACGCCAACCAGGACGATGTCATGCACAACAATAAACAAATGACGCTCAGTGCCCCGTTCAGTGGTGCCGTGATCACGCTGACACAGATTCCGGACCCCGTGTTCGCCAACGGCGCGATGGGCGATGGCGTGGCCATCGACCCTCTGGACGATGTGCTGCACGCCCCGTGTGCAGGCGTGATCATCCACATCGCGCGCACCCGCCATGCCATCAATCTGCGCGCCGACAACGGAAGCGAATGGCTGTTGCACGTCGGTATCGACAGCGTCGAACTGGAAGGTGAAGGCTTTGAGGCGCTGGTCAAGGAAGGTCAGCGTGTGACTGAAGGGCAGCCGCTGCTGCGCATTGATCTGGATAACGTGGCGCGCCACAGTCGCACGCTGATCAGTCCGCTGATCCTGCTCAACAGCGACCGGTTCACCTTGAGCCTGGCGCGCACGTCAGGTCCGATCAATGTCGGCGAGCCGTTGCTGAACATGACCGCAGTGGCCCGACACGAACAAGATGCCCCCTCATCCGATATTCGGGCCAGACAAGTACGGGGCAGCATTCGTGTCGCTCACACTGGCGGACTGCACGCACGCCCGGCTGCACTGGTGCGCCAGACCGCGCGGCAGTTTTCCAGCCATGTCGAACTGCACTTCGCCGGGGCCAGCGCTTCCACCGACAGCGTGACAGGGCTTATGGGACTTGGCATCGCCGAGCAGGATGAGGTGGAAGTGGTGTGCCTGGGCCACGACAGCGAAGTCGCGCTGCAAGCGCTGCTCAAAGCGCTGTCGACGCCCTCCCCCGATGAAAAACTTTCGCCACCGGTCACAGCCGATCTGCCGCGCACTGAGCATGCCGAGCGCGAGCCCGGCGTCATGATCGGCGTCACCGCGTCTCCGGGCCTGGCGAGCGGTCCGCTGTTCCGCCTCGACACGATCGAACTGGGCGACGATCCCGGTGGCCATCGTCCTGATGAGCAACGGCAAATCTTCACCGAGGCGCTGGCGCAGGTGCGCGCCGACATCAGCGGCTCCCTCGATCACCAGAATCATGAGCAGAGCGCTATCTTCGCCACTCATCTGGCGATGCTCGAAGACCCGGCTTTGCTCGGCATTGCCCACGATGCCATCGACCTCGGTCACAGCGCCGGCCATGCATGGAGCGAGGCGGTGCTCAGGCAATGCGCGGTGCAGGAAAACCTCGATAATTCGCTGCTCGCCGAGCGAGCCAACGACCTGCGAGACCTGCGTCAACGCGTGCTTCTGACCCTGCTGGGCGACGCCCGTGACGTCGAGGTGCCACCGGGCGCCATCGTCGTTGCCCGGGAACTCACACCTTCGGACTTGCTGATGCTGGCCGAATGCGGCGTCGGCGGAATTTGCCTGGCCGATGGCGGCGCGACATCGCACGTCGCCATTCTTGCCCGCGGCCAGGGCTTGCCGTGTGTGGTGGCGCTGGGCGCGACGCTGCTGGACGTGGCCATCGGGCAGGAAGTCGTGCTCGATGCTGACAATGGTCGCCTTGAACTGAGCCCCGATGAGGCGCGCCTGCGCGGAATTCAGGGCCTTCGCAGTCAGCGCTTCGAGCAGCGCCAGCTTCAGCAGCAACACGCGCACTTGCCTGCGCTGACGCAGGATGGGGTGAATATCGACGTCGCCGCGAACGTTGCCTCCCGCGCTGACGCCGAGAACGCCCAGCTCAATGGTGCCGACGGCGTGGGCTTGTTGCGCACCGAATTCCTCTTCGTCGACCGCAGCACCGCCCCTACCGAGGACGAACAACGGGCGGCCTATCAAGCCGTTCTCGATGCGATGGACACAAAGCCGGTGATCATCCGCACCATCGACGTCGGCGGCGACAAGCAGCTCGAATATCTGCCGCTGCCAGCCGAGGCCAATCCGGTGCTGGGGCTGCGCGGTATCCGCCTGGGCCAGGCCCGGCCTGAGCTGCTCGATCAACAGTTGCGTGCCTTGCTGCGGGTTACGCCGCTGGCGCGCTGCCGTATCCTGCTGCCGATGATTACCGAGGTCAGCGAGCTGCTGGCGGTGCGCGGGCGTATCGATGAACTGGCTCAGGCGCTGGGCCTGACGGAGCGCCCGCAACTGGGCGTGATGATCGAAGTGCCCTCGGCGGCGCTGATGGCCGAGCAACTGGCCGAACACGCGGATTTCCTCTCGATCGGCACCAACGACCTGTCGCAGTACACGCTGGCGATGGACCGGGATCATGCCGGCCTGGCAGCCCGGGTCGATGCACTGCACCCCGCCCTGCTGCGGCTGATCGCCATGACGTGCGACGCCGCCCACAGCAAAGGTCGCTGGGTCGGCGTATGCGGCGCATTGGCGTCGGACCCGCTGGCTACGGCCGTGCTGATTGGCCTCGGCGTGCGCGAACTGTCGGTGAGCCCGCCAAACGTCGCGCAGATCAAGGCGCAGGTGCGCGAACTCGACACTCGCCATTGCCAGACACTGGCCCACCACGTGCTGAATCTGAGCGGCGCCGAAGCAGTGCGTGAAGCCTGCCGCACCTTCCAGACCCAAGTCGTGGCGCAGAAAAACATCGCCTGAATAACAAGAACGAGAACCTCAAGGAGAGACGCCGTGTATCAACACTTCATCGAAGGTCTGCAACGGCTGGGACGCGCACTGATGCTGCCCATTGCGATCTTGCCGATTGCCGGCCTGTTGCTGCGCCTTGGCGATACCGACCTGCTGGACGTCGCGATCATCCATTCGGCCGGCAACGCGATCTTCAGCAACCTGGCGCTGATCTTCGCCATCGGCATCGCGGTCGGTTTCGCGCGGGACAACAATGGCACCGCCGGCCTGGCGGGCGCGATCGGTTATCTGGTGATGACCTCGACGCTGAAGGTGCTCGATCCGCACATCGACATGGGCATGCTTGCCGGGATCATCGCAGGGCTGCTGGGTGGCGCGATGTACAACCGCTTCAAGGACATTGCCCTGCCCGAATACCTGGCGTTTTTTGGCGGCAGGCGCTTCGTGCCGATTGTCACGGGGCTCTCGGCGGTGGTGCTGGGGCTTGTGTTCGGCCTTATCTGGCCGCCGGTGCAGGCAGGCATCAATGGTCTGGGCCAGTTGATGCTGGAGAGTGGCAGCGTCGGTGCGTTTTTCTTCGGGGTGTTCAACCGGGTTCTGATCGTCACCGGCCTGCATCACATCCTGAACAATCTGGTGTGGTTCGTGTTCGGCACTTTTACCGACCCTGAAACCGGGCGCGCGGTGACCGGCGATCTGGCGCGCTATTTTGCCGGTGATCCTCACGCCGGGCAGTTCATGACCGGCATGTTCCCGATGATGATCTTCGGCCTGCCGGCGGCGTGTCTGGCGATGTACCGCAATGCGCTGCCCGATCAACGCAAACTGATCGGCGGGATTCTGCTGTCGATGGCGCTGACATCGGCGCTGACCGGCGTCACCGAACCCATCGAATTCGCGTTCATGTTCCTGGCGCCCATGCTCTATGTGCTGCACGCCCTGCTCACCGGGCTGTCGATGGCGCTGACCAACCTGCTCGATATCCACCTGGGATTCACCTTCTCGGGCGGGGCGATCGACATGGCGCTGGGCTGGGGCAAGTCCACCAACGGCTGGCTGGTGTTCCCCGTCGGTGCGGCGTATGCGCTGATTTACTACGTCGTGTTCGACCAGTGCATCAAGCGCTTCAACCTGAAAACGCCGGGCCGTGAGCGGGTCGCCAGTGCGTCCGCCCAAGTGGCTAAAAGCGACCGGGCAGCCGCCTACATCAACGCGCTGGGAGGCGCTGAAAACCTGTTGAGCATTGGCGCCTGCACCACCCGCCTGCGGCTCGAAATGGTCGACCGCAGCCTGGCAAACGATGCTGACTTGAAAGCCCTGGGTGCGATGGCGGTGGTCCGACCTGGCCATGGCGGGAGCCTGCAGATCGTCGTCGGACCGCTGGCCGACAGCATCGCCGATGAACTGCGCGATGCCGTGCCGCTGACGAGCAAAAGCCCTCGCCCCGCCACCGTCGATGCGTCAGCCACACAACAACCTGTCGATGCCGGACAGGCGGCACAATGGTTCAAAGCGCTTGGCGCAAAAGGCATCGTCTCGGTGGAGTGCGTCGCACTGACCCGCCTGCGCGTACAGTTGAAGGACGGACAATCCCTGGCGGCGAATCAGCTCGACGCACTCGGGTGCCAAGGCCTGAGAAACCTGGGCAATGGCGTGTGGCATGTTCTGGTGGGGAATGGCGCTCAAGGGTTGAGCGAGGCGTTGCGGGGGATGGTGGTTAGCGATAGATGAAAACGCTTCTGTAGCAGCATGGCTTGTCGGCGGCAGCGATTTTAAATTCTTCACCGCCGGCAAGTCGGACTGCTAAAGGGAATGCAGGCAGCCTAGCCAAGATTGCAGTGAGGTTGCGTGACCCTGACCATCAACTCATGGACGCCTCTGCGCCACAAAAATGTCCAGCCTTCTTGATGCTTTGGGCAATGGAACAGCC
Source organism: Pseudomonas sp. efr-133-TYG-103a (assembly GCF_030209235.1). Classification (NCBI taxonomy): domain Bacteria; kingdom Pseudomonadati; phylum Pseudomonadota; class Gammaproteobacteria; order Pseudomonadales; family Pseudomonadaceae; genus Pseudomonas; species Pseudomonas sp. efr-133-TYG-103a. The sequence goes on from NZ_JARVSK010000001.1 coordinate 212,191, forward strand.
GTCAAATGCGAGCGAAACGCGTTATCGCTGCAACGACCTCGTCGCCATGCTCCAGATAAGGTACATGCCCGGAGCCCTCGATAATCTGACTGCAGGCATCGGGTAGCGCACTCAGCAGGAGCCCTAGCCCAGTGATGGAAAACACCTGATCCTCACGGCCCCACACAGCCAAGGTCCTGCATGTGATATTCGGCAGACGCTCGACCAGCACATTCAGACCTTCGCCTTGAGTGTCGGCAACGACTTTTTGCACGGTTGCATACCTGGCACGACCGCTCGACGCCAGTGCATGAGCAAGTCGGGCAGCAACCTGGGGCGGATGTACGAATAACAAGCTCCAGAAGCGCTGCATCTCTTCAACCGTACGATAGCCGAAGTTAACGTACCGGCCTGTTCGCAAGCCAGCCTGAAACACGGGCCCCAATGCTGCGTCACCCAACCCCGCCGGCGCCAGTAGTATCAGTCGATGAACCCTTTGCGGTTTTTTGGCGGCATAAAGTGCTGCTACACAACCACCTAAAGAACTGCCAATGAGCACGATAGGGTTGGTGGAAACTCGATCAAGCAACGGCTCCACTTCGTTCAGCATTGCTTGCGGACCGAGGCCTTGTCCCGCCAGGTATGAGGACTGGCCATGGCCTGGCAGATCAATAAGCAAGCAGTGGTGCTCGCGAGCGAGTTTGCACACCTCAGGTCCCCACTGATCTTTGCTAGCACCAAGGCCATGCAGCAGGACAAGAGTCGCGCCTTCCTGCCGAGGACTTTCCAGATAAGCCAGGCGGCCATGGCGCCGTAGTTTCAGAGCAAAACGCCAGCGGTTCAGCGTGCGCAAGGATGTCAGCAACAGACGATCAAGGACGTTCATCGACTGTCTCCTGTTCCTTGTCACCTGTGGCTACAAAAATTTTGCGCCCTGGCAGACGCAGTTGGCAAAGCGCGACGCCCAGAAGCGATAAACCGGCCCCTATAAACAGGCGTTGGCCCAAGTGCTCGGCAAGCAGGGCTTGGCTCACGACGATGGCAAAAACCGGTACCAGCAGTAGATAAGGAGCTAGCTGTTGCATGCTGTTGCGTCGCAGCAACCAAAACCAGAGGCCGAACCCCAACAGACCACCACTGATCGCGGTGTAAATCATGGCCCACCATGCCAAGGCACTCGCATTGGCCAGCATGGACCACTGCCCTTCTTCCTGAACCAGTGACCAGATGAGTAATTGCGGCGCCGCCACGATCGCTGTCCAGGCACTGAGGGCCAGCGGGTCCAACGGGCCCATGCGTTTGGTCAGCACCGACCCGATGGAAAAAGCCAGCGCTGCCAGCGCGACCAGCAACATGCCGGTCAGGGTAGCCTTGGGAGCATCACTTGCGAGCAATACCAACACCCCGCTGAACGCCAAAGCGATGCCGGCAACAACATTCAGTTTCAGCGCCTCGCCAAGCATTAGGAACGCAAGGATCAACGTGAATGGCGTGACCAATTGATAAATGATCACGGAGGTCGAAGCATCTACGCGAGCGATGCCGCAGTACAAAAGCCCAAAGTGCAGCGTGCCCGTCACCGTCGCAATCACTGTCATCGGCACAATTTGGTCCTTTCGACAACGTCGTAGAAACGGAAGAAGGAAAAGGGACATGATCGCGTAACGCATCGCGACCATCAGGATCGGCGGCAACTCGGCACCGCCAACCTTCACCGCAGTGACCTGCGCGCCCCACAGAAAAGCCACCAGTAATGCGAGCAGGGAGTCTTTCAATGACATAGCGATCACCCTTTCGATATTTGAATCGGGCGCACAACGCTTGAGGCATTGCCTTGCGAGTCCCAGGTGTTGTTGAGCCTGCGGTAGTGTTCGGCAAGTCGGTCAAGGGTTTCGCGTAACGCTTGTTCAGCTTCTGGGTCATGTGCGAGCTGGCTCTGGAAACAAGGCGGGAAACCCGAGCCGATCAAGATCATCTTGTTCAGCAGCACATTCAGCACAACTTGCGAAAACACTGCCGTATGGCCATAGCGACGCCCGACCACGGCGATTGCGGCGAGCTTGTCACGTAAAGGGCGTTGGCGATGTCGCATAAAGCCATACCCCACTCGCTCAAGAAATGCCTGGAATCGGCTGTTGAGTCCATAGGCATGCATGACGGGTACGTAGAGCAAGGCATCCGCATTGCTCAAACGTGCCACCAATTGCCCGACGTCATCCGCTATGGCGCAATCCTGCGTGGAGCAGGCGTTGTCGGCATCGCAGTAATCGATGCGGTAATCCTTGAGCCAGACTTCCTCGACTGTAGCCTTTTCACCCAGGTGGCGGTGCACAAGCGCCACCACCCGAGCACTGACGCCACAAGGCCGGCTTGACCCTACTATGACGGCCAGCTTCATCACTCAGGAAGCCTCCCTCATGTTCTGCTGGCTCGCCAGATAGGCACGCAACGCCTCCTCCAGCAACTGTCCGGTGAGCCATAAGGTGACGCGAGCGACTTCCCTTACCAGCTGACGGTCCTCCTCCGTCTTCACGGCGCGCTCCATGGCGAGGCGAACCTCCTCGGAGTGTTTTTCATCGATAGTCGAATGCGCGACAAAAAAGGTCATGACCTCATCCCTGAGGTTCAAGTCATTGCGAAAACGGTCGAGTATGGGCTGGATGTGGTCATACACGTCCTCGGCCCAGTAGCTGTAGCCCAACCGGGCGATCGGGCCCTTGCGAATCGCTACATCGTTAAGGAAAGCAATGAGCGCCTGAGTGGGCGCTAACGGCGCGGGCATCTCTTCAGGCAATAAGCCAACAGCCTCCAGATCGCGCAATACCATGCGCTCGTGACCAAGCTCTTCTAGCGCGTGCTTGTATATGAAGCGCAATAACGTAGTTTGCTCGGGATCAGCGCTGAACGCACAGGCGGCCTGATTAACCGAGTTGTAGCGGGTGTAGTGGTAAACCTGCAACATCACCTGCTGGTAGAGCGCTGCCGGCGTGGTATTGGCCACACTGAATTTCCAGTACTCACCCTGTTTGATCCGGGCCCAGCCCGCCTCGACGATAGCGTCAAGTTCATTGAAAAACGATTGCATTTCGTTTGCCTCCTTGGACGGTGTGGTAAACATTTTCAAGTTCCAGATACACCCAGCTGTAACGACGCTCAGCCTGACCTGTCGCCCAGGTAACCTCATCTGAGAGCACTCTCCCACCAAGGCCGATATAGAGTGCAGCCAGCTGCTGGCGACAGATGGCCGAAATGAATCGCAAATGGGTGTTGGTCCTCAGCCAGATCGCCGCGTGGAGCAAAAACGTGCGCAGATGACGGCCTCCGCGATAACGCGCGTCCAGTACCAGGCGATTAGCATCGAAGGCGTCGGTCGGCACTGCGAAATGCGCATACACATCGACCGCTCGCTCGACGAAACTCAGGCCGTGCCCCAACGGGGTGACCCGCAGCGTGCCGACAACATCGGCGCCATCCAGGTAAATGAGGTGATAGGAAAACGCATCGCGAAGCGCCTCGCGACGCTCATATTCGTCTTCTTGCGCAGGGTTTTCCCCCAAGTGAAGCGCCCTGAGATTCAAAACCGCTTCGAAGAGTTCGTTTGTCGAATCAATCACACGTACTGAAAGGCTCATGGCTGCAATCACCTGCCTTTACGCTGATCAACAATGCGAGCTTCTTTCCAACTGAACCAACTGCCCAGGTTGACATGCTCGGCCAGGTCATCGACAACCATCACCGTGGCATCTACACCAAGGCGCTCGTGCAGCCGCTCTTTGATCAACAATACCAGGCGCGCCTTGTCGCCCTCGAAGAAGCGAGACATTTCCAGTTTCGCGATGACGGTATCGCGATCATTGGCACGGCTGAGGATTATCTGATAGCCCAAGCACCGCTCGACCCCTTCAAGCAGTGCCTGCTCGATCTGTGCTGCGGAAAACGCGCGGTCATTCAGTTGCACGGCATCCTTGACGCGACCAACTACCTTGATGACCTGACGCATGGACTGCGGGTAGCCCGGGCGCGATTGGATCGATACCAAGTCGCCGGTGCGGTAGCGAATGAGGGGCTTGGTGCCCGGTATTAACAGCGTCACGCATAACTCACCCTCACCCGTTGAACCCAGACTGTGACCGGTCACCGGATCCAGCACTTCAATAAGGTAATTGAGGCGATGAGGCATCAACTGGTCATTGGCATTGCAAGCAGCGATGATCATCGCCTCCTGCGACCCATACAGGCTGTTGTAGGCTTGCGCTCCCCACAGACTGAACAGGTTGTTCTTCAGTGCCGGTGTACACAGCTCGCCACTCATCATGAAGGCCTGCAAGGTGAAGTCTTCGCGAGGGTTGAAGCCTTGCAGCTCAGCCTCTTTGGCCATAGCGAGCAATAGGCCAGGCGCTGAAGCGAGCACTCCGATGTTCAGATCTTTCAGTAATTGCAGCGCCTTGGGCCAACCGATGACTGGGGAGTGGGGCCACAGCTTGGCATTGCACAAATCGAGCTGGGTACAGACATCTCCCAAGGTATCGCCAAAGGAGTGGACTTCGGTCGGCCCCATGATACCGACCACTGTTTTCTGGCTGGGGAAATGCTTATCGACCACTGCGCGATAGGCCATCGCCAGTTGACGGTTGCTGGCGTAGCTTTCTTTACGATCCCGAGGGCACGGGGTTGCCGGACCGGTGGTGCCGGTGGTCTCGTAGTAGAAAATCGCTTCTTCCAGCGGGCCGGACAGAATATCGAAACCTGCTTCGCGCAAATCATCCTTTGTGGTGAATGGCAAGGCCGTCAGCTCGCCCAGAGTAAGGCTATTGGCATCAATATGAGCCAGGCGTCGAGCGTAGAAAGGCGAATGACATTTGACGTGGTCGACTACATCACGCAGCTGTTGCTGATGCCAATCGGCAAGGGCTTGGTCGCTGAGGGCATCTGCCCAGTAGGCAACATGGATCGGATCGTATCGTTTCTTGAATGTGTCCAACTGCTCATTCATGCCAGGCGCTCCGGTTGAGGGGACTGCAACTGACAGACACATTAAATTCAGAACTTCCTGTTACACAGCTGCGGCATTCCACAGTTGCGCGCGAACTGGAATCTTGTTATGTCACGACGCAGTGCATAACAAAGAATTATTCATTACGTTTATTGGCAGCTTCATTGATGATTGACGTGATTGCGGTTGACACTCTATAGGCACGCTGATACTTTCAGCCACTGCGGTCTTCAACCGCAGGGATTAACCAAGACTGGGAAGTCTAAAAATGAATTACTACCTCTCTGCTATACGCTCATCGCACAACAACTCTTCTCGTTGCTCTCGCGCCGTCCTGGCCGTCTTCAAAAGCACTACCTGGCGTCGCTAATCCTCGAAAGAGAAGGTGTCGCTGTCTAATCGCCGCGCTTGATCTTGTTCCGAACTGGGCACTTCTGTCCTAGGTACTGTTGCGACTCGTCTGCATGCCGATGTCGGCTGCATTACGAACTGGTATCAACAGTATTCTGCCGGAATCGAAATCATCAGTGTCGATACAAACTAACGCGCCTTTTTCTTAATACTTATCTATTTATCGCCTCCCTATCACCTATTGCATCAACACATATTAAAACTGGAATAATCTATGGAAAGTAATATTCTTAGGGTCGATGTTATTCAACAGGAAGAGCGTCAAACAAACGATGCTCTTGGTGTTTATACGCATGCACTGGCGCACTTAGATCGTCATTCGGTTTTCATTCTTGAGTCCCTCTCAGGACCCAGCCGCGATCGACGGGCGACGATCATCGGCATGGAACCACTTTTTGAAGTGTGCATCGACGATGAAAGACATGCCCGTTTGCGCGGCCGGCCTGAACTCTGCCAACACCTTTACAGCTGCCTGCGCCAACAAGGCATGAGGATCGGGCCCGAGCAGCAGATCGAACTACCCGACAGCGAATCCGCCTGGCACCTGCTCCGATACATCCAGAACCTATTCCAGGGGGCTCCTGACAAGCCACAGAGCCTTGCGTACTTTGGCTATTTCTCATACGACAGCGTGCGATTGATCGAACGCCTGCCCGATTTGGCGGAACAGACTCACGACTACCCGCTCATTGCTTTGTCGGTTTACCAGACATTGGTCTACTTCCACAGTAACGGCACTGTCGAAACCTTGATCAATAACCACGCCTTGTGGGGGACGCGCGACCTAGAGCACTACCCGTTCCTGCGAGCCTCAAATCCGGTGAGCCTGCAGGAACAGCCTCATTATCCGCAGGTCTTCGAAGAAGTCCGCACGGTCACTCCGGAACAGTTCGCGCAGCGGGTAGAAGTGGCAATGGAGCATATACGAGCTGGAGACGTGTACCAGATCCAGCTCGGTCATGAGATCCGTATTCGCTCGCGGATCACGCCGCTCGACGTTTACAAGAGCCTGCGCATGCGCAATCCGTCACCCTACATGTATCTGGCCCACGTCGGCGGGATCGATCTGGTGGGTGCAAGCCCCGAACTGTTCGTCAGAATCAAGGACAACCTGATCGAAATGCGCCCGATCGCCGGGACAGTAGGTAAAAGGCCCGGCGTCGATCCCACCGAGCTGGTGTTGGAGCTGACACGTTCGGAGAAGGAACGCGCGGAACATCTCATGCTCATTGACCTATGTCGCAATGACATAGGCCGAGTCTGCCAGCCCGGATCTCTAGAGGTCGATGAATTCATGCTGGTAGAGGAGTATTCCCACCTTTACCACATGGTTTCGAATGTTCGTGGGTTGCTACGCCCAGGCATGGATGCCTACGACGTGATCAAGGCGTCATTTCCAGCCGGGACGATGTCAGGCGCCCCCAAGGTCAGAGCGATGGAGCTTATCGAAGCCATGGAAAGCAACCGACGAGGCATCTATGCAGGCGCCCTTGGACTGATCGGGTTCGACGGCAGCGTCAACACGGCTCTGTGCATTCGTTCAACCGTGCATGACCAGGGCACCTACTACCTGCGCGCCTCCGCAGGCGTGGTAGCCGACTCGTCACCCCAAATGGAGTGGAAAGAAACGTTGTACAAAATGGGTTCCGTTTACCGCGCAGTGACCGGAATGGAGATCGCACTGTGAAAGTATTCTTGATCGATGCCTACGACAGCTTTGTCTTCATCATCAGCCAGTACCTTGAGCAGATCGGGCTGGAAACTCGTGTCGAGCGCCATGACCAGCCTGACCTCATTGAGCGGATCGAAGCTTTCGCGCCAGACTTTTGTGTATTGGGCCCTGGGCCGGGCCACCCAGGGGATGTCGGCTATATCGAACTCATCCGGCATTTTCAACACCGCCTGCCACTGCTGGGTGTTTGCCTCGGCCATCAAGCAGTGGGGCTGGCATTCGGGGCTCAAGTCTGCCGCGCTCCTCACGTCATGCATGGCAAGGTGAGCCAGATAGAAAACGATGGCAAGGGGGTCTATGCCCACACCGAGGGTCGATCTTTCAACGCGACCCGCTATCACTCCCTCATGCTCACCGACGCAGGTTTTCCTGACTGTCTGGAGGTGACCTCGAGGTCAGCCGACGATGGCTACATCATGGGCGTCAGGCATCGCACGTTGCCCATTGAGGGCGTTCAGTACCACCCCGAAAGTATCCTCACGGAAAACGGCCTGGACCTGTTCCGCAGCTTCATCCGGCATTACGTCGACTGACCTGCATGGCGGCGGGATGGGCCTCACTTGGAAGGCTTCCCCGTACCAGCGGACGCGCAAATGCCTGGGTTTGCGTATTGGCTGACACGGATGTGCCAAATCAGCGCTTCCCACATGTGTGGGCACACCTTGGAACGGGTGCAGACAATGCAGGCGCCAAGCCAAGTCCGGTATTAACAGGAGCGAATTGTTTATGGACAAATACAACGCGTCGGCCTCTGCGAGCAAGCAAGCCGAGAGTGCTGAGACATTGACCACTTTCATGAGCCTTGCCAAAGACATCCACCGGTGCGACTGGGAGCGCTTGCTGAAAAAAACTTTGCGTGAACTAGGCTTCGCTAGGTTTCTGATAAGTCTTGGCCCCGCCAGACCAGACGAGAAGGACCCTTTGAGCGGCGTCCTCACAACGTTCCCCAAGCAGTGGCTGGAACATTACTGCCGCAATGGGCTAGTAGAAATTGACCCTATCCTCAAACATTGCCGCCAAGAACTCGTACCGTATTTCTGGTCTGCCGAACGCCGTCGGGCACGCGGCCGGTCGCGCAGATTCTGGGAGCTGCGCGAACAATATGGACTGCGAAACGGCCTGAGCATCCCCCTACGCTACGAATTGCTAAGAGGCACCCTTAGCGTGGCCTTTGACGACGTTCAGGCTGCTGAGCAAACAGCTGTGTTCGATCCTGCCGTAAGCCAGCTATTTATGCTCGTACCCTACCTACTGGCCGGCATTGGCCATCAGTTTCAAAACTCAACGCCGGAGCGACAAGGCCTGACGCCCAGGGAGATGGAGTGCCTGTATTGGGCAAGCGCTGGCAAGACGAGTTGGGAGATCAGCCACATCCTCACACGCTCCGAACGCACCATCGACTTCCACCTGCTCAATGCCCGTCGCAAGCTGGGCTCGGTCAGCCGGCAACAGGCAGTTGGCACTGCCGCTGCTTATAGGCTGATTGCTCCCGCTGGCGGCAGGCCGTGTTACAGCCGTCAAAGGTGAGATTTTTCCTTCGGAACCGGGCGACGGCTAGCGATTCAACAGGTGATGAAACGAAGCGTCAGGCAAGAACGACGTGGTGGGTGAGCTTTGACAGGAGCGTTCTCTTGATGCTCGCGAAAACCACGGCAGCCGATTGTTGCGGGGATGGAGCGCGGGGGTCAGTGAGGCGTTGCGGGGGATGGTGAAAGCCGGTTGATACATCGATCACCTAACTGCATGTGATCTTTACGGAGCGAGCTTATTTGCGGGCGTCGGGTCAAGCACAGGTCAGTGTTGTCGCGAATAGATTCGCGGTGGCAGCCGTTTGCGCTGACAGACAATCTCAGAAATCTTCCAACCTCCACACTTCATAAGCCGGGGTTTCGTAGGGGTGGCTGCTTTTCAGGGCAGCCACGACCTGCTGGATCAGCTGATCGGCGACGACAAGCTCGACCTTCCACTCCTGAACCTGCTCGATCTTGCCGGCCTGCCCAATGAACGGCTGGCTGCCGTCCAACGGGCGAAACTGGCCTTGACCGAGCACCTGCCATGAGCAGCTGTCATAGGCACCGATTCGCCCCGCCCCGGCGGCGAACAACGCACGCTTGACCTCTTCCACGTGGCTCGGCGGTACGAAGAAGGCGAGCTTATACATCCCTTATCAGTTAACCCAGACGCGAGCGTTGCGGAACATGCGCATCCACGCGCCGTCTTCAGCCCACTCATCCGGACGCCACGAGTTGTTCACCGCACGGAACACGCGCTCAGGGTGCGGCATCATGATGGTGACGCGACCGTCGCGGGTGGTCAGGCCGGTGATACCGCGCGGCGAGCCGTTCGGGTTGGCCGGATAGGTTTCAGTGACCTTGCCGTGGTTGTCGACAAAACGCATCGCCACGGTGCCGGACAAATCGCTTTCGAGCAGCGCTTCGGACGACTTGAACTCCGCATGGCCTTCGCCGTGGGCGATGGCGATCGGCATGCGCGAACCGGCCATGCCTTGCAGGAAGATCGACGCCGATTTCTGGATTTCGACCATGGCCACCCGCGCCTCGAACTGCTCGGAGCGGTTACGCACGAAGTGAGGCCAGAATTCGCTGCCCGGAATCAGTTCGCTCAGGTTGGACATCATCTGGCAACCGTTGCACACGCCGAGGGCGAAGCTGTCGCTGCGCTCGAAGAAGCCCTGGAAGGCATCGCGGGCACGGCTGTTGAACAGTGCGGATTTCGCCCAGCCTTCGCCTGCACCCAGAACGTCGCCATAGGAGAACCCGCCACAAGCGACCAGGCCCTTGAAGTCGTTCAGGTCGACACGACCGGCGAGGATGTCGCTCATGTGCACGTCGACGGAAGCGAAGCCTGCGCGGTCGAAGGCGGCTGCCATTTCGACCTGACCATTGACGCCCTGCTCGCGCAGCACGGCCACTTGTGGGCGAATGCCTTTCTTGATGTAAGGCGCGGCGATGTCTTCGTTGACGTCATAGCCCAGCTTCACGCTCAGGCCAGGATTGTCTTCTTCGAGCAACGCATCGAATTCCTGATCGGCGCAGTCGGCGTTATCACGCAGACGCTGGATCTGATAGCTGGTTTCAGTCCACTGGCGTTGCAGCAGACGACGATCGCCTTTGAACAATTGCTCGCCATTGAGGCTGACGATCACTTCACTGTTGTTGACCGGCTTGCCGATCACGGCAACGCAATCTTCGCCCAGTCCGGCAGCGCTGAACTGCGCCAGCACCAGCGGTGTTGCGTCCTGACGTACCTGAATCACCGCACCCAGCTCCTCGTTGAAGAGGATCGCGGCAGCTTTTTCACGCTTGCCGGTGAGGGTGTCCAGTTCTAGGTCCAGACCGCAGTGGCCGGCGAACGCCATTTCCAGAGCGGTCGCCATCAGGCCGCCGTCAGAACGGTCGTGGTAGGCCAGCAAATGGCCGTCAGCGTTGAGGCCCTGAATGACGGCAAAGAATGCTTTCAGGTCTTCGGCATCATCGACGTCCGGCGCAGCGTTGCCGAGCTTGCCGTGGGTCTGGGCGAGAATCGACGCGCCCATGCGGTTCTGGCCACGACCCAGGTCGATCAGGATCAGGTCGGTCACGCCCTTGTCCATGCGCAACTGCGGGGTCAGGGTCTTGCGAATGTCAGTGACCGGTGCGAAACCGGTGACGATCAGCGACAGCGGCGAGGTGACGGTCTTCTCGGTGCCTTCATCGCTCCAGCGGGTCTTCATGGACATCGAGTCCTTGCCCACGGGGATGGTGATGCCCAGCTCAGGGCACAGCTCCATGCCGACCGCTTTCACGGTGTCGTACAGACGCGCGTCTTCGCCCGGATGGCCAGCGGCGGACATCCAGTTGGCCGACAGTTTGATGTCGGAAATCTTGCCGATGCTCGACGCTGCGATGTTGGTCAGCGTCTCGCCGATCGCCATGCGGCCGGAAGCCGGCGCGTCCAGCAGCGCCAGCGGCGTGCGTTCACCCATCGCCATCGCTTCGCCGGTGTACACGTCGAAACTGGTGGCGGTGACCGCGACGTCAGCCACAGGCACTTGCCACGGGCCCACCATCTGATCGCGATTGACCAGACCGGTGATGCTGCGGTCGCCGATGGTGATCAGGAAGCTCTTGCTCGCCACGGCCGGGTGATGCAGCACGCGCTGAACGCTTTCTTCGATGTCCAGAGCACTCGGGTCGAAGTCGTCGCCCAGCTCGGACTCGCGATTGGCCGAACGGTGCATGCGCGGCGCTTTGCCGAGCAGGACTTCCAGTGGCATGTCCACCGGGCTGTTGCCGAAATGGCTGTCGGTGACGGTCAGTTGTGGCTCTTCGGTTGCCTCGCCGACGACGGCAAACGGGCAACGCTCACGTTCGCAGATGGCTTTGAAACGCTCGAAGTCCGGGGCGCTGACGGCCAGCACGTAACGTTCCTGGGATTCGTTGCTCCAGATTTCCAGCGGCGCCATGCCCGGTTCGTCGTTCGGCACGTTGCGCAGTTCGAAACGACCGCCACGGCCACCGTCGTTGACCAGTTCAGGGAACGCGTTGGACAGACCGCCCGCGCCGACGTCATGGATGAAGGCGATCGGGTTGGCATCGCCCAGCTGCCAGCAGCGGTCGATGACCTCTTGGCAACGACGCTCCATTTCAGGGTTTTCACGCTGAACAGAAGCAAAATCCAGATCCGCCGAGCTGGTGCCGGTCGCCATGGAAGAAGCGGCGCCGCCGCCCAGGCCGATCAGCATCGCCGGGCCACCCAGCACGATCAGCTTGGCGCCAACGGTGATTTCGCCCTTCTTGACGTGCTCTTCGCGGATGTTACCCATGCCGCCCGCCAGCATGATCGGTTTGTGGTAGCCACGAACCTCTTCGCCGCGCGGAGTGGTGATCGATTGCTCGAACGTGCGGAAATAGCCAGTCAAGGCCGGACGACCGAATTCGTTGTTGAACGCAGCGCCGCCCAGCGGCCCTTCGATCATGATGTCCAGCGGCGTGACGATGCGCTCGGGTTTGCCGTACGGCTTTTCCCAAGGCTGTTCGAAACCCGGGATATTCAGGTTGGAAACGGTGAAACCGGTCAGGCCGGCCTTCGGCTTGGCACCGCGACCCGTCGCGCCTTCGTCGCGGATCTCGCCACCGGAACCGGTCGATGCGCCCGGGAACGGGGCAATCGCCGTCGGGTGGTTGTGGGTTTCGACCTTCATCAGGATGTGCACCGGCTCCTGCACCGCGCCGTACTGGCGGGTTTCAGGGTTCGGGAAGAACCGACCGGCGACGTTACCGACGATGACCGACGCGTTGTCCTTATAAGCAGAAAGAACACCTTCGTTGTGCATCTGGTAGGTGTTCTTGATCATGCCAAACAGGCTTTTTTCCTGGCTCTGGCCGTCGATGTCCCAACTGGCGTTGAAGATTTTGTGACGGCAGTGCTCGGAGTTCGCCTGCGCGAACATCATCAGTTCGATGTCGTGCGGGTTACGCGCCAGGCCGGTGAATGCGTTCACCAGATAATCGATTTCGTCTTCAGCCAGGGCCAGGCCCAGTTCGACGTTGGCCTTTTCCAGCGCAGCGCGACCGCCGCCCAGCACGTCGACAGCCGTCAGCGGCTTGGGCTCGGCATGGCTGAACAGACCGGCAGCGTCTTCCAGCGCGCCCAGCACCAGTTGGGTCATGCGGTCGTGCAGGCTGTCGGCGATCAGTTGCGCCTGAGCGTCGCTGAACTGGCCTTCTACATAAAAGGCAATGCCGCGCTCAAGGCGCTGGATCTTGGTCAGGCTGCAGTTGCGCGCGATGTCGGTGGCCTTGCTCGACCACGGCGAGATGGTGCCAAAACGCGGCAGCACCAGGAACAGACGACCGCGAGGCTCTTGAACCGGCACGCTCGGGCCGTATTTCAACAGGCGGGCAAGCACTTGCTGCTCGTCTTCGGTCAGGACGCCGTTGACCTCAGCGAAGTGGGCGAATTCAGCGTACAGGCCACTGACAGCGGGAACTTTATCGTTCAGCTGCTCAAGTAATTTCTTGTGGCGGAAGGCGGAAAGGGCGGGAGCACCACGCAGGATCAACATCGTCGGGACAGCCTCGGGGAAGGGGGTGTGCTTTGAGGCCGTGCATTCTAGCCTAAACCGGCCCTTTCGGCACCCGAAACGACGGCATCGAACGCAGCCGAATGTCGGTGCGAGGCTGTCGCCTACACAAACGGGTAAAAAAACTGCTCGCCTATCAGACGCAGCTCTCGCTGTCGAGATATGGCGGTATGGCTCCTTTGCGTATACTGCACCGATGTTTTCCCAATCAGATTTCCGCCCACGCTGTGCCAAGTGGCTCATCGCAACCGGAATCTTCCTGCTGCTCGGCGCGTGTGTGGAGAAACCCAACACGCTTGAACGAGTCAAGGAGGATGGCGTTCTGCGCGTCGTCACCCGCAACAGCCCGGCGACCTACTTCCAGGATCGCAACGGTGAAACCGGTTTCGAGTACGAACTGGTAAAGCGTTTCGCCGAAGATCTGGGAGTGGAGCTGAAGATCGAGACAGCTGACAACCTCGACGACCTGTTCGACCAGATGAGTAAACCCGGCGGCCCGGTGCTGGCTGCTGCGGGCCTGGTCAGCACTGAAAACCGCGCCAGACAGGTGCGTTTCTCGCACTCTTATCTTGAAGTCACCCCTCAGGTCATTTACCGCAACGGCCAGTCTCGCCCCACTGATCCGGGCGATCTCGTGGGAAAGCGCATTCTGGTGGCCAAGGGCAGTAGCCACGCCGAGCAACTGGCGGCGCTGAAGCTCAAGTATCCGGGCATCAATTACGAGGAGTCCGATCAGGACGAAGTCGTCGACCTGCTGCGCATGGTGGACGAAGGCCAGATCGACCTGACGCTGGTGGATTCCAACGAGCTGGCGATGAACCAGGTGTACTTCCCTAACGTGCGCGTGGCCTTCGACCTGGGCGACGGTCGCGATCAGCGCTGGGCGGTGGCGTTGGGCGAGGACAACAGCCTGCTCAACGAGATCAACAGCTTCCTCGACAAAATGCAGAAGAACGGCATGCTGCAGCGGCTCAAGGACCGTTATTACGGGCATGTCGACGTGCTGGGTTATGTCGGTGCGTACACCTTCGCTCAGCATTTGCAGGAGCGCCTGCCCAAGTACGAGAAGCATTTCCAGTCAGCGGCCAAGGAAGAACAGGTCGACTGGCGCCTGCTGGCGGCCATCGGTTATCAGGAATCGCTGTGGCAGCCGAGCGTGACTTCGAAGACCGGCGTGCGCGGCCTGATGATGTTGACCCAGAGCACCGCGCAGGCAATGGGTGTTTCGAACCGGCTCGACGCCCGGCAGAGCATTCAGGGTGGCGCGAAGTACTTTGCCTACGTGAAGGATCAGCTGGATGATTCCATTCAGGAGCCTGATCGCACGTGGTTGGCGCTTGCTTCCTACAACATCGGCACCGGCCACCTGGACGATGCGCGCAAGCTGGCCGAAAACGAAGGCCTGAACCCGAACAAGTGGCTGGACGTGAAGAAGATGCTGCCGCGTCTCTCGCAGAAGAAGTGGTACAGCAAGACCCGCTACGGCTATGCCCGCGGCGGCGAGCCGGTCAGTTTCGTCGCCAACATCCGTCGTTATTACGACATCCTCACCTGGGTGACTCAGCCGCAGATGGAAGGCGGCCAGGTGGCGGAAGGCAGCCTGCATGTGCCCGGCGTCGACAAGACCAAACCGCCTGAAGAAAAGGCCCCGATGTAAGCTTGGCCGCCATGCTCACTGTCGGCGCACGCGGCTCCTCAGGTTATTCGGCAATTGTCAGAGCCGAATCAGACGCGCCCTTGATTATCCCTTCGCCCTTCTCATCCTGAAAAACTCGCTCAGCATCGTCCCGCACTCCTCGCCTAACACGCCGCCCTCGAACAGCACGCGATGGTTGAGAAACGGTTGAGTGAAAAACTGCCCCTGACTCTGCACAACGCCGGCTTTCGGCTCCGTTGCGCCGTAGACCACTCGGCTGACCCGCGAATGCACGATCAGACCCGCGCACATGCTGCACGGCTCAAGCGTCACGTAGAGTGTGCTGCCCGGCAGACGATAGTTGCTGACAGCCTGTGCGGCTGCGCGAATGGCGATCATTTCGGCGTGGGCGCTGGGGTCGCTGCCACTGATCGGGCAGTTGAAGCCACGACCGATGATCACCCCGTCATGCACCAGCACCGCGCCCACTGGCACCTCGCCCAACAACGCCCCTTCTGCCGCCAGGGCCAGCGCTTCTCGCATGAAATGCTGATCGCGGCTGCGATCGATAATTTGCGGCTGCCGCATTAAGAAACCTCGATAGCTGCCATAAGACCGGTCTCCATGTGATCGATCACATGGCAGTGGAACATCCACACGCCGGGATTATCCGCTACCAGCGCCACGCGTGCGCGCTCGTTTCGCCCCAACAGGTAGGTGTCGGTGAAATAGGGGATCACCGTCTTGCGGTTGGACGCAATGACTTTGAAGCTCATGCCGTGCAGGTGAATGGGATGCTGGTACTGCGTCATGTTTCTGAGCTCGAAGATGTAGCTCTTGCCCTTCTGCAGTTTGGCGATTGGCCGGTCGGCACAGGTTTTATCCGTGATGTCCCACGCCTTGCCGTTGATCTGCCACAGGCTTGGGGGCTTGCCGTTTTCAACGTTGACCGACATCGAGCCGGCCCACTCGAAATTGAAGTTGAGCTTTTCGGCATTCGCCAGATCAGGTTCAGGAAGCGGGTTGGCCGGCAGCTCAGGAGGCCATTCGCCCGGACTGTCGGCGTTGACGACCGATCGGAACGTGCCCAGTCGCACAGGACCATTGCGCAGGGCAAGCGTCTGGCCGGCAGGCGGCGCCTTGATTGCCAGGCAAATGCGCATGCCCGGACCGAGCCAGTAATCCTTGCCCAACGGCCGCGGTTTCACCGGATTGCCGTCCAGCGCATAGATCATCGCTTCGGCGCCCGGCAGGTTGAGGCGATAGGTGACGGTGTTGTCCAGATTGAGAATCCGCACACGCGTGATCTGTCCGGCCGGCAGATCGATCACGCCCTGAGGCACACCGTTGAGGGTCGAAAGCCTGCCTGCGGTGCCTTCCCGAGCGGCCTCACGGGTCACGCTGAAGTCCGTGAAAGCCCCCTGCTCGTCCACGTGCCAGCTTTTGAGGCTGACCACGCGTTCATGCGCAAACCCGGTGGGTTCGCGCTCCTCGACGATCAACGGCCCGATCAGTCCCCGGCCCAGTTGTTCACTGCTGCTGACATGAGGGTGATACCAATAGCTGCCTGCGTCGGGGACGCGGAACCGGTAGTCGAAATATTCGCCCGGTTTGACCGGCAGCTGCGACACATAGGGTACGCCGTCCATTTCCAGCGGCAGGCGGATGCCGTGCCAGTGGATGGTGGTCTCGACCGGCAGCCGATTGATGAAACGCACCCGTAGCCACTCGCCCTGCCGGATGCGCAGCTCCGTGCCGGGCGCCGAACTGCCGAACGCCCACGCCGGGGTCTTGTAACCGGGGACCAGCTCAACGTCCAGCGGCGCGGCGATCAGCTCGTAATCATGCCCTTCGCCCGGCCCGGCGCGACCGAGCCAGTACCTCGACACGCCACCCGCGCCCAACCCGACGACGGCAAGACCGGCCAGACCTCCGAGAATTTGTCGACGGGTAAAAGACATGTGCGCGCGAGCCTCAGAACCACAGATGACGCACCGGGCAGCCGATGCGGGGCGAACACGATACACCTGCGTTTACACAAAATTAAGGCTGAGGGGGGTGTAGTACATATTTAGTGCCAATTGAGTTCGGATTCGCGAGAAGCTTGCCCCTCATTCATCAAGGACGACGGATATGAACACCCTCAATGGACAGCCTCGCGACCTGAACACTCGCGATCGATCAATACTCATCAGCATGAGCCAGCGCCTCGTCGCGGCGTGCCCCGACATGCGCGAAATGGCGCGCGAGATTGCCCGGGAAATCCTGGCCAGGCATGGCAACCCAGATCTGGAGCCCGACCGTGTCTTCTGGCATCGATTCAACAGCGCCTCCAGCAGCGCCCGGACCTTTACCGGCTGGCAGCACGTTGACCCGCCCTGCGAGTCGATGACCCTGCCGCAGCTGGTGATGCGTCGGTTCAACCCCCACGATCAGGACAACGCCGACACCTTGCAGATGCTCAGCGGTTTTTACTCGGAAGGCCCGCAAGCGCAGGCGTTCGATGAGCACAACGAGATCAGGATGCTGCCCTCCGACGCCCTCAACGACTTCTGGCAGGTGGATTTCAAGCGCCGCTTTCTGGCGAAGCTGCAGACCTATCAGACGCAAGAAGGCGACGACTTCCGCACGCTGAGCAAATCCACTTTCTTGGGCAAGGCCCTGCAAGACCATGCCGCAGGCTGGCTGACGGGTGATGAGCTCGAGCTGATTTTCCACACCGCCGGGCTTGAGACCGCCGGACCGGTGACCGTCAGCGCGCTGCAGTCAACCTTCGTTCCTGCCGGGAAAACGCGCGTCTGCACGTTCGATGTGCTGGGTTACGAGGCCAGCGACATCCTGCGTATCGTGTGTGAGGACGGTCGGCAAATCCTGTACACGCCCGGCGAAGTGCAGGCCTTTCATGTCCTCGACACCCCGAAAGATCTGCACTGGTGGTTGCTGATGCAGAACAACCGGACTGAGCGTCGGGCGCGGTTCATGAGCCACTTTCCGCTCTCGGCGCATGGTCAGGCGAACGAAGCGGCTGGCCTGCTCAACGGCCTGGATCTGCTCTACAGCACCTGGGGCAGCGACCATCCTTCGGTGATCAACCAGAGCAGCCGTGAGCTGGGCATCGATCCCTTCACCTGGCTGCGCGACTCTCACCAGGCTCGCATGCGCGCCGACGCCGCCCTCTCACTGCGTTCCAACGCCGAACTGCGCAGCCAGATGTGGCTGGGCTATCTCAAGGAGGTGGGTCGAATCGCCGGTCCGCTCGCGGCTCTCGACTGGCCTATCGCGCTGGCCGCCGTGGGTGCCGGTATTGCTGACATGGGCCTCAATATCGATCAGGCGGTCAACGGCCACACAACCGCGGAGCGTCAGGCGGGGGTAATCGGCGCCGCCACCGCAGCCATCGAGGCCCTGTTCGACAGCCTGTTCCTGCTCGACGCCAACGCAGCGGATTTTGAAGCGCCAGGTCATGACGGCAGCCTCATCGACCCAACGCCAGAATTTGAACAGGCCACGCCATTGGCCCCTGTTGCAGACCTGACGGAGCTCGCGCCGGGGCCGGTCTATCCAGTTGAGTCAGATGGGCTGCTGGCACCTTTCGAAACGAACATGCTGCTGGATGGCTATGAACCAGCTCGGGCAGAAGGCCGAATGAAAGGAATTTGTCTGACGGAGCAAGGCGAAACATTCATTGAGATAAACGACTTTGCCTACGCCGTACGCTACGTAGAAGAAACCGGGGGCTGGGTCATCGTCGACCCGCAAAACCCGTTTTCCTTCTATCGCAACGTGCCAGTGCGACTTGACCCGTCCGGTGTGTGGAAAACCATCACGCGTCCCGGCCTGCAGGGCGGCGGCAAGATCTTCGGCAAACTGCGCTGGGGCCGCCCTGCGACCACGGCGCCGGCCACCTCCCGGGTTCCCGGCCCCTACGAAATCCCTGAGGCGTTGAAAGCGGATGTGGAAGACGGCGCGCTGCACGGCGGCCGTCTGGTCGACGAGGCCTACACATCGTTTGACCCGGATGCACCGGACCCGTACACGGAGTTCAAACGCCTCAGGCGCATTTTGTGTGCGGACGCGCAGGAGTTCTACACACGCTACGAACTCCCCGCGCGCCCTGACTCTGCCGCCATCGACGTGAGCGCACCGGTTGGCAAAACCCTGAAAAAGCTTCTGGAACGCACGCCGGGCGTTGTCTTCGGCGAAAGCCACTCAAGCGTGGGCAGCAAGAAATTTCTCATCGAGCAGATGCCGTTGCTGGCCAAACTGAAGGTCAAAACGCTGTACATGGAGCACCTGCTGACCGATTTTCACCAAGCCGATCTGGACGCCTTCGCAGCCACCGGCAAGATGCCCGACAAGCTCGAAGAGTATGTGAACGCGCTGGACAAGGGCCATCACACCGATAAATCCGGCCAATACACATTCATGGCGGTCCTGAAGGCGGCCAACGAAAACCACGTTCGCATTCAGGCGCTCGACTGCATGACCAGCTACCGGCTTCAGGGGCTGGGCAAGAGCACAACAGTTCGCCAGCAGGTGATGAATTACTTCGCCAAACTGATCATTGACGCCGATCAGACGGCCAACGGCGGGAAAAAATGGGTGGCGCTGGTGGGCAATTCCCACGCCAATACCTACCTCGATGTGCCAGGCCTGAGCGAACTGGAAGGGACGTTCGGCGTGAGAGTAGAAGACACGGGAGCGAGCGAAACGATTGCATTCGAACAGGATCCCGGCGCGCAAATGACCAACGAACTCGGCCGACCGGCCGGTCTGGTCAAAAGCGATTTCCGCTTGCGCGTACCGACCGCGCGCGCGACACCAAACGTGTCGGCCATCGAAGGGCGCCTGACCCGTGCCGGCATGTTCGCGGTCGAGCGTGCAGAAGACCGGTTGGTAATCGTGCATCGCAGCCAGGACGCCTCGGTGGTGCGCACACCGATCATGCTCGACGGCTCACATTTTTACATTGATCGACCAAGGTGGCCGCGCGTCAGCGGGCGACGTTTCGAATCGCTTCATGACCTGACCACCGCGCTGCAATTGATGGGCATGACGCTCATCGAGTGACGTCGCGGATCACAGCGCCGGACACTGCCTGAAGGGGTGATTGGCGCTGAACCCGGCTGATTTTCCACGGCCTGCTCACACAGGTAGTATCAGCGAACGTCACCGCGATGCCCTTCGGCAACCGGGATGCATGGCCACTAAGAGGATATTCCACGGATGATCGACTTCAACAACAAAGGCTTCTTCAAACTCAAGCAGAACGACGAATACGCCGAGCGCGTCACTGCCCTGCTGCTGGACGGCGAGACCGTGATCGACTCCTACAAATCCATGCGCGATGGCGTGGTCTTCACCAACAAACGCATCATCGCCGTGAACGTGCAAGGCATCACCGGCAGCAAGAAAGACTTCACTTCGCTGCCATACAAAAACATCGTGGCCTACTCGGTCGAAACGTCGGGCACGTTTGATCTGGACTCGGAACTGGAAATTTACTTCTCCGCCCTCGGCAAAGTGAAATTCGAATTCACCGGCAAGACCTCCATCGTCGAAATCTCGAAGCTGATCTCGGCCCACATCTTTGGTTGAGCACGCCGCGCGGGCGGATCGGGATGGAGGTTGTAGTCGGCCAGATACAACAAAGGCGCCTGCTGGCGCCTTTGTCGGGGTGGGTCAGATCATTCCCACTCTATTGTAAATAACGTCATAATCACCAACAAAATTAGGGAAAATTGAGCCTGATAAAATCTCATACCATGCGCAGTACCATGACTAAAAACTCGAACCCGCTAGATATCTCCCCTATCAGATTGCTGAAATTCCGCAGCGGCCGTTGCCTTGGTCAATTGACGTAACATCATTACAAGCTCATCATTACTTTCACTGGCTTGAACCGCTTTTAGCAACTCAACGGCATGAGCGGGATCAGCACGTAGCTGCTCTGCTCTACCATCACATCATCATGGGAACGATCTTTCATAATTCCGAGCCAGGATTGAAAGAAAATTGAACAGAGAACGCACCGAACCCAGGACTATTTCCTGCTCAATTAGATGTCGATCCGCCTCTCTGGGAATCCATATAATACGTGCATTTTTTCGTGAAGCGAGGACTCAACGCCCTCGAGATTAGCAGCATAACGGACGTTCGAAATGCGACTGTCCAACACCTCACTGAAAGTCGGAATATCTAACAAGCTGTAAAGCCTGAAACTATCTTTTGAGAAGTTCCAATCAAAACGGCGATCCAGGTTCTGTGAAAAATCAGCCCCCAAAGCCTTGGCGACATTACTCCAAAGCTTTTTACGAAGGTCAGGATAAGCTGATATTGATTGGTCGATATCTTTTGCAAGATCCATCACTCCGACCCCTCCATCGCTTGGGAGCATCAGCAGAGAGGCAACCAAGCCATGCGTGTCTTCGGGGATACGCAACTGACTCAATGAGAACTCATGCACTCTTATCATTTTTGTCGTAGCCTTGACTTCAACAAACCCACTCTCTAATGAAAAATCAAATCTCTCATAAGGATCATTATGCCAATGTCGCAAAAGATCGAACTTCCTAGAGGAGATTTTTATAACAAAAAGCTCCGCCCAGAAACCAGTAATTTCTATTGCACTGGGCTTGATTAGCTCGCGAAACAAATCCAGAATATCCTGAATAACAGAATTAATATGCTTGGTTTCAGCGACTGCAGGCAGTGTCTCGATGACAGCCCCGAAGCATTTTATAAATATATCATATAACTCTGGAACATCAGGGGCACATGCGATAATTGCAAATTTATCTTGAACACTTACCCCTCGAACGTTAACCCTACATAAATTATGAAACCTGACATCTAGATACCGATACTGAACACCGGGCACATAGATTGCTGGACTAGCATCATGGATTAAAAAAACGGGTTCACCATGCGCACCTTTTGCAAGAAAGTCTTTCCGCTCTGTTGAAATTGCAGAAGCAAAAAACTCTCCCGACTCTGTAGCCGTCGATAACTCCGAGAAAAGAGAGGTTAGCATTTCAACCTCGAGCCTCAACCAACAACGTCTTTTTCATTTTCTTTGGAATATTCAAAGCAAACCACGCGACATCAAGAATATCCGCGCTAGACCTATCTCTCTGAATAGTGCCCAAATCAAACTTCCTCAATTGCAGTGTTACCCGATCACCAGAACAATAGTCTCGATCATTAAACGAATCTGCGCTTTGACTAAAATACTGATTTATGGGCGCATAATGACTTAAAGCAGGCTGACCACGACCAGCATTCCTCGTCCGGTACCCCGTCTGGAGCCTATTCATTAGGTAGACATCTGCACTTGAACTGTCGTTCTCCCTCAACAAAATAGATAAGGCTAACAGCATCGCGCTATGCTCCTCAGCATCTCGAGGATCACGAACGAGGATTTTCAATAGAAACTCTTCAACTACTACACGCAGCGGAACGCCATCGAATACATCATGCGGCGATGCACCTTTAAGAGACGAAAACTTAGATAAAACACTAGCATTTACAGTGGGTCCAAAGCGCTCCTGCCAGCTGACAACAACCTCCTTCAGCAACATTCTGTTTGCGACTTGGGCGGATACATCTCGCTGAAGGACGTCCGGGACTAACCATCCGTCTGCGGGAATTCGCCTAGTCCCTAACCCTATTACGTTTGGTCTAGTTGGCTTTAGTAACTCAGTCAGAACAAAGTCTCGGCGCCATTCAACCAATGGCTTACCTCTATGTTCTATTAACGCGGACCTAACGAACTCTTCATGCTCCACATAATCTGTGAACGCCTGCTGCACACTTGGCTGCACAAAGACCCTACACAGCCCCAGATACTTGCGTTTGTAGCCAAAAAACCGAGCTCGCTGCTGGAGCGTATCCGCAGTCGGTACCCCGCCCAAAGGCCGCGGCATATAGGTGATGCATAGTCCCTCAACTGTATAACCACGATCTAGTTTAGCTCCACCAACTAAAATCCAATAGCGTGTCTGCTTCCATGTGATATTTTTTTCAGCATCGGGCGTGCCGTTAACCTCTACAACTATTAACTCATCAAAAACATCATCAATCATTGCATCGATTAGGTCAGGAAGCGCCCTAAGGTTCGGTTCCGTTGAGGCTAATGAGTCGTACTCCTCAGAGAAAAGCTTCAATACTGCGCTAGGATTTCTCTGATATTGATCCTCAACAAAGCTTGAAATGCTAGCCCTTGCCTTATCGACCCAATCTTTATATTCCTTGTGAGATGAAGTCTTAATTGCAGGGTGCACCATCATCGAACGATTTCGGTC
The DNA here is from genome assembly GCF_030209235.1 of Pseudomonas sp. efr-133-TYG-103a. Lineage (NCBI taxonomy): Bacteria > Pseudomonadati > Pseudomonadota > Gammaproteobacteria > Pseudomonadales > Pseudomonadaceae > Pseudomonas > Pseudomonas sp. efr-133-TYG-103a. Next base: position 235,330 of record NZ_JARVSK010000001.1, read on the forward strand.
CTTCCCTGACATACCTTTTTCTCTGGTAAGGGAGTGATGCGCGGCAACAAGGAGAAAGAATCGAAGCGATTTTAGAAGGCTTTTTGGAGGCCCAGTCAATATATTATCTTTAGTAGGCACCTCCAACGGAGGAATTTGACAAATAAGACTTTTGTTCTCAAGAAAAAATGCTTTCCCTCCAGTATAGGCGTCACCGGGAGTAACAATCTCAGCAAAAGAAGCATTGAGAAGATCAGTCTGTGCAATTAAAAGATTAGCTTGCGGAGTAGCCGTATATTGCAGATAAGAATGATGGGGCAACACTTTCCTTAAATTTAAAATCTTCTCGTAGGTCGCGCTCTTTTCTTCGTCCGAAACCTGAGCGGTACGATTTTTTGAGGCCTTTGTATTTAGACTTGCCTGATCACTCTCATCATCAATAATTAAGGAAGGAGTCGTTGACAAGTTAATTTTCCTTAGAACGTCGGCCAACTTCTCTAAATGACCACCATGTTTCAACACAGTAATTAGCAGAGCTTTTTTGGTGGCCTTTTTCGTCCAAGCGCTAACCTTACTTTCAATTTGGTTATGTGCCGCTTTGGTAGGGTTGGAAAGATGGAACCAGTCATCTCCCCCATCTTCGATACCGAGATCCTTTCGCAGCCGATGCTCCGACTGGTCTCTCAAATTATTCTTTGTCCCAGCCAAAACGATGACCAAGCCATAACCATTATCGCGAGCCAGCGCAATCACCGTCTCGAATGACATCGTCTTACCACTTTGGACATATCCTACAACCAGTCCTGTTTCTTGCCCCGAAGGCTCATAGGGCGGTAGGCAACGACCTAAGATCCTTTGGGCCTCTTGAAGAACCGAATCAACGCCTTCAGTCAAATCTTCGAAGCTTGGACCGTTGGGATCTTTCGACTTAGCTCTAAGAAAGTCACCTGTGAACTCCTTCAACTCAGGAATCCATCGTAGCGGAGGAGATAACGCAGACAGAATTCTTACTGAGGTAGTCATAAAGTTCCTTTTTGTGCCAAAGTGTCACGCATTAACTGATTAAAATTAAAAAGAAAAGTTTCAGGAGCCGCGCCGGTCATATCCTCTGCCAATACAAGTGAAACGCAAATCGCAGTGGCCACCCTTAAATAGAGCTCGACATTCTCATTTCGCGCACCTAGAAACTGGATTGAGAATGGATGCGCCAGAGAAATATCGATAGTCAATCGTCTTACTCGACTGGCTTTATCATCATTCATCTCACTCTTTGCAACTGAAAGCCAGTCTTCGCTCGCAGGATCTACTGTGACCTTTAGCAATATTATCCATAGATATCTACCGTCATGCACTTCAACTGTTCTTTCAGAAGCACTGAGTTGATTACTATCAAGTTCTAAAGGCAGCGAGTCCGGTTCCGCCGGACTTACCCGGGCCTCGACAATATACGGGCCTACCTGATCCTCAATATAATCAGCAACTGAATCAGTAGCAGCTATAGCCTGTGTTTCAATACTACGTCGACTTGGAGTACTTCGATAGGATTCAGCTTGCAGAAGAAGATTTAGAGGTGACGCCTCCAACTCTTGCTTCAAATACTCAAGAAATATGTCCTCGTGTTCTTCCCAGCGAAAACCGTCTTTCGTATGACTTACATCGAAACCTTCTAGATGAAGCTCTCCAAATAAACGTTGATATGGATAACTATTGGTCTGTTTAAATATCTGGCTTGGCCTGTACGACTCATCATGACTACCTTCAATGAGCCGATCTCTTCTAAACAGGGCAAAGCCGGCAAGCGGTGTGGACCCTACTTCGCGCAATGCTGCAAACCCTGTCACTCGCTGGCCTTTACCAAAATCAAAAGCTATCTTCTTCTGCCACGAGACGGGCTTAATGTCTTCACCCTTAATTGGTGTGCCTGCCGATGCGAATGGAACGGCGCTGAGAATTGCCGGGGATGAATATTCAAGAGCCTCCCCATTAAACTTCAGCTCCAAATTTCCCTTACGAAGATAAACTCTATAAATGCTGGCAAGATGAGCCCTAATCTTCCCGATAGTACGTCCTTGAGGAATATGGTGGAGGTTCCACAAAGTAACTACAGTATAATGTGACTCCGAAGCCTCCTGACGCTCTTTTGTGTTAAGACTTTCCAACTTCCTATCGACAATATCTTGAATATCAAAAGTTATTGTTCGCTCAACATTTTCGCCTATTGCCTTTGTCCTAACTGACCAATTCTTGGCAAACCAACAAGCGGCACTTTTCATGCCCATCCCAAACTCTGAAAGCCCCGATCGATCAGACGGCGCTTGTGCAGTCCTGAATGCACGAGGAAAATCATCCCCCGCAATTCCGGCCGCATTATCTTTGATTACTATGCGTCCGGGATCACCAGCATCGACATCAATACTGATCTTTAACTTGAAGCCTTGCCCATGAGTTTTTTCAAACAAAACCCTATTGGCCTCAAAGCTCTGTATTGCATTATCAATAAATTCCGCCATGGCGAACCATGCTTTATAATTTAGGTGCTGAAGCACAGACAGCATAGTAACTTCTGGGCGAATTCCTATTTCAACACTTCCCTGTGAATCAGAACTTACTTGCTTCATAAAATTTATTACGCCTTTTCAGCACCTACATCATGATTCGAATGACTCTCAATGATCGTGGCTCTTTTAATTAGAGCCTTAGCCACTGACTCTACGACAATTGAATTCACCGCATTACCAAGCGCTTTGAACGCCTGCGTTTGACTATCTGGGAGCTTTTTCAAGGTATGCAGGCTTTGTAATCTTGCACACTCGCGAGGCGTCATGTAACGCCGCTGCCACCCAATTATTGGAACCTGCGTGTCTGTCATCGCTATCAAGCTGGGCGCTGTATTTCGGCGTTTGACGCGCACCCCAGATGCTCGAAACTGCAGCACGTAGTCCCAAACATTTCGAACTCCGCCCTTTACATTCCATTCGAATTTTTGCAAACTTGATGGAAATTTAAGCACCTCAGGTAACCAAGGCTCTATCCATTCTTTGTTATCAGCGTAAAACTGCCTGTTCAAACGAATGAAATCCTTTTTCCATTTTGGAAATTTTAGAGTTGCGGTCCTCGCATGACTAGGTAGAGCGGCCCATCGCTCCTCAAGAGTCCTTAATTTTCCAATTTTGCATCCGTGACTTCCCTTAAATCCCTTGAGCCCATCCATCCCGCTCAACTGCTTTAATGCATAAGGTGTCGTATCCTCAAAGGGATATGAAGCTCCCCACTCCATCGACCACAGCGGAAACCATGGCGGTTCTACATTTTCTGGACATAGCTTTAGAAACTTATCCCAAACTTCAAGACACTCTATAACTTGCGTAGATAGCATCTTTGCATCAGCAGGATGATCGTCGAGAACTGTATCAATAGACGTAGGGGCATCGGTTTTTTTTGGCCAGGAGAAATCCTCAAGCGGAATAAGGGAGCCAACTATATAAACCCGCTCACGAATCTGAGGAATTCCGAAGTTGTGAGGAGAGAGCTTCTCAGCAGCAATATGATAACCGAGCCCATCATCGCCAGTACCGAGAATCGCTTGAATTTCTTTCCATGTCCGCCCTTCGTCATGCTTTAAAAGGTTCGGGACATTTTCAAGAATAAAATATCTAGGCTTCTTCTCCGCTAATATTGCGGCAACATTAAAAAATAGATTTCCTTGCTCTGTACATTCAAACCCCAGTTGCTCGCCAGCTTTTGAAAACGGCTGGCACGGGAACCCTGCTGTCAGGACATCGTGATCAGGAATATCGTTCAGGGAAACGCCGGTTATGTCTCCGGCCGGATACAAACCAAAATTGACATTATAGATTTCGCGTAAATGCTCTTTCCACTCCGCAGCGAAAACGCACTCACCACCTAGCCGGTCCAAGGCGAGGTGAAACCCTCCTAGGCCAGCAAAAAGATCTACAAAACGGAATGACTGCATTTGATTCAAAGGGTTCAGGCTCTCTGGTTTCCTACAACAGAGGATGACCAAGGGCCGGTCGACCGGCCTACGCAACGGTTTCCGACCCGGATTAGAGATGGCATCCCAGCTGGACACATAGTACCCGTTTCGTGGTCACAAATCACTCAGCAGCACAACCTCGATTCCGATCTTGTATCGCAACCTAGCTCTTTCTAGGCGCCTAAATTTTCAGCAGCCTAGGGATGCTCCGATCAACTTGCCGCGCAGCGATGGCGGGCCGTACTTCGCCAGGCAATCAGCGCTATGCCCTGAAGACGGCCTAACGCAGCGTGCGGCAGAGCGTTTTCCGCTCGGTTTTCCGTGTTAAGCGCGCAACTCACCCAAGCCCATCAATAGTTTTCGAGCCATCCACAGGTTCGATAGGGCGAACAGCGTGGTCAGTTGGGCCGTGTTTTTCATCAGCCCACGAAAGCGTACTTTCACGTAACCAAACTGGCGCTTGATGACCCGAAACGGGTGCTCAACCTTGGCGCATGTCTGCGCTTTGCAGTACTCGATCTTGCGCTTGGCTTTGTACAGCGGGCTGCGTTTGTTCAGCTTGGAATACGTACTGCGCCGTGCCGCGATTTGCCAGATCACGTCACGATTCTCGTGCTCTTTACGCTTCTCGACACCGGTATAACCTGCGTCCGCATAGACCGCGTTTTCTTCCCCGTGGAGCAGTTCGGCGACTTGAGTGACATCGGCCACATTGGCCGCAGTGCCGTGGACGTGATGAACCAGTCCTGACTCAACGTCAGCGCCGATGTGGGCCTTCATGCCGAAGAAATACTGGTTACCCTTCTTGGTCTGATGCATCTCGGGATCACGCTCGCCGTCTTTGTTCTTGGTCGAGCTTGGGGCATGAATAATGGTGGCGTCGACGATGGTGCCCTGGCGCAGCGACAGGCCTTTTTCCTGCAAATAACCGTTGATGACTGCGAGGATGGCAGGCGCCAGTTGATGCTTCTCCAGCAGGTGCCGGAAGTTGATGATCGTGGTGTCTTCCGGGATCGGCGCACTCAGTGTCAGACGCGCGAACTGACGCATGGGCGTGATTTCGTAGAGCGCCTCCTCCATGGCCGGATCACTCAGGGAAAACCAATTTTGCAGCAGGTGAATGCGCAGATTGGTTTCCAGTGGGTAAGGTTTTCGACCGCCACCTGCCTTGGGGTAGAAAGGTTCGATCAGCCCCAACAGCCCTGCCCAGGGCACGACCTGATCCATCTCGGCAAGGAAGCGCTCGCGGCGGGTTTGCTTGCGCTTGCCGGCGTACTCGAAGTCAGAAAAGCTCATTTGGCTCATGGGCGGCTCGGATCAGGTGGTCAGGCGATTTTCGCATGCCCGGGACTTATTCGGAGAATCCCTAGCTCCCCGCGAAATGTTGCCATTCGCCTTGCCGCGTCGACAAGTCGGTGCGTTTTCTTTGGTGATGCCTCTCATGGCGGCTATTGCACAGTGGCGCCTCAAACGCCGCAGCGGCTGTCAGCCTCGCAGAGCAAGATTCGTCGAGCCGAAGGCGAGTAAGGGGCGGTGATGGGGGTCGTAGCTGCGAAGCAGCGTAGGCCCACAACACACATCTTGCCGTCCAATCCTGGGCGACTCTATGCGATCTGACCAATATCTTCGGCTTAAAAAACAAAATCGCATACCTTCGCGTTGAATCGCGTTGAATCGCACAGTGTCGCGCACCATCGCATAGAGTCGTCTTAAGTAATGAACTTTACTGCCCACCACTAATAATCGACGCCCACAACCTGCACTCTTGTGAGCTACCCCATACGGGCCAGCAAGCACACCAAGCTCTATTAACGGACATTTTGCGGACAACTCTCATCATCGGTAGCCGGATAGAAAATTATCCGTCTATTTGAGATTTCAACATTAGGCGAGATAATCGACTGCACGAAAACTAACATGATAAGGTATTCGATATGAAGCAGCGATCGACCAACCGCACCTACCCTACCCCCTACAAAATCGCTCGAAGTGCCATGTTGGGTATCACAATGACAGCGACCAGCCTCGCCGGTATGGCTTTTTACTCTTCATCTGCCTACGCCATATATTGCTCTAACTGCTCAACCTTCTATCAGCAGATGTTCCAATATGCTGAAGAGATCAATACCTCACTTAATACAGCCGAACAATTAAATAACCAAATCCAGCAATATCAAAACATGGTTACACAGGGCAAGAGCTTGCCCAACTCTATATTTGGGAGTATCGCGACGGATCTACAAAGCGTGGTTAGTATCTATAATCGATCACAGAGCCTGGGCAGAGAACTTCAGAACATCGATACGCAGTTTAACGATAAATTCCCCGGTTTTCAGTCTTATCTGAACAGCACGACGAATTATACTGCTCTCACTACACAGGAGCGTTATCAGAATTGGTCAGAGCAAGGTCGTGACAACGTGAAATCAGCGCAAATCTAAACACGAGCAGTTTTGAATCTGAAGATACGAAATTGGCCAGCATGGTCGCTCGCTCTCAGTCGGCAGTCGGTCGTATGCAAGCGATCCAGGCAGGCAACGAAATAGCCTCACAGAATGTTCAGCAACTCCAGAAGCTGCGTGATCTTTTAGCTACACAGATCAATATGCAAAGTAACTATGTGGCGCTAGAGGGCGACCGTAAGGACATCACTGAGGCAACCGAACAGAAGTTCAAGGACCAGCCTACTATCCGTGGTGGCTCGAAGGGGTACTAAAAATGGGCATTTCAAAGTGGCTTATAGTTCTGATGTGTGCTGGCTCAGCTGTCGCCGCTTCAGTTACTACAATCATAATTGGGAGTAACCAAGAATGCAGAGCAAGCAGTGATCAAAAAGATGCAGACTCAGACTACAAAAATCAGCCGACTACCCGTGGTGGATCAAAGGGATACTAAGTATGGATCGTCGTCTCTTGTGGCCCCTCGCGTTCATGGGGATCTTCATCGCTAGTAATGCGCTAGCTGACACCAACCTTGCACAACCAGATACGTCAGTTGATGGCCTCTTGGAGCTAATACTAAATCAGTCGGGTCAGTGGTCACAAGGATTGTACGGCTATGCGACTACCCTGTTCTGGCTTTTAGCAACTATTCAGCTCGTCTGGACATTTATGCCATTAGTTATGAAACAGGCTGATATAGGTGAGATTGCAGGCGAGCTGGTGCGCTTCATTTTGGTGACTGGCTTCTTTTTAGCAATATTGAAATATGCTGTGGAATGGGCTACAGCCATTGTCGACAGTTTTCGTGACGCGGGAGCTGCTGCGAGCGGGCTTGAACGGGCGTTGCAGCCCGGAGACGTCTTCGCAATGGCAGTGGAATTTTCTCGCGCAATCTTGGCAAGCATTTCGTTTTTTTCTCCCGGGCAAGCGCTCGCAATCAGCCTAGCGGCTTTTTTAGTGCTGATCTGCTTTGCATTCATTGCAGCCTTCATGTTCGTCACGCTCGTTGAGTCCTACGTGATCATTAACGCATCTGTGTTGTTCTTCGGTTTTGGCGGTTCTCAGTGGACACGGGAATATGCCATTGCACCCATCCGCTTTGCGGTTGCGGTCGGCGCTAAGTTGTTCGTATTGACCCTGATTATCGGCCTGATTTTGCAAGCAAGCCGCGAGTGGTCAGCTGCGTACCAGAACAACGAAGCCTCCGTGATGACGTTGGCGGGTCTAGCTTTGATTTGCGCCTACTTGACGAAGACAATTCCAGACCTTGTCGGCGGCATGATTAGTGGTTCGTCAATGGGTGGTGGTTCGGCCATCGGAGGAATGGCAACTGCCGGAGCCGCAGGTGCTGCCGCTGCAATCGCCACCGTCGCCACAGCGGGTGCTGCTGCACCTGCTGCAGCCGGCGCATTGGGTGCTGCCAGTGGTGGTGCGAGTGCTTCCGCTGGCAGTGGGTTGGCGGGCGCGATCAACTCTAGTTCGCCAATTCCGCAAGTTCAGCAGGCAGCGGAGCGTCAACATTAACAGGTAGCGCCGCGCCTTCTGGAGTGGGTGCCAGCACTGGCGGCAGCAATACCAAGGGCCCCATACCATCGGCGTCAAAGACCAGCGGCAGCCCGCCTGACCCAACCTCGTCTAGAGCTAATGCTGAAACCGCAAAATTTTCTCGGCATGCAGCCAAACAAACCGGTAAGGCCGCACAAGTAAACGAGAACACAGGCCCACAGCAAGCGGCACCAAAAGGGGAAGCAGTCATGACCGGGGATGAAGTTTTCCAGGCTGCTGGTGGGGCTGCAAAGGTGCTCGGCGTTATGGCGTCACTGGCCGTGCCAGGTATGGAGAATGCCCACGCCTCATCTCTTGGTGCACCCTCTACGTTAGCCGTTGCTGACGACAGCTCCTCCGCTCAGGCCAGAGGAACTGAATCGCCCACTGGCACCGAAGACGCGGTATCCAACGTGATCCGCCCCGCCTCTGGCACCAGCACGGCTCAGGGAGGCCTCGCTTCGCTCAATGTGCCCGGTACGACATCAAACAACTACCCTCAGGAAGAATAACCATGACAGACATTCTGATATTCGCTGGGTTCTCAGCAATGGTTTTTACGCTCGGCATTGCCTTGTGGGTGCTTGGCCAATGGCTGCGCAGCAAGGGCTACGGACCGCAGCTCGATAAGCTGGATCGCCAGTACACAGCGCTCCAGCTCAGGGTTAGCCCGCTGGTCCTATCGGCTTCATACCGCATGATTGCGGGAGCACATAGCATGAATCACCTACCTCTGCTGGGAAGCAAAAGTAACGCAGCTCTGACAAAGCAGCTTCTGATGGCGATGCGCGCCGAACAGCCTACACAAAAACGAGAAGGCTAAAATTCGCTGATCGCTAGCCCGGAGTATTACTTACCCCGCCACAGTGCGGGGTTTTGTATTTCTGTGGCAGCCCCGCTTAGCACGCCCCTGATTTTTCCCATCCGTCGCTTGCCTTGCCGGGCCTGATCATCGGATTCCGCATAGACCTGCACTATCATCGGCCATCCCCTTAACGGGCTGTAATACGCACGGACTTTGAACAGCTACTAGCCAGATGCCACATGGACGGGAAGCAGCGGCAGCCGATCAAATGTAGACCGCCACGCACTACACCTTCACCTTATTGGAACGATATCCGCCGTGATCTGCTGGACCCCGGACGGGCTGCCGCCTGAAGACAATTTCTCGGCGACTTTTTCGGCAGCCCCCCTAGTTTTATAACCCTTGGCATCGCCTGGGTGATTCGAAGCTGCTATTCGCCTGCCGGTCTTGGTGACATAAAGGCGTCTCGCTCCAGGCTTAAGCTCAAACCATACGATCCAGTCGCCGCCTGAGGCCTTTGAAGGATCAGGGATCGGTTCCCAAGACAATGACCCATCGTCGTGCTCGATGACTGCTATAGCAGAAGCGAGCGCGCTATCGCGCCGTTTAGCTGAAGCCCATGCTAGGGCAGCGGTCTCGTAACGCACCGTACTTTTCAAGCATGTGACCCAAACGCTTGGTGACGCATGTACTAGAAACCCTCCTTCCAGTCCACTTTCCACCGCGTAGCCGATTATCTTGCCCATCTGAACACCTCTAAATATTCTTTTATCACCGCGCACGTAGGCATTAGCCACGAAAATACTGAGACCAAGGCACTGAAGCTGAGTGGTCAACTTCCGTGCCTTGATCAGTCATAGCCACTCGACATGACCGTCGTTTTGCATCGGTTTGACCACTTAGTTCGGGGCCTCGATCAGCAGAATTCGACCCGAGGCAGGCCTTGGAACAAGACTGCTTGCGGCCAGAAGCAGCCCGTGAATAACGTCTGTGAGACTCTGCGCTATGCAATCCCTAGCGGAGCTTTTTCAAGCCGCTCTTTCCGGCTCTCCAATGCTTTTGAGCAATGCGTTGTATTGGATCGCATCAGCGGCGTAAATTTTGTCCAGAACGTAGTTTGCCACTCTGGCGATTTCTGGAATTTCCACCGGCTTGAAGCTCCTGTCCGGGATTTCGGCTGCATGGGAGAACTCATTGGTGAGGCGGTTGACAAGAGCAATGGCAGTGTCCTCCTCCCCAAAAAATTTCCTGATCCGTTCGAGACTGTCGCTCTTGTCATCATGGTATGGGTACTTAAAGAATAAAAACGCTTCCAGAAACTTACGTAGATTATTGCCAAATCCGAAAAATGGTTCGTGACTTGTGTTCGATGCAGCTTGATCTTTGCATTTGTAAATCTGATGAAAAAGATAGTGAAACTCTGTAATGTAGTCTTTAAGATACGAGGGCATGAGTAGGATATTACTTCCCCCGCCATTACGCTCCACTATGAAATGTTCATGATCGGGTACGCTCTTTGTTTTGTTTTCACCTGCAGGAATTTTTTTAGTTGGTATTGACAGTCGCTTTAGATATTTCAAAAAATCTAAATTATGCGTCGAGACAAAAAGCTGTTTGTATCTATAGGTATTTGCTCCACCCACATCTTTAACGGGTTTGGCAATCAAGCTTTCGATCAGGCTATACATAAAGAAAATATGGTTACTGTCCAAGCTCGAAATCGGGTCATCAATATAGATAATTAGTTGCTTTCCTGTGCTATCGGGGTCATCCAGACGGGCGATGAAGTAGCAAAAGGCAATCAAGCTGCACTCACCTTCACTCAGGTTGAACGCAGCTTTTCCGTCTCGTGTGATTTCGAATTTGACAGTGGCCATGTCTGCGCTGTCACGCGGTTCAAGCTTCAGGCCGTCATGGCCGAAGAAGTTATTAAGCAGGGAGTTGACCCGCAAAGCCCCTTTTCGCTCATCTTTTTGTTTATTCCTTAAGGCCTGAACTTCAGCTTCAGCATCACGAATCTCTTTTTCTGCATCCGAATAGGCCGTGCCTGCGCTATCAGCACTCGACTTGAGCTTCCCTATGTTGTTGAGCTCAGTGTCATACGTGATAGCATCCGCAAAGCCACTTACATCCGTGAGTCGAAGGGAATCCCTGGCAGCAGTCTTGTCTTGCTCCAATGTAGTTGTCTTGCCATTGTTAGTGGCTATCAAGTCGTTAATGGCTTGGATATGCTGCTTGATTTTCTCGGGGACATGCCCCGCAAGCGGCAGGATCAGGGCCTGGAAAAGGCTGTTCTTGCGTGCGTCCAACTGCTTCTCAATCATGTCGAGATCTGTGAGGTAGATATCCAGTTCTCCAGCCAGTGCAGAGCTGCTCGTTTCGAATGCAAAGCGCTCATCAACATAAAACTGGTCGCTTTTCAAGCTCTTCCAGCTGGATACACTCACCCTCTCACTTCTCACCGCAGTGATGGCCTTGTCGATATTTACTTCTAGGTCTTCAGACTCTTTGCTGAAGTGCTCGTCTAGAGTTTGCCAAATGTCAGGAGGCAAGCTCTGACGGCAAAATGCACATTCGTCACGTTTGTCACGATGATGAGGGATACCTTGTTTAACCCATAGTCCCAAAAGGCTATCGTTTAACAGGTCTTGGATAGGCTTGGTAGGCGTGATGGTTTGGGACAAAAGCTGCTCGGCTACACTCCTCAGTGAGTCATATCTTAGTGGAATTACAAGCGGGTCTGTTATATCAGGTAGCGCTTCTTGCCTGAGAAGAGAAACTTTTCCTGCCTGTTCCGTAAGGGACAAAGGGGTGAATCCAGCCATTTTAGTGGTTGCGATATCCCGCTTAATGTTTTCAATGTTGTAGACAGGAACACCGTATTGCAGATTTTTCTTAATCTTGTCAGCGGCGTGTGTGCGTAGCTTGCCTTCTAGCGCATTCAAGCTGGTGGTGTGGCTGGTCTTGGTGCGATCCCGATCTTTTTTTCTTTGCTCAAGGTCAAATCGAAGACCTGCTTTGCTTTCAACACTCCCCAGCTTAGCCTCAATTGTTGCAATGGTCTCGTCGATCTCTTTGTTCCGATCACCGACGATAGCAAAAGTTTTGATCTCACCCCCGACATCTTGATTGATCAAGAAACTCAGGTTCTCTGCCACGAAATCGCGATTGTACACCCTGACGTCATAACCGTGATTCAGCAGCCCGGTGCTGGTAACAGCCCCTTGGTCGCCCGTAACGGTGAAGGACGAACCTGTGTAGTTTAAGGGTAGCTTTCCTGTTTCCAACGCACGAAAAATACGCGACAGAGTCGTTTTGCCCGAGTAGTTACGCCCGTAGAGGATGTTTAAACGTTGGAACGTTTTAACGTTTTTCCCGCTGTCCCGAACGGTTTTTCTCCACTCTAGGCCTGAGAAGCTGCCGAATTTTGGGATGTCTATTTGATTGATCACTATCCTACCTACCATGGTGGGTCGCGGCGTTGCAGCCGAGGGGGGGCACTGCTTGGAATGCTATATAGCAGAATCTTGAGGTCGCCGCTTTTGTCGATGGCTAACCTTCGCGAAAGGCAGCTATGAATGACTTCTGCCAGTCGAAAACTTAGCCAGCTGCCGGTCGAATCCGACGGAGCGACTCGTCAAGTCGAACGCAAATGACCTGCCCGTGGCAATGCTGATAGCTGGTCCGCTGGAGGCGAATTCTCTAACTGAGTTACCCCAGCGCAAATTTTGCATGAGCACCAGACGCGCTAGGTCACCAAGAATGAGCCGCTCTCGGAGACGCTGAGACTTCTCCATTAGTAATACGCACGGACTTTGAACAGCTACCCAGTGCCGCACCGCTGAAGCTAAAACAGCCTCCGAATCAGCGAGGAACGGCCCGCCATCAATAGCCCGAAGGCTTCGCCATTAGTAATACGCACGGACTTGTCTCACTGTGCCCCCCCTCCAGATTACAATGCTTCCGAAGGTAGTAGGCTTGAATCAGCCTCAACCGCTGGAGCGTCGGGCTTACCCGCGCGGTACCAACTTGCACGGCTCATCCCGAGGGATTCCCAAGGCTTCCTCTGGCTCAATGACGTGCTTATATAAGTCTGGCGGTCTAGCGCGCCCGCTGCCCGTCTGCGGCTTTCCTCGCGCTTCCTGTGGCGTTCTGCGGCTTCGTCTGTGCTGATTACAGTCCTAAGCTGCCGCTGCTCGTCTGGTGTGATCCTGAACAGGTTAATCAGCGTGTCATTCTTGGGTGTGTACAGCGGGGCATAGTCCTTGCCCCCAAAGCTGACTTTCTCGCCTGCCTCGAACGCTTTGGCCTTGCTGAACAGGGTCATCAGCTCTTTGGAACGGCTGTTCCACTGTGGGTCTAACTCACGGGCCAGCGCGGATGCTTCGTGGTACATCTGTTTGCTGTTCGTTGCGCCGGACAACAACAGGAAGTTCAACCGCCAGAACAGGTGCTGCATTCGGCTGCCCTCGCTGACGCCGCCGCGCATGTCGGCCAGCTTGCGTAAGTCCTCCAGCCGATCCCACGCGAGCTGGCGGCCGGAGAATCCGCGTAGGGTGTTGGTCTTGCCGCCGGAAACCAGCTTGAAGGGCTTGCGCTGGATGCGTTCGGCCTGCTCTTGGCGTTGCTGCTCGATGGTCCATCGAGCGGTCGGCAAAAGCGCTTCGGCCATATACTCGAAGTTGTACCGCACCGGCTGACCGTCCGTGCCGGTCTGCACATGCACCACGCGGCAAATTTCGCCGCTCTTGCTGTTGACGGTTTCCACGGTGCGCAGGACGCGGCTTGCGTCCTTGGCCATCGGGTCGGCTCCCACATGCGACAAGCGATCAACAAGGTAGCGCTGGCAGGCGTTCCAGCGTGGCAATGCCTGACGCGGGATCGTACCGTCTAAAAGCCACTTGGCTTGGATTCCACGGCCGCTGTAGATCAGCATGGACGGGGCGGGTATGCCTTCCTCCGCACAGAGGTACATCACAGAGCTGGCCAGGGCGTCGGGCGAGCGTCCGGCGAGTTCTGGAATGTTGTAGGTGTCGAGGTCAGCGAACAGAAGCCCCAAGCGCGAGAGGTTCACGACGCGCCGGTTAGGGCGAATGAACTCGGCCTGTGACATCCAAGTGTCGCGGGTCTTGTCTACCAGACCGAGGACGGTCGGCATGTCTGCCAGCAAATGGGACGACTGGCGCTTGTCGCCACGCACATCAACAAGGAGGGAAAAAAAGCCGGTCCGGGTGCTGTCGTGGTACGTCTGCGCCTCTTCCTGAGAACTGAACAGCGCAAGCTGTGAACTTTGGAGTTGAGCGGACGCCGGGCTTAGATGCGTCTGCGACGTGGACCCTACGGCGGGCCCGAACCGCACGACTCAAGCCCCGATTCCGGGTCTGGGAGCTGGGCCTGCCCCCTTGCATGCATCAATCCAGTCTTCGACTTCAGCCAAGTCCCAAACGACCTTGCGACTGCTGATAGCGATGCGCCGTGGGAATTTCCCCTTGCTTTCAAAGTTGTAAATTGTGCGCTCACACAGTGGGATCATCGCTAAAAGCGTTTTTTTGTCGATGAGAACTCTGTTACTCGATACGTGCATACCTGGCCTCTATCAGTCACAACAAATGTGTGCCTGATCGTGCCCCGCTATGCCGCTTGCTTCGATGGAATGATTGGCTAAAATGGTTGACATGAAAAATACATCAACCATCGCTATCTGGGAGGGGTGCGACCCTACCGTCTCAGATGCCGTCACACGATTTATGGATTGCTGGGAGCCCTACTCCGCGTCTGCAAAGCGCTACCCTATCGTTCAACTGGTAGAGGAGCTCATCGACCCTGCTGTTGCGGCGTATACCGAAGCGCTTCCGTCGCGTTATCTAGGGCACGTACCAGGTGCCGGAACAGGTGTAGCATTTAGCGAGATCACCCAATTGGTGGGGCTCGACGCCATGGTCCGTTTACAGCGAAAATTGCTGCGAGCTTTTATCCTGACCGAAGACGCACAGTCCGAAACAGATCGGCGATTTATCGCAACACTCGAGACGCTGATCGAGCTCGTATGGGCGTGCCAGCGTAAGCAACCAGCGAAAAGAGATGTACGCGGTTTGAACGGTCAACGCTTAAGAGGCTTCTGTAGATTTTGCGGTACGCTCGCTGAGCTGGCTTCTTACGCCGACGGTGAGGGAGCGCGTGGGGCAGATGAACAACTACGGCTAAGCAACCTTTACTGCGCAGCTCACCGCCCCAAGGCGCCGAATGGCGAATGGAATCCCGCGTACAGGAAAGCGAAAAGGTCTGTAGGGCAGTTCGACCTGGAATTGACCAGACTGAGTCGACAATGCGCCGTGCGAGGCATGGCACAAGCGAACTCAGGCGACGAACTGGTGGACAGCTACATCCTTCACTACATCCTCGGCCAAACGCTCCACGCGGCAGACGAAGCAGAGTTACGCAACCTAGCCCGCCAGATGGCGGACTCGAAACTTTCGGACAGAAAAAAGCAAATGCTGATGCTTCTGCAGCTGGATTTTAATCAGTCGGAGATTGCGCGCAGGCTGGGTATCGAACGCCAAGCAGTATCCAAAGCCATTGCCTCTATCCCAGAGGTATTTCGCCTGAAACCGCCAAAACAATCCGTCCGCTAAATCGACTTTATCGTCAACCGAAATGCGCAAAATCAACAACAGCCCAACCGCACCACTAACATCACCCGGTTGCCCGTGGATTCTTCTGCGTCCACTCATCAATCATATCCGCCCAATCCTGCAACATCGCCCGGCGCTGATCTCGATACTCTGCCTTGTTGTAAACAGCCCGTACGCCCTTCTGCTCATGCGCAAGGCACTTCTCAATCCAATCTGAGTTGTACCCCGCTTCGTGCAGGAGCGTGCTTGCTGTCCGCCTCAAATCATGCGGTCCGAACTTGCTCAGCGGCTTCCCTTCTTTTTCCGCAAGCCGATACGTCAGCGTCAGCACCTGATTGATCGTGGCGGTGCTCATTGGCAAGTCAGAATCGTACCGGGAGGGAAGGACGTAGTCCGAACCACCGGCGAAGGTCTTCAACGCAATGAAGAAATCCAGCGCCTGTCTGGATAAGAACACCAAATGAGAGTTGCGACGCTTCATCCGTTCCTTCGGGATGGTCCACAGGGCCTCGCTGAAATTGATCTCGTCCCAGGTGGCGTTGGTCAGTTCACTTTTGCGCACCATGGTGAGCAACAGCAGCTTCGCCGCAGCTCTCACGGATGAGGCGGTGCCGATACGGTCCATGTATTGGTACATCAGCGCGATTTCGTCGGGGCCTAAAGCACGATCACGCGGCTCGAATTTAGCGATGCTTGCGGGACGTACGAGGTCGGCGGGGTTCTCGACCTTCTGACCACGCTCAATTGCCCATCGGAAGACCTGCATCACAATTTCACGGGAGTGCACCGCCGTTGCCGGTGCACCACGTTCCACGATTGCATCGGTCAGTGCCCGCAGGTCCTCGTGGTTAATCTCAACCAGCTTTTGGTTGCCAAGCTTCGGCTTCAGCTCACGCTCGTAAACGGACCGGCGCATGTCACGGGTCGAGTCGGCCATTTGGTATCCGCGCAGCCATTTCTCTGCCCAAGCATCAAACGTCTCTGCTCCCTTGCTACGAGCCTTGTCACGGGCTTTCTCCTTGGCAGGCGACCTGCCAGCCATAACCATCTTTTTCGCCTCACCAAGGCGCTCACGCGCTTCCGCAAGCGTAATGCCGCCTACGCCATAGCGACCAAACGTGATCGTCTCTTGTCGGCCGTTGATGGAGTAGTTGTATCGAAAGGAGATTGACCCCGCCGCCGTGACGGCTACGTAGAGCCCATCCCGGTCATTCACCTTGTAGAGTTTTTCTTTCGATTTGAGATTACGCAGCTTGGTATCGGTCAGCATGGGTTCGCGGATTCCGTTCAAAAAATACCATGCTCAGAAACGCACCAGAAATCGGAGTAAAACCCAATGAAACCGGGCGAATGGTGAGATTCGATACCATGCCATCCTCGGCAGAGACAGCATGGTATCAAACACAGAGCATGGCATTTGGCTCAGTCAATGCCCCGTACCATGCCACATAAACAGGGTGCTTGGCGATGCACAAAGCTGCCGGAGTTTGCCAGACCCAAAAAGCCAAAAGCCCGCAATTACGCGGGCTCCAGGGAATTTCTTGCTAGTTGGTGCCGGACAATGCCGGACGTCCAATCACTCCCACTCAATCGTCGCAGGCGGTTTGCTGGAGACGTCGTAGGTTACGCGGGAGATGCCTTCGATTTCGTTGATGATGCGGCCGCTGACGGTTTCCAGCAGTTCGTAAGGCAGGTGCGCCCAACGAGCGGTCATGAAGTCGATGGTTTCGACAGCGCGCAGGGCGACGACCCAGGCGTAACGACGGCCATCACCTACTACGCCCACGGATTTCACCGGCTGGAACACGACGAATGCCTGGCTGACCTTGTGGTACCAGTCGGCTTTGCGCAGTTCTTCGATGAAGATGTGGTCGGCACGACGCAGCAGGTCGGCGTATTCCTTTTTCACTTCGCCGAGGATACGCACGCCCAGACCCGGACCCGGGAACGGGTGGCGGTAGACCATGTCGTACGGCAGACCGAGTTCCAGACCCAGACGGCGGACTTCGTCCTTGAACAGCTCGCGCAGGGGCTCGACCAGTTTCAGGTTCATCTCTTCCGGCAGGCCGCCCACGTTGTGGTGCGACTTGATCACGTGCGCCTTGCCGCTCTTGGCGCCAGCAGACTCAATCACGTCAGGGTAGATGGTGCCCTGAGCCAGGTACTTGATGTTGTGCAGCTTGCTCGATTCGGCGTCGAACACGTCGATGAACGTGCGGCCAATGATCTTGCGCTTTTTCTCCGGATCGCTTTCGCCCGCCAGATTGGTGAGGAACTGCTCTTCGGCGTTGGCGCGGATCACCTTGACGCCCATGTTCTCGGCGAACATGGCCATCACTTGCTCGCCTTCGTGCAGACGCAGCAGGCCGTTGTCGACGAACACGCAGGTCAGCTGGTCGCCGATGGCCTTGTGCAGCAGGGCTGCAACGACCGACGAATCCACACCGCCGGACAGACCCAGCAGCACGTTGTCGGTACCGACCTGAGCGCGAACCTGAGCGATGGCGTCTTCGGCAATCTTGGAGGGGGTCCACAGGGCTTCACAGCCGCAGATGTCGAGGATGAAGCGCGACAGGATGCGACCGCCCTGCTTGGTATGGGTCACTTCCGGGTGGAACTGCACGCCGTAGTAGCCACGAGTGTCGTCGGCCATGCCGGCGATCGGGCAGCTTGGGGTGCTGGCCAGTACGTGGAAGCCTTCCGGAATCTCGGTGACCTTGTCGCCGTGGCTCATCCAGACGTCCAGACCGAAGACGCCATCGGCGTCGACGTGGTCTTCGATGCCGTCCAGTACACGGCTCTTGCCAACGACGTCCACGCGGGCATAACCGAACTCGCGCAGGTCCGATCCTTCAACACGGCCGCCAAGCTGCTCGGCCATTGTCTGCATGCCGTAGCAGATACCGAAGACCGGAACGCCCAGATCGAATACCGCTTGCGGGCAACGCGGGCTGTCGGCGACGTGCACGGACTCAGGACCACCGGCCAGAATGACGCCTTTCGGCGCAAATTCGCGGATCGCTTCGTCGTCCATGTCGAACGGATGCAGTTCGCAGTAAACCCCGATCTCGCGCACACGGCGGGCAATCAACTGGGTGTACTGGGAACCGAAGTCGAGGATCAGGATGCGGTGGGCGTGAATGTCGAGGGCCATAAGTCATTCTCGTCGAAAATCAGAAACAAGACGGGGCTGTGTTGAACAGCCCCGCTACACAATTCTTTGAAATGCGCCGAAACAACCGGCGCACTCCGGATCAACCTACGCGATAGTTCGGCGCTTCCTTGGTGATCTGCACGTCGTGGACATGGGATTCAGCCATGCCGGCGCCGGTGATGCGAACGAATTCAGGCTTGGTGCGCATTTCCTGAATGTCGGCGCTGCCGGTGTAGCCCATTGAGGAGCGCAGGCCGCCCATCAACTGGTGAACGATGGCAGTCAGCGAGCCCTTGTAAGCGACGCGGCCTTCGATGCCTTCCGGAACCAGCTTCTCGGCGCCTTCCGAGGAATCCTGGAAGTAGCGGTCGGAGGAGCCTTGCGCCTGGGACATTGCACCCAGCGAACCCATGCCGCGATACGCCTTGTACGAACGGCCCTGGAACAGTTCGATTTCGCCCGGTGCTTCTTCGGTACCGGCGAACATCGAACCCATCATCACGCAGTACGCACCGGCAACGATGGCCTTGGACAGGTCACCGGAGAAACGGATGCCGCCGTCGGCGATCAGGGGAACGTCAGTGCCTTCCAGCGCGGAAGCCACGTTGGCAATGGCGCTGATTTGCGGTACGCCGACACCGGCCACGATACGGGTGGTGCAGATGGAGCCAGGGCCGATGCCGACCTTGACGCCGTCGGCGCCCGCCTCGACCAGCGCACGAGCCGCAGCGCCGGTGGCGATGTTGCCGCCGATGACCTGTACGTCAGGGTAAGTCTGCTTGACCCAGCGAACGCGGTCGATCACGCCTTTGGAATGGCCGTGGGCGGTGTCGACGACGATGACGTCAACGCCGGCGGCGACCAGCGCACTGACGCGCTCGCCGGTGTCCTTGCCGGTGCCGACTGCAGCGCCAACGCGCAGACGACCCTGGTCGTCCTTGCTGGCCAGCGGGTAGGCTTTGGATTTCTCGATGTCCTTGACGGTCATCATGCCCTTGAGCGCGAACTTGTCGTCGACGATCAGGACTTTTTCAAGACGGTGTTTGTGCAGCAGATCGCGCACTTCATACTTGTCGGCGCCTTCGCGGACAGTGACCAGACGCTCTTTGGGGGTCATCACTTCGCGGACGGGCACGTCCAGACGGTTTTCAAAACGGATGTCGCGGGAAGTCACGATGCCGACGAGCTCGCCGTCGTGCAGGACCGGAACACCGGAAATGTTGTGCTGACGGGTCAGTTCGAACAGATCGCGAACCGTGGCATCCGCCTCGATGGTGATCGGGTCCTTGACCACACCCGCTTCGAACTTCTTGACCTTGCGCACTTCGGCAGCTTGCTGCTCGATGGTCATGTTCTTGTGGATGATGCCGATGCCGCCTTCCTGAGCCATGGCGATGGCCAGACGGGCTTCAGTGACGGTGTCCATAGCGGCGGAAACGAGGGGGATGTTCAGTTCGATGCCACGGGTCAATCGGGTTTTCAGACTGACTTCGTTGGGAAGCACCTCGGAATAACCGGGCACAAGGAGAATGTCGTCGAATGTAAGGGCTTCTTGGCTGATACGCAGCATCGCTGGGCTCCCGAGCGGGAAAATGGAAGCGCGCCATTATACCCAGACAGGTGGCCTTGCTCAATGTAAAGATCAGCCTATTTGATAATCAGGTTGATCGACACGCTCTATCGGCGCAACTTGCATTTATAACCGGACTTTGACGAAGGACACCGGGCGATCCAGACGTTCGGCGAACTCTTCCAGAAAGCTGGCCTTGAACCCTGCCTCCAGCCAGTCGTTAAAGATGAAACCCAGGTTGGAAAAGCCGCACGGGTCGAGGAACAGGAAGCCATTGATGTCGTCTTCGTGGCGGCATTCGGGGCACATGAAATTGTCCGTATGGCCGGGCATCCATTCTTCCAGACTGTCGAACAATGCTTCACCGATCTCGCGGCGGCACTCGGGGCAACCGGCCTCCTCCTTGAATCCCTGCTGCGGCGTATAGATGCAGCGCTTGAGGACAATCTCCAGGCCGTTGACCGGCTTGCCATACGGCAACGCGTCAGGGTTTTCGACGATTCGCCGGGCGCCGGGGGCAATGGCGTAGGCCATCCGGTTGAAGCTACGGCCGCAGGTCGTCAGCGCCTCTTCCACCACTTCGCGCTTCACCAGCCAGCGCAAAATGGCTCGCGCTTTCGCTTCATGCCCGGGAAAGCTGGAAATTTGCGGGACGATGATGCTCTGCGTGTTCATGACAGGCCTGTCTGACGTTTGATCGGGGGCGGCAGCTTAATCCTGCTGCCGGCGACGTCAAGTGTGGCGCTCAACCGGCGAGGTATCGGCCGATGAGCGTGATACCGCTGATCAGCACCAGCCAGGTCACCAGTCGCACGAACATCTCACGCGACAGGCGCATGACCAGCCGACGTCCGATCCAGGACCCGACGATCATCGCCGGCAGCAGGCAAACGGCGAGGAGTAACAGGGAAAGCTGCGCGTAGACGCCCGTGATCACGAACAGACTCAGGCGCACGATGGTGCTGCAACTGATCAGCGCGTTCTGCGTTGCGCGGGCCTGGTTCTTGTCGGTAAGCCGGCCGTTCAGGTAGATCGCATAGAGAAATCCGCCGCTGCCGAACAGGGCGCCGAACAATCCACCGACGGTACCTATCGGAATCGACCAGCCCGCCGACAGTTGAGTGGGGCGCACCTT
Organism: Pseudomonas sp. efr-133-TYG-103a; assembly: GCF_030209235.1. Taxonomy (NCBI): domain Bacteria; kingdom Pseudomonadati; phylum Pseudomonadota; class Gammaproteobacteria; order Pseudomonadales; family Pseudomonadaceae; genus Pseudomonas; species Pseudomonas sp. efr-133-TYG-103a. The sequence continues at coordinate 256,585 of NZ_JARVSK010000001.1, forward strand.
CACCGCCAGGCTGTACAGCGAATAACTCACCAGAAACAGCCCCATCAATAAAAGCAGAACATCGGATTTGAGGTTGAGCAGGAACAGCACGCCCAAGGTGCAGCCCACTGCCATGCACGGCACCATGCGCAGCAATTCCGAGCGCACCACGGATTGTCGCGACGGCAGGAAATGGCTGAACGCGGCCAGGAAATCCAGCATGACCAGCAGCGGAATGATCCGCGAGAGCGGCATGAAATGAATCAGCACCGGCCCCGCGACCAACGCCGTGCCGAACCCGGCGATGGCGAACACCAGATACGCGGCGATGACGCCGCCCTCTATAAAGAGCCAGTCGGTCGGGCTCAAACCCAACTCGATGAAGGCACCCGACAACTCGGTGAGGGTGGTGAACATTGTATTTCCGTAGCCGGGCAAAGTTGGCACAGCATACTGCAGGAGCGAGCGTGCTCGCGATTGTGTCGAGCATGAGAATCAGCGGCTGCCTGACCTACCGCATTCGCGGCCGTCGTAACTGCCGACTGCTCCTACAGGGTCCGCGCCAGCCGCTGATACACGACATCGCCCGCTAATGCCTTTATCATGCCCGTCATGATCAAAGACCCCTTCGCAAGACTCGGCCTTGACCGGGAAGTCCTTACTGTCAGCCAGCTCAACGGCCGTGCGCGCGTGCTGCTGGAAGATGTGTTTTCCAGCATCTGGGTCGAGGGCGAAATCTCAAACCTGTCTCGCCCGGCATCCGGCCACGTCTATTTCACGCTCAAGGACACCGGCGCCCAAGTGCGTTGCGCGTTGTTTCGCAGCAACGCCGCGCGCGTGCGTCAGGCGCTGAAAGACGGTCTGGCGGTGAAAGTGCGGGGCAAGGTTTCGCTGTTCGAAGGCCGCGGCGATTATCAGCTGATACTCGATACGGTGGAGCCTGCGGGCGATGGCGCGCTGCGTCTGGCCTTCGACGCACTCAAGGAAAAACTCAGTGCCGAGGGGCTGTTCAGCGCCGAGCGCAAGGTCGCCCTGCCCTTGCACCCGCAGCGGATCGGCATCATCAGCTCGCCCACTGGCGCTGTCATACGCGACATCATCAGCGTGTTCCGACGTCGCGCACCGCGGGTCGAACTGACGCTGATCCCCACTGCGGTTCAGGGCCGCGAAGCGATCAGCCAGATCGTGCGGGCGTTGAAGCTGGCGGACAGCCGAGGCTTCGACGCGCTTATCCTGGCGCGCGGCGGCGGCTCGCTGGAAGACCTCTGGTGCTTCAACGAAGAAGCGGTCGCCCGCGCCATCGACGCGTGTGTCACGCCCATCGTCAGCGCGGTCGGCCATGAAACCGACGTGTCGATCAGTGACTTCGTCGCTGACGTTCGCGCGCCGACCCCGTCGGCGGCGGCCGAGCTGTTGGCGCCAGACTCCAGCGACCTGCATCGCCGCGTCGACAGCCTGCAGCGCCGGCTCATCAGTCGCATGCAGGACCGCCTGATGCGCGAGCGGCTGCGGCTGGACGGCATTTCACGCCGTCTGCGCCATCCGGGTGAGCGTCTGCGTCAACGGGCCCAACGCCTGGATGATCTGGACATGCGCATGCGTCGGGCCTTCGAACAGCAGATGCACAAGCGACAAGTGCGCATCAGCCATCTCGAAAGCCGTCTGGCGGCGCAGCATCCGGGACGCACGCTGGCATTTCTGCGCCAACGCCTGGACGTGCTTGCCGAGCGCTTGCCGCGCGCGATCCGGGAAAACCTCAAGACCCGCCGCTTGCAATTGCAGAGTCAGGTCCAGACGCTGAACGTGGTCAGCCCGCTCGCGACGCTGGGCCGTGGCTATAGCATTTTGCTGGACGAACGCGGCAAGGCGATTCGCCAGGCGCAACAGACCCACAACGGCCAGCGCCTGACCGCAAAGCTTGCTGAGGGCGAATTGCAGGTCCGCGTCGAAGACAACCACCTGACGCCCGTCACCCTTTCTCTTCTGGACTGATCGATGCTGCCTTTTATTCTCCGTTCTCTGGCCAGCACGGCGCTGGCCCTGTGCCTGGCTCTGCCGGCCTACGCCGACAGCTATATTTCGCGACTGCTGAACAAGCCCGTTCCCGGCGGCGTCGCCGTGGTCGATCTGGGGCCGGCCGCGCAGGCACCGAAAGCCACGTGGCAAGGCAAACCGGTATTGGTCGTCAGGGATCAGGACGCCCACTGGCTGGCGATTGTCGGCATCCCGTTGACGATCAAACCTGGCACGTCGCAACAGGTGAACAGCGGCGGCCGGAACCTGTCATTCACGGTCGGCAGCAAGAAATACCCCGAGCAGCGCATCACTCTGAAAAACCAGCGCCAGGTCAATCCAGACCCGGATGACCTCAAGCGCATCGAGCAAGAGCTGGATGTGCAAGTGCGCGCTTATCGCTCCTTCAGCCCCGGCACGCCGAGCAACCTGCTGCTGGATAAACCGGTCGACGGGCCGCTTTCCAGCAAATTCGGTGTACGCCGCTTTTTCAATGGCGAAGAGCGTAACCCCCATGCGGGTCTGGACTTCGCCGTCCCTGCTGGCACGCCTATCAAAGCTCCGGCAGCGGGCAAGGTGATACTGATCGGCAACTACTTCTTCAATGGCAACACGGTGTTCGTCGATCACGGCCAGGGGTTCATCAGCATGTTCTGCCATATGTCGAAGATCGACGTGAAGGTCGGCGATTCGGTGCCGCGTGGTGGCGTTGTGGGACGCGTCGGTTCGACCGGACGCGCCACAGGGCCGCATATGCATTGGAACGTGAGCCTCAATGATGCTCGTGTAGACCCTGCGATCTTCATCAACGCCTTCCAGCCGTAGCATCACAAACCTGTAGGAGCGCGCTTGCCCGCGAACGGGTTGTGCCAGTGCCATATGTGGGGACTGACACAACGCCATCGCGGGCAAGCGCGCTCCTACAACGGGATGTATTGCGCGGGACGAAATCACTCGGCAATAAAATCCTGTAGCAGTACCCAATCCAGGCATAAATATTCATAAAACACGAACATTCGAATACTCCTACCAATTTTTCCCAACTGCTTGCCAGCTTTCACCCCAATTGGTTACGGTTGGCTTCATGAAAACCTCTCACACCCTCATTCTGCTGCGTCAACATCGCTGCCTCAGTCTCGTCAGCGCACGACTGCCTGGCTGAATCGCGGTGCCTCGCCCTGTCTCTCGCATCAACCGGCTGGCCGCCTTCTCTCGGCCCTCAGTACAAAAAGGATTATTTACATGACCATGCTCAAAGATCCCTCGACGAAGTACCGCGCGTTTCCTGTCATCGACCTGCCCGACCGCACCTGGCCTTCCAAGACCATCACCGAGGTGCCGATCTGGTGCAGTTCCGACCTGCGTGACGGCAACCAATCGCTGATCGAGCCAATGGATTCGGTCAAAAAGCTGCGGTTCTGGAAGACCCTCGTTCAGGTAGGCGTCAAAGAAATCGAAGCGTCCTTTCCGGCGGCATCGCAAACCGATTTCGACTTCGTGCGCACCCTGATCGAAGACGGCCATATCCCTGACGATACGACGATTCAAGTGCTGACCCAAGGCCGCGAAGACCTGATCGCACGCACGTTCGAATCCCTGCGCGGGGCCAAGAAAGCCATCGTTCACCTGTATAACGCCACGTCGCCGTCGTTCCGTCGCATCGTGTTCAATCAGGACAAGGAAGGCATCAAGGCAATTGCCGTCAATGCCGCCAAGCTGTTCGTCAAATACGCCGCGCAGCAGCCTGAAACCCAATGGCAGTTCGAGTATTCCCCGGAAACCTTCAGCGCCACCGAACTGGATTTCGCCAAGGAAGTCTGTGACGCGGTGATCGAAGTGTGGAACGCCACTCCGCAGAACAAGGTGATCCTCAACCTGCCCGCCACCGTCGAAGTCGCCACGCCGAACATTTACGCCGACCAGATCGAGTGGTTCTGCCGCAACATCTCCCGTCGCGACAGCGTGATTATCAGCCTGCACACTCACAACGACCGCGGCACCGGCGTTGCAGCCACTGAGCTGGGCCTGATGGCAGGCGCGGACCGCGTTGAAGGCTGCCTGTTCGGCAACGGCGAACGCACCGGCAACGTGGATCTGGTGACGGTTGCGCTGAACATGTACACCCAAGGCCTGAATCCGCAGTTGGACTTTTCCGACATCGACGGCGTGCGCAAGGTCGTCGAAGAATGCAACCAGATTCCGGTTCACCCACGTCACCCCTACGTCGGCGATCTGGTTCACACCGCCTTCTCCGGTTCGCACCAGGACGCCATCCGCAAGGGTTTCGCGCAGCAGAAAGACGACGCCCTGTGGGAAGTCCCTTACCTGCCGATCGACCCTGCCGACATTGGCCGCAGCTACGAAGCGGTGATCCGTGTGAACAGCCAGTCCGGCAAAGGCGGCATCACCTATCTGCTGGAACAGGAATACGGCATCTCCCTGCCGCGCCGCATGCAGATCGAGTTCAGCCAAGTGGTTCAGGGCGAGACCGACCGCCTGGGCCTGGAAATGACCGCGCAGCAGATCTACTCGCTGTTCAAGCGTGAATACCTGCAGGCCAATAAGCCGTACGCGCTGGTCAGCCACCGTCTTCAGGAAGAAAACGGCCATAGCGCCGTCGAAGTGGAAGTGACCGGCAAAGGCGATGGCGAAAACAATCTGCGCTGGAAAGGCACCGGTAATGGCGCGCTGGAAGCGCTGGTTGCCGGCCTGCCGGTCAAAGCCGAGATCATGGACTACAACGAGCACGCCATCGGTGCGGGCACCACTGCCAAGGCAGCGGCGTACATCGAGTTGCGCGTCAACGGCGAGCGCGCCGTCCATGGCGTCGGCATTGACGAGAACATCACGACGGCCAGCTTCAAGGCCCTGTTCAGCGCCCTGAACCGTGCGCTGTTGCAGTCCGAAGCAGCGGCTGAGGCGGCTTGATCCCGCGCCTCGCCAGGGGTTAGCGGCACCCGAAAAACAAAGGCCCTGAAGCGAACGCTTCAGGGCCTTTGCATTTGTACTGGAACGATCAGGCGGTGGTGTCGACGCTGCCTTTCATCAATTCAAGGAGCGAACCCTGGAGCGAGGTGATCTGCGCGTTGGTGTTCGCCATCTGCTGCTCGATGGCCATGGCCTGCTGAGCTTTTTCCTGATCGCTCGCCTTGCTTGCGTGCACCGCGGCCAGTTGCTGCTGCTGTTGCTGCAGCATCTTCTGCGCCTGTTTGATCTGCTCTTGCAGCTGCTTGATCATCTGGTCGCGTGGCGTGCCGCCCCCTTCCGCCTTGCCAGCGCCCGACGCTTCAGGGGTCTGGTAGACATTACCGCGCAGATTCACAGTGGCAGTGGTCGCGTCCGTCTTGGTCGACTCATCGTTTTTGAAGCCAGCGGTGAAGGCACTCGCGTAAGGACTCAACGAACTGGTGTTGATGGTAGTCATGATGAACTCCTGTTTAGTGCACTTTGTATCGGCGGACTTACACAGAACTGAAGTTCATTGATCGCCGCGCACGCGAACGCCCCATGGCCAGGCCACGGGGCGCGTTGCGGTGCGAGGTATCAGGCGGTGGTGTTGATGCTGCCCGACTTCTGCAGTTGCACCAGCGCAGCTTCCTGCGTGGCGAGGCTGGCGGTGGTCGTCGAGATCTGGCCTTGAATCGCCATGACGCGCTGCGACTTTTCCTCGTCAGACCCTTTGCTCGCCTGAGCCGCTGCCAACTGCTGTTCTTGCTCCTGCAGGCGTTTCTCGGTTTCCTTGATCTGCTGCTCGAGCTTCTCGATCGCCTGCTCGCTCTCGCTGGAGGAATCCGAACTACCGCTGGCGCCGCCCGCAGCCGGTGCGCCGCCCGCGCCGCTCGATGCGGACGTCGAGGCTGCGGCTGCGGTGGTCGAGGTGTCGTCGCTGCTGTCAGCCGTCGCTGTCGTGGTGTCTTTTTTGACAGCAACGGTGAAGGTGCTGGAGTAAGCGCTGAGTGAGGAAGCGTTGATGGTGGTCATACCGATCTCCTGTTTTGGTACCACCGCTATCGACCGCAACCCCCGTAAACTCTATGAACTTAGTGTATCTCGAATGTATCAGCGTCGAGATATGCCGGGAATTTCAGACGGTACGCTGACAGGCTTTCCGCAGACAGACTGACCTGAAACACGCCATCGGCTTCACCGATGTTGAGCAGGCTCTCGCCTTGGAAGTCCAGCACTTGGCTGTCGCCGGTATAGGCGAAGCCCTTCCCGTCAATGCCGACCCTGTTCACAGCCGCGACGTAGCACAGGTTCTCGATGGCCCGCGCTGGCAACAAACGGTTCCAATGCTGACGACGGGCCCCGGGCCAGTTGGCGGTGTACAGCAGCAGATCGGTGTCTTGCGCATCCCGGCTCCACACCGGAAAGCGCAGGTCGTAACAAATCAACGGACGAATCCGCCAGCCCTTGAGTTCGAACTGCACTTGCCGCTCGCCAGGACTGTAGTGCTCGTGTTCGCCTGCCATGCGAAACAGATGGCGTTTATCGTAGTGCAACAACTCGCCGTCCGGCCTCGCCCACAGCAGGCGATTGCGATGGCTGCCGTCGGCGGCACGTATGATCACGCTGCCTGTCACCACTGCGTCCAGTCGCTGGGCCTGACTGAGCATCCAGGCGCTGGTCTCACCGTTTTCCGGCTCGGCCAGTCGCTCCGACTCCATCGAGAAACCCGTCGTGAACATCTCCGGAAGAATCACCAGATCGGCGCCATGCGCCTGCTCCAGCAACTCCTCGAAGTGGGCGTGATTGGCCTGGCAGTCGTGCCACGCCAGCGTGGTTTGCACCAGGGCGATGTTCAGATTGGGCAGGTTGCTCAGATCGCGCATAGTTTTTCCGCTGCCAGACGCAGCGTCTCCTCACGCTTGGGGAAGCACAGCCGGATAATGCGCTGGCCTTCAGGCGGGTTCTGGTAGAACACCGAAACAGGGATGCTCGCCACGCCATGCTCGCGGGTCATCCACAGCGACATGTCGACATCGTTCAGGTCCGGACGGATATTCGAGTAATCGACCAGTTGAAAATAGGTGCCGGCCGCGCGGGTGAAGCTGAAACGCGAGGACTCGAGTCGGTCACAGAAAAAGTCTCGCTTGGCCTGATAGAACGCCGGCAACTCCTCGACATGCTCAGGGCAGGCCGCCATGAAATCGGCCAGCGCCCATTGCAGCGGTGTCACGCCACAGAAACCAACGAACTGGTGAATCTTGCGCATTTCAGCAGTCAGCGCGGGTGGCGCCACCAGGTAGCCGGTTTTCCAGCCCGTCACGTGGTAGGTCTTGCCGAACGAGCTGACCACGAAGGCGCGCTGGTAAAGCTCTTCATGCGCCAGCACGCTCGCATGTTTCACGCCGTCGAACACCAGGTGTTCATAGACCTCGTCGCTGACAAGGTAGATGTCGCGATCACGAATCAACGCTGCCAACTGATCCAGCTCGGCGCGTGTGATCAACGCACCGCTCGGGTTGTGCGGCGTATTGATGATGATCATGCGGGTGCGCGGACTCAGCGCTGCGCTCAGTTGCTCCCAATCGATGGAGAAGTCGCCATCCTTGAGCTGCACATGCACGCAGCGACCTCCGGCGAGCTCCACGGAAGGTTCGTAGCTGTCGTAGCACGGATCGAAAACGATGACCTCGTCGCCCGCCCGAACCACGGTCTGGATCGCGCAGAAAATGGCGTGGGTTGCGCCCGGTGTGATGGTGACCTCGCTGTCGGCATTCACGCTGCGCCCGTAAACGCGCGCGATCTTGGCCGCGACCTGCTCGCGCAGCGCGGGCAGTCCGGTCATCGGCGCGTACTGATTGTGGCCGTCCATCGTGTGACGGCAGAGGGCTTCACGCAGCGCGTCGGGCCCATCGAAATCGGGAAAACCCTGAGACAGATTGATCGCCCCGGTTTCGGCGGCAAGCTGGGACATCACGGTGAAAATGGTGGTGCCAACGTTCGGCAATTTGCTGGTGATCATAGGGTTTTCCTGCTCCACACCCGGCTCCTTGACGGCACGGGGACCCGCAGGATAGCCCAGATGTCGCGCACAAAAAAAGGCGCCATTGGCGCCTTTTTCCGAGAAAGTCCGTTACCGGATCAGCGCTTGTCCTTGCGCTTCTTCTCGGCTTTCTTGTGGTGCGACATCAAACGGCGCTTCTTGTTGACCTGACGGTCGGTCAGCGTGTTCTTGTTGCCTTCGTACGGGTTTTCGCCACCCTTGAACTCGATGCGGATCGGCGTACCGACCAGCTTGAGCACACGACGGTAGGTGTTTTCCAGGTAGCGCACGTAAGACTTCGGCACCTTCTCGACCTGGTTGCCATGGATCACGATCAGCGGCGGGTTTGCGCCACCCAGGTGGGCATAACGCAGTTTGATCCGGCGACTGTTGACCATCGGCGGCTGGTGTTCGCTGACGGCGTCTTCGAGGATCTGGGTCAGACGGCTGGTCGGCCAGCGGGTGACGGCGGACTTGAACGACGCCTGCACCGATTGATACAGATTGCCGACGCCGGTGCCGTGCAGTGCCGAAATGAAGTGAATGTCGGCGAAGTCGACGAAGAACAGCCTGCGCTGCAGTTCGGTCTTCACGTAGTCACGTTCGCTCGGCTCCATGCCGTCCCACTTGTTCAACGCGATCACCAGCGCGCGGCCCGCTTCCAGCGCAAAGCCCAGCAGGTTCAAGTCGTGATCGACGACCCCTTCGCGGGCGTCCATCACGAAAATCACCACGTTGGCGTCTTTGATCGCCTGGAGGGTCTTCACCACCGAGAACTTCTCGACTTCCTCGTGGATCTTGCCGCGCTTGCGCACACCTGCGGTGTCGATCAGCGTGTACTTCTCGTCGTTGCGTTCGAACGGGATGTAGATACTGTCGCGCGTCGTGCCTGGCTGGTCATAGACGATGACCCGGTCTTCGCCCAGCATGCGGTTGACCAGCGTCGACTTGCCGACATTGGGACGCCCGATGATGGCGATCTTGATACCGTCTTTCTCGCTCGGGCCGGGAATACGCTTGGCTTCTTCACCCTCGGCGACGTCTTCGTCCTCGCCGTCTTCGGCTTCGTCCGCATCCTTGGGGAATTCGCGCAACGCGATTTCCAGCATCTGGGTGATGCCGCGACCGTGTGCACCCGCGATCGGGATTGCATCGCCCATGCCCAGCGGCGCGAATTCGGCGCGAGCCATGTCAGGGTCGATGTTGTCGACCTTGTTGGCGATCACATAGGAAGTCTTGTTGCGCTTGCGCAGGTGCTCGCCAATCATCTGGTCGGCGGCCGTGAAGCCTGCCTTGGCGTCAACGAGGAACAACACGACATCGGCTTCTTCGATGGCGAGCAGGGATTGCTCGGCCATTTTTTCGTCCATGCCGTGTTCGTCACCGGAAATACCGCCGGTGTCGATCAGGATGTAGGTACGCCCTTGCCACTTGGCCTCACCGTACTGGCGATCACGGGTCAGACCGGACAAGTCGCCGACGATGGCGTCGCGAGTCCTGGTCAGGCGGTTGAACAAGGTGGACTTGCCGACGTTCGGTCGACCCACCAGGGCGATTACGGGAACCATGCGGCTCTCCACTTCGTTATTTCAGAAAATACAAAAGCCGCTGCAAGGCAGCGGCCGGAGTTCGGAGCGGCACCCGAGGTGCCGCAGGCCCCGTGAAATCGGGGCCGCTCGAGGGAAGCCGCGACACGGCCCCTCAAGCATAGACAGCCACTACTTGATCGTCAGGGCTTCGAGCTTGCCGCTGTTACCGAAGACGTAAATGGTGTTGCCCGATACCAGCGGGCGTGCACGCAAGCCATCGCTGTCAATGCGCTCGCGCGCAACGAAGTGGCCATCGACCTGGCTGAGCAGGTGCAGATAACCTTCCATGTCGCCGACCGCTACGTAGCTGGAAAACACTTCCGGCGCGCCCAGTTGGCGACGTGCCAGCGAGTCGTTGCTCCACAGACCGGTGGAAGAACGCTCATCGATGCCTTCGACCGTGCCGGTGGCCAGGGAAACGTAGACGCTGCCGAAGCCCTGGGCCACGCCCGAGTAGCTCGACGCATCACGCTGCCACAGCACGCGGCCGCTTTGCAGTTCCAGCCCGGCAACCCGGCCCTGATACGTGGCGACATACAGGGTATTGCCCGAGAGCAGCAGGCCGCCGTCGATGTCGACGACGCGATCCAGCTCGGAGCGACCTTGTGGAATCGCAACGCGTTGCTCCCACGCAGGCACACCGTTATTGATGTCCAGTGCCACGACCTTGCCCGTCGACAGACCGGCGATGGCGAGCTGATTGGTGACGATCGGAGCGCCCGTGCCACGCAGGGTCAGAACCGCGGGACTGCTTTCGTAGATCCAGCGCTGATCGCCGGTGGCAGCGTCGTAGCCGATCACGCGGTCGTCCTGGGTCTGCGCGACCACGACATCACCGTTGGTGGCCGGAGCCGACAGCACTTCGCTGGTCGCTTTGGCTTTCCATTTCTGCTCGCCGGTGGCTTCGTCAAGGACGATGACTTCGCCACGCAGCGTGCCGAGCATGACCATGCCGTAGCCTACGCCGACCGCACCGGAGACCGGACGCTCGAGCTCTTTCTTCCAGACCACGTCGCCGTTGCTGCGGTTGATCGCCATGACCAGACCGTTAGCATCGGCGGCGTAGATGTTCTCGCCGTCGATCGCTGGAACCAGCATGTTGTAGATCTCGCCCTGACCGTCACCGACCGAACGACTCCACAGCTTCTGCAGGGACACTTCTTCCTTGAAATCGACCAGCTCGGCTGGAGGCAATTCCTTCTTGCTGTTGCTGCTGCAACCCGCGGCCAGAACGGCCAGAGCCAGCAATGCTGCATGTTTCCAACGAATCACGTCACGCATCCCCTTTCGCCAGATCGTCGAGCTTCATTTGCAGGCCACCCACTGCCGCTTCTTCGGAAAGCGCAGCTTTGGCCTTTTTGTAGGCAGCATAAGCGTCGTCGGTACGACCCAACTGAACCAGCAGGTCGCCACGCAGCTCTTCGCGGCTGGCAAGGAAGGCCTTGTCAGGCTGGCCGTCGAGCAGCTTCAGCGCGTCTTCAGCCTTGTTCTGTGCCGCGAGCACACGCGCCAGACGCTGGCGGGCGATTTCGCCCAGCGTTGCGTTGGCTGGCTTGTCGGTGACCGACTTCAGTTCGTTGGCTGCGTCATCCAGCTTGCCAGTGTCCACAGCGACTTTCGCCACGAACAGGCTGCCGTACTGGGCGTACGCCGTACCACCGAAATCGCTCTTCAGCTTGCCGGCAATTTCGGCCACGCGACCTGCATCAGCCTGGCCGCTGGGCGTCAACGCGGTTTCCAGCAGTTGCTGATACAGGGCCGAAGCACCTTGTGCCTGGTTGTTCTGATAGCGATGCCAGGCCTGCCAGCCCAACACCACGATAACCGCGAGCAGACCGCCGGTGACCAGGGGCTTGCCGTTACGCTGCCACCAGTCTTTTACCGCCGCCAGCTGTTCATCATCGGTACTCGACACCCCAATACTCCTATCTAATTCGGCTGTTTATCAGCTTCAACCCTGCACGATGCAGGCGGCCAGGTGCTCGGACAGAGCATCCCAGGCAATATTTTGTTGTTCACCCTGACCGCGCAGAGGTTTGACGCCCACCTCCTTGCGAGCCAGTTCCTCGTCGCCGAGGATCAAGGCGTACAGTGCGCCGCTCTTGTCGGCCTTTTTGAACTGGCTCTTGAAACTGCCCGCGCCGGCATTGACCTGCAGACGCAGCGTCGGCGCCTGATCACGCAGACGCTCGGACAACGCCAATGCAGCAAGCTCGGCGGCTTCGCCGAACGCACAAACGTAGACGTCGAGCGTACGGGAGATTTCTTCCGGCACCTGTTCCAGCGTCTCCAGCAGCAGAACCAGCCGCTCGATGCCCATGGCAAAACCGACGCCGGCGGTTGGCTTGCCGCCCATCTGCTCGACCAGGCCGTCGTAACGACCGCCCGCGCAAACGGTACCCTGAGCGCCCAACTGATCGGTCACCCATTCGAAAACGGTCTTGCTGTAGTAATCCAGGCCACGAACCAGCTTCGGGTTGATCACATACGGAATGCCTGCGGCGTCCAGACGCGCCTTCAGGCCTTCGAAGTGAACCCGGGACTCTTCGTCCAGATAGTCCGCCAGTTTCGGCGCATCGACCAGAACAGCCTGGGTTTCAGGGTGCTTGGTGTCGAGCACACGCAACGGGTTGGTCTTCAACCGGCGCTGGCTGTCTTCATCCAGTTGATCGATACGGGCGGAAAGATAGGCAACCAGCGCTTCACGATAACGAGCGCGTGCTTCGCTGGTGCCCAGACTGTTGAGCTCAAGCTTGACCGCATTACGAATGCCCAACAGGCCCCAGAGACGCCATGTCAGCACGATGAGCTCGGCATCGATGTCCGGACCATCGAGGTTGAAGACTTCAACGCCAATCTGGTGGAACTGACGATAGCGGCCCTTTTGTGGACGCTCATGACGGAACATCGGACCGATGTACCAGAGTTTCTGGACCTGGCCACCACCGGTTATGCCATGCTCCAGCACCGCACGCACGCACGCAGCCGTGCCTTCAGGGCGCAGAGTCAGCGAGTCGCCGTTGCGGTCGGCGAAGGTGTACATCTCTTTTTCGACGATGTCGGTGACTTCGCCGATCGAGCGTTTGAACAGGTCGGTGAACTCGACGATCGGCATGCGGATCTGGCGATAGCCGTAGTTATCCAGCAAACGCGATACGGTGCCTTCGAAGTAGCGCCACAGCGGCGTCTGGTCCGGCAGGATGTCGTTCATGCCACGAATGGCTTGTAGAGACTTACTCACAAAAATTCCTTGGAAACTGGGTTAGCCGCGAACGATCAGCGCTGCGTCGGCCTGGGCCTTTTCGGCCGCTTTCTCACGGATCAAGCGCTCCAGCTCGTCCACGAGATTGTCATTGGTCAGCTTTTGCGATGGTTTGCCGTCGATGTAGATCAGGTTCGGCGTGCCACCGGTGAGACCGATATGGGCCTCCTTGGCTTCGCCCGGACCGTTCACCACGCAACCGATCACCGCGACATCCAGCGGGACCAGCAGATCTTCAAGGCGCCCTTCCAGCTCGTTCATGGTCTTGACCACATCGAAGTTCTGCCGCGAGCAGCTCGGGCAGGCGATGAAGTTGATGCCACGGGAACGCAGGTGCAGCGACTTGAGGATGTCGTAACCGACTTTGACCTCTTCAACGGGATCGGCGGCCAGCGAGATACGGATGGTATCGCCGATTCCTTCGGCCAGCAGCATACCTAGGCCGACGGCCGATTTCACTGTGCCTGAACGCAAACCACCCGCTTCGGTGATGCCAAGGTGCAATGGCTGGACGATTTGCCTGGCCAGCAGGCGGTAAGCCTCCACTGCCATGAACACATCGGAGGCCTTGACGCTGACCTTGAAATCCTGGAAATCGAGGCGGTCGAGGTGCTCGACGTGGCGCAGTGCCGACTCGACCAGCGCTGCGGGCGTAGGCTCGCCGTATTTCTTCTGCAGGTCTTTTTCCAGCGAGCCGGCGTTGACGCCGATCCGGATCGGGATGCCGCGGTCGCGTGCCGCATCGACCACGGCACGCACGCGGTCTTCACGACCGATGTTGCCCGGGTTGATACGCAGGCAGTCGACGCCCAGCTCCGCCACACGCAGGGCAATCTTGTAGTCGAAATGAATATCGGCAACCAGTGGCACCTTGACCAGCTGCTTGATGCGCCCGAATGCCTCGGCGGCATCCATGTCCGGAACGGATACGCGGACAATGTCCACCCCGGCCGCTTCCAGACGATTGATCTGCGCAACGGTGGCGGCAACATCATTGGTGTCGCTGTTGGTCATGCTCTGTACAGCGATCGGCGCATCACCGCCAACCGGCACGGAGCCGACCCAGATTTTACGAGATTCGCGACGTTTGATCGGAGATTCGCCGTGCATGACTTATTGCCCTAGCTTCATGCGAGCCGTCTGGCCCGAAGTGAAAGGTGTGACGTCGACCGGCTGCCCGTTGTAGCTGACCTGTGCAGCGCGCGCTACGCCCAGGCGCACGGCCAGAGGCGGCTTGCCGCTGACGTCCACGCTGTCGCCGGAGCGCTTGAGGCCGCTGGTCAGCACCTTGCCGTTGCCATCGGTGATCTGGAACCAGCAGTCGGCGCTGAACCGGATCTGAACCTGACCGAAACCGGCAGGCACCGGGGTCGCTTCCGTAGCCGCCGCCGCAGGTGCCTGAGCCGGAGCCTGCGTGGCCGCCACGGCAGGCGCGCCAGGCGTCGGTGCGGTGTGCGCGGGCACAGCCGGCGTTGCGGGCGTGCCATGGGCCGGCGCAGTCCCGGTTGCCGGAGCCGTCGTCACCGGTGCAGGCGTGTTCGGCGCGGTCGAAGTGGTCGGCGCAGAGGCAGAAGTGTCGCCGTTATTCAGGGGCAGCGGCTCGGGCTCGGCCTGGCCCTGGGCGACAGCCTGGTCTTCAGGTTCGTCGAGCGGATGAATCTGGGTGGTACCGTCGGCGCTTTCGACTTCGACGTGCTCCATGCCCAGATTGGTCGGCTCCTTGCCGCGCAGGGTGGCCTGATCCTGCCACCACACGAAACCGCCGCCGATCAAGGCGATGAGCAGCAGAAGACTGACGATTCGCAGGATGTTGTGCGACAGGCGCACCGGCTCTTCGATGCGACCAAGCGCATGAACATTGCTGCCCTTGCCGTCGGTGCCGGTGTACTGGTCGAACTCGTTGACCAGCGCGGCCTGGTCCAGACCCATCAATTTGGCGTACGCACGGATGTAGCCCCTGGCAAACGTGTGGCCGGGGAGCTTGTCAAAATCGCCTGCTTCCAGATAGCCCAGGGAAGTCACGGTGAGGTTCAGCCTCAAAGCCACATCTGGCAGCGACCAGTTTTTGCTCTCGCGAACCTGACGCAGTGTTTCACCAGGGTTCGAGCGAGTGGCTGCTACAACTTCGGGATGCGCCGCTTTCATCATTGCTCCGACAGGTATTGCTGATATTCCGGCGTACCGGGATAGAGTCTTTTTAGTAGCAGGCCATAACTGGCTGCCTTGTTGCGATCGTCATAGATCTTCGCCAGCCGCGTGCCGAGCAACAGACTACGTGCATTCTGCTCGCTCAACTGGCTGAAACGGTCGTAGTAGTCACGCGCCGGCACATAATGCCTGTCTTCGTAAGACAACTCAGCCATTTCCAGCAAAGCACGCGGTTGTTGACGATCGAGTCGCAAGGCCTTGTCGAAATGCTCGCGAGCCGTTTCACGATCCCCCAGCATCAGGGAGGTCATGCCAAGGTTCTCGAATACCCGAGCCCGCTCGGCGTAGAGGTTATCATCGGCAGCCTGCTCGAAGCGCTCATAAGCTTCCTTGTAACGCTTCTGCTCGTAGAGAAAGCCGCCGTAGTTGTTGAGGATCCGCGCATCCTTGGGACGTGCGGACAACGCCTTGGTGTAGTACTGATTGGCCAGTTCCGGCTCCATCTCAGCCTGGAACACCAGACCGAGAGCAGCATTGGCATCGGCGTCGGAGCTGTCCAGTTCCAGCGCTTTCTTCAAAGGCGCCTTTGCCCGCTCCATCTGCCCTTGCTGCAGGTAACCCAGCCCCAACTGCACGTAAGCCTGACGAGCCTCTTCACGCCCCTTGCCTGTGCTCAGCGGATCAACGTTGCCGGTAGAAACACAGCCGACCAGCAATGTGGCAAGACACAGCAGCAGCGCAGCGCGCAGGGACATAGAGATCCTCTCAGTCAAATTCGCAGTCAGTTGCGGGCCGTGGCGACCTGAGCCCCTTCGGCCTCGGCGCTGAGTTCGCGCACGGCGATGTAGCGCTCGCTGCGGCGGGTGCGATCCATCACCTGGCCGACCAGCTGGCCGCAGGCGGCGTCGATGTCCTCGCCACGCGTGGTACGTACAGTGACGTTATATCCGGCGTGATGAAGCAGATCCTGGAAACGGCGGATCGCGTTATTGCTGGGACGCTCGTAACCCGAATGCGGAAACGGGTTGAACGGGATCAGGTTGATCTTGCAAGGGGTGTCCTTGAGCAGCTCGATCATTTCAACGGCGTGCTCAGGCTTGTCGTTGACGTCCTTGAGCAGGGTGTATTCGATGGTCAATACGCGCTTCTCGCCGAGGGCCGACATGTAATTGCGGCACGACTCGAGCAACATCTTGAGCGGGTATTTCTTGTTGATCGGCACCAGCTGGTTGCGCAGCGCGTCATTCGGCGCGTGCAGCGAAAGGGCCAGGGAGACGTCGATGTGCTTGGCAAGCTCATCGATCATCGGCACCACGCCAGAGGTGGACAAGGTCACCCGGCGCTTGGAGATGCCGTAGCCCAGGTCATCCATCATCAGATGCATGGCGGACACGACATTGTCGAAGTTCAGCAATGGCTCGCCCATCCCCATCATCACCACGTTGGTGATGGCACGGTCGATGGTGGCCGGGACACTGCCGAAGGATTTGTTGGCAATCCACACCTGCCCGATGACTTCGGCGGCGGTGAGGTTGCTGTTGAAGCCTTGCTTGCCGGTGGAGCAGAAACTGCAGTCCAGCGCGCAGCCCGCCTGGGACGACACACACAAGGTGCCGCGTTTGCCCTGCGGAATGTAAACGGTCTCGACGCAGCTGCCGGACGCCACGCGCACCACCCACTTACGGGTGCCGTCGCTTGAGATGTCCTCGCTGACGACTTCGGGACCACGAATTTCGGCTCGACGCTCGAGCTTTTCGCGCAGCGCCTTGCCGACGTTCGTCATGGCTTCGAAATTATCGACGCCAAAATGGTGAATCCACTTCATGACCTGACCGGCGCGGAAGCGTTTCTCCCCGATTGACTCGAAGAATTTTTCCATTTCCGGCTGGGTCAGGCCCAACAGGTTGATTTTGCCAGTTGTCTCAGTCATGGATTCACCCTCACTCGCAGCAGCAGCTTAGCGAGTGGTTACCTCGGTAGCAGCGAAGAAGTAAGCGATTTCGCGAGCGGCAGCGGCTTCGGAGTCCGAACCGTGGACGGCGTTGGCGTCGATGGACTCGGCGAAGTCAGCACGGATGGTGCCGGCAGCAGCTTCTTTAGGGTTGGTAGCGCCCATCAGCTCACGGTTGCGAGCGATAGCGTTTTCGCCTTCCAGAACCTGAACAACGACAGGACCGGAAGTCATGAAGGCAACCAGGTCACCGAAGAAACCACGGGCGCTGTGCTCAGCGTAGAAACCTTCTGCTTCGGCCTTGGACAGTTGCTTCATTTTCGAAGCAACTACACGCAGACCGGCGTCTTCGAAACGGGTGGTGATCTTGCCCACAACGTTTTTAGCAACGGCGTCAGGCTTGATGATCGAGAAAGTACGTTGAACAGCCATGGTGTAACTCCAGAAACAGTGATTGTTGCGAAAAATTAAACCCGCGAATTATACGCGGGTTCTGGTGTATTGCCTAACGTGCAAAGATGATCAGTCTATTTCATCGGCCCAGAGGGTCTGGACCGCTTCCAGTACCTTCTCGCCGACTCGACCGGATGTCTCGTCGAAACCCGGCAGTTGCCGGATCATCTGCTGCAGTTTGACGAAGCTGACCGAATAGGGATCGGTATCAGGATGAGCCTCGTGCAACTCTTCAGCGATGCGTTGTACGTCATTCCAACCGTAGCTCATGACAATCCCTCAGTCAGTGCGGCGCTTCGGCTGCATGGTTAAGCGAATATTTCGGAATCTCGACGGTCAGGTCTTCGGTGCCCACCTTCGCCTGACAGGCGAGACGAGACGTCGCTTCCAGACCCCAGGCACGATCGAGATAGTCTTCCTCCAGCTCATCGGCCTCCTCCAGCGAATTGAAACCCTCGCGGATGACGCAATGACAAGTGGTGCAGGCGCACACGCCGCCACACGCACTTTCCATCTCGATGTGGTGCTCGTGGGCCAGCTCAAGGATGGATATGCCCGGCTCGGCCTCGACCACCAGCCCGTCCGGACAGAACTCCTTGTGGGGCAGAAAAATGACCTGCGGCATCAGTTATTCCTCAATCTCATTCAGGTTGCGCCCCGACAACGCGGCTTTCACCGTCGAGTCCAGGCGGCGGGCGGCGAATGCATCGGTTACCTGCGACAGACGCTTGGTCTGTTGCTCGATAGCCGCGCCATCGGTGCCCTTCATCAATTCACGCAGTTCATCCATCTGCAGCGCAATGACCATGCGCTCTTCGGCGTCGAGCAAACGCTCGCCGTCGGCTTGCAACGCACCTTCCACGGCCTCGATCAGACGCTGGGCGTCGACCTGTTGCTCACGCAGAACGCGGGCCACCTTGTCGTCACCGGCATACTGGAAGGAGTCCTTGAGCATGCGCGTGATTTCGCCGTCGGTCAGGCCATAGGATGGCTTGACCTGAATGCTCGACTCGACGCCCGACGCCAACTCGCGCGCTGAAACGCTGAGCAGACCATCAGCATCGACCTGGAAGGTGACGCGAATTTTCGCCGCGCCAGCGACCATCGCTGGAATGCCGCGCAGGTCGAATCGTGCCAGCGAGCGGCAATCGCTGATCAACTCACGCTCGCCTTGCAGCACGTGAATCATCATCGCCGACTGGCCGTCTTTGTAGGTGGTGAATTCCTGAGCGCGCGCCACCGGAATCGTGGTGTTGCGCGGAATCACCTTCTCCATCAGGCCGCCCATGGTTTCAAGCCCCAGGGACAGTGGAATCACGTCGAGCAACAGCAGCTCACCGCCATCACGCTTGTTGCCGGCCAGCGTATCGGCCTGAATCGCGGCACCGATGGCAACCACCTGATCCGGATCGATCTCGGTCAATGGTTGGCGCCCGAACAGCTCGGCCACCGCCTCGCGCACGCGCGGCACGCGGGTGGAGCCGCCGACCATGACGACCGCCTCGATCTCTTCCAGCTCGATGCCACAGTCGCGAACCGCACGCCGACAGGCCTTCAGGCTGCGCGCGATCATCGGCTCGATCAGCGCGTCGAAAGCGGCGCGGGTCAGCACGCCGGACCACGAGCCATGAACGACGTCGACCGCGTCGGTGTCAGTCAAGGCTTCCTTGGCCGCACACGCAGTCTGCATCAGGCTGCGCTGAGCGGAAGGATCAAGATCGTCGGACAAACCGGCTTCAGCAATGATCCAGCTGGCGATGGCATGGTCGAAGTCGTCGCCACCCAGCGCGCTGTCGCCGCCGGTCGCCATGACTTCGAACACGCCGCCGGTCAGGCGCAGGATCGAGATATCGAACGTGCCGCCACCCAGGTCGTAAATTGCCACGACGCCTTCGGCGTTCTGGTCCAGACCGTAGGCGACCGCCGCGGCCGTGGGCTCGTTGAGCAGGCGAAGGACCGTCAGCCCTGCCAGCTTGGCGGCATCTTTGGTCGCCTGCCGCTGGGCATCGTCGAAGTACGCCGGAACGGTGATGACCGCGCCGACCAGATCACCGCCCAGCGTTGCTTCGGCACGCTGACGCAACACTTTGAGGATGTCGGCCGAGACCTCGACCGGGCTTTTCGGCCCCTGAACGGTCTCGATGAACGGCATGTGCGACTCACCCCCGCTGAAGCGGTAAGGCAATTGCCCACCCAGATGCTTCACATCGGAGATGCCGCGGCCCATAAGGCGCTTGACGGAGATGACGGTGTTGAGCGGATCGCTCGCGGCAGCATCCTTGGCCAACTGACCGACTTCGACGCGGTCGGCGTGATAGCGGACGGCCGAGGGCAGAATGACCTCTCCGTTCTGGTCGGGAAGCGGCTCGCTGATGCCGCTGCGCAGCGCAGCCACGAGCGAATTGGTGGTGCCGAGATCTATCCCGACGGCCAGACGGCGCTGATGAGGTTTTGGACTTTGGCCGGGTTCGGCGATCTGCAGTAGAGCCATTGCTTTTCTGATATCACTGGCGCGCCGCCCAGAAGGCGGCGCGGGGTTAATCGTCGAGGCGCTCTTCCAGCTGGCGCACTTCGTAGGAGAGCTTGTCGAGGAACTGCATGCGGCGCATCAGCCTTTCAGCCTGCTCACGCTGTGCAGCATCGTCCCAACAGGCCGCGAAGCTTTCGTTCAGTTCTTCCTGTGCAACCTTGAGCCGGCGCTTGAAAACGGCCACACCCTCCAGGTCCGCTTCATCCTGCAGATCCTCGAGTTCTTCGCGCCATTGCATCTGCTGCATCAGAAAATCGGGATCGTGCACGGTGACTTCCAGCGGAACCTCGCCCTTGAGGGCCAGCAGATAACGCGCCCGTTTCGGCGCGCTTTTCAAGGTCTGGTAGGCATCGTTCAGGCTTGCGGAGCGCTCCAGCGCAACACGCTGCTCAGACTCCGAAGCGTCGGCAAAGCGGTCGGGGTGCACGCTGCGCGCAAGTTCGCGATAACGCGAGGCAAGCGCGTCCAGATCCAGACGAAAACCCGGCTGCAAATCAAAAAGAGCGAAATGACAAGGAGTACCCACAATAAGCCTCAGACGTTGAAGCTTTCGCCGCAGCCACATTCACCGCGCGAGTTGGGGTTGTTGAACTTGAAGCCTTCGTTCAACCCTTCCTTGACGAAATCAAGCTCGGTGCCGTCCAGGTAGACAAGGCTCTTGGGATCGATGATCACCTTGACGCCATGTTGTTCGAACACCGTGTCTTCGCTTTCCGGCTGATCGACGAACTCGAGCACGTAGGCCAGGCCCGAGCAACCGGTGGTACGAACGCCCAGACGAATGCCGTCACCTTTACCGCGCCCATCAAGGGAGCGACGCACGTGGTTAGCGGCAGCTTCGGTCATGCTGATAGCCATCGGATCTCCTTACTTCACGCAAGTTACTTAACGCAGCTGAGTAAGACCTGCTTACAGCAGGCCTTTCTTCTGCTTGTAATCGTGAACGGCGGCCTTGATGGCGTCTTCAGCGAGTACCGAGCAGTGGATTTTCACTGGCGGCAAGGCCAGTTCTTCAGCCAGCTGAGTATTCTTGATGGTCTCTGCCTCATCCAGCGTCTTGCCCTTCATCCACTCAGTGGCCAGGGAGCTGGAAGCGATCGCGGAGCCGCAACCGTAGGTTTTGAACTTGGCGTCTTCGATGATGCCTTGCTCGTTGACCTTGATCTGCAGGCGCATGACGTCGCCGCACGCCGGAGCGCCAACCATGCCGGTGCCGACATCAGGATCTTCCGCGTTCATCTTGCCGACGTTGCGCGGGTTCTCGTAGTGGTCAATGACCTTTTCGCTGTAAGCCATGATTCGTTCCTTTCGTCATCAGGTGAGTCGCTCTCGCGACACTTCAAACTACTGCGCTTGGTGATACTGCGTTGAAAACGGATGTCGATGCCTGACCAGAAACCTGATTCAGCCCTTTACCCGTTTCGTCCTGCCTTCCCATCACTCGCTACGAAGTGCCGCTTCTGTGGCGACTTTGAATTAGTGCGCCGCCCACTCGATCTTGGAGATGTCGACACCGTCTTTGAACATGTCCCACAGCGGCGACAGAGCGCGCAGCTTGGTGACAGCCTCGCAGACTTTCTGCGCGGCGTAATCGATCTCTTCTTCGGTGGTGAAACGGCCGAAGGTGAAACGGATCGAGCTGTGTGCCAGCTCATCGTTACGACCCAGGGCACGCAGCACGTAGGAAGGCTCGAGAGAGGCCGAGGTGCACGCCGAACCGGACGAAACCGCCAGGTCCTTGAGCGCCATGATCAGCGACTCGCCTTCGACGTAGTTGAAACTGAGGTTCAGGTTGTGAGGCACGCGAGCAGTCAGGCTGCCGTTGACGTAGAGCTCCTCAAGGTGCTCGACCTGCTTGTAGAAACGATCGCTCAACGCTTTGATGCGCACGTTCTCGCTCGCCATGTCTTCCTTGGCGATGCGGAAGGCTTCACCCATGCCGACGATCTGGTGAGTCGCCAGGGTGCCGGAACGCATGCCGCGCTCGTGACCACCGCCGTGCATGGTGGCTTCGATGCGCACGCGCGGCTTGCGGCTGACGTACAGCGCGCCGATCCCTTTCGGACCATAGGTCTTGTGGGCGGAGAAGGACATCATGTCGACTTTCAGTTTCGACAGGTCGATTTCGACCTTGCCGGTGGACTGAGCCGCATCGACATGGAACAGCACGCCGCGCGAACGGGTCAGCTCGCCAATCGCAGCGATGTCGTTGACGGTGCCGATTTCGTTGTTCACGTGCATGATCGAAACCAGGATGGTGTCGTCACGCAGAACCGCTTCGATCATGGCCGGGGTGATCAGACCATCTTCGGTCGGGTCGAGGTAAGTGACCTCGAAACCTTCACGCTCAAGCTGGCGCATGGTGTCCAGGACAGCCTTGTGCTCGATCTTGCTGGTGATCAGGTGCTTGCCCTTGGTGGAATAGAAATGCGCCGCGCCCTTGATGGCGAGGTTGTCCGATTCAGTAGCACCGGAAGTCCAGACGATTTCACGCGGATCGGCGTTGACCAGATCGGCGACCTGACGACGTGCGTTCTCGACCGACTCTTCAGCCCTCCAGCCAAAAACGTGGGAGCGCGAAGCCGGGTTACCGAAATTGCCATCAACCAGCAGGCAATCGCTCATCTTCTGCGCAACACGCGGGTCGACCGGGGTCGTCGCGGAATAATCGAGGTAAATCGGCAATCTCATTGAATATCTCCTATCGGGCAGGCGCGCCGCGCGTTCATCTGCGTTCACTCAACGGCGGATGTTTCAATCTTGTCCAGTTGCTGCATCTTGCTACCGCAACGACGCAGGTCCTGGCGTTGGGCGACTTCCTGCACTTCACGGCGAGTGACGAGGTCGGCCAGGCTGATACCGCTTAGAAATTCATGAATCTGCTGGCTGAGATCGCACCACAAGTGGTGGGTCAGACAGGTGTCACCCGCATGGCAATCACCGAGCCCCTGACAACGCGTCGCATCGACGGATTCGTTGACCGCATCGATGACCTGAGCGACCTGAATACCCTGCATGTTGCGGGACAGCTGATAGCCACCGCCCGGCCCACGCACGCTGGACACCAGATTGCTGCGGCGCAGCTTGGCGAACAGTTGCTCGAGGTAAGAAAGGGAAATCCCTTGCCGCTCGGAGATATCGGCCAGAGACACTGGCCCATGCTGCGCGTGCAACGCCAAATCAAGCATGGCAGTTACAGCGTATCGGCCCTTTGTAGTCAGTCGCATGACGTGTACCGCGGAGGTTCGGAATGAGAGCGAGTATGCTATTTCCGAGTATTTAAGTCAACTATAAGACCTAGTGAAACAGTCGGGATTACCCGCAAAAGCGCGGCGGCATGATAGCAAACGCCGGACTGAAATGGGATGCCCGCGTTTACTATACCGCGCCGCCCTTTTCAGTCCTGGACGACTTTGGTCTCAGTGCGTTCCTTGATGCAGTCGAACACTTCCTGGCGCAGCTCCGGAAGCTCTTTCTCCCGGTATTCGCAGCCAAGGCTCTTGAGCGCCTTGCCCATGTCTTCCATGCGCACATCCACTGCCTGAAGATGATCCAGCAACTGGCCGATCGCCCTGGCCACCGGGTCGGGCATGTCCTCGCTGACGCCATAGGCATCGAAACCCAGCTTCTCGGCTATGGCCTTGCGCTTGGCTTCGGCGTCATCGTCGGATTTGACGATGATGCGCCCCGGAATGCCGACCACGGTCGCACCTGCGGGCACGGGCTTGGTCACCACGGCATTGGAACCCACCTTGGCGCCAGCCCCCACCGTGAACGGCCCGAGCACTTTGGCGCCCGCCCCCACCACGACACCGGACTCAAGCGTGGGATGGCGCTTGCCTTTATTCCAGCTCGTGCCGCCCAGGGTCACGCCCTGATAAAGCGTCACATCGTCGCCAATCTCGGCGGTCTCGCCAATGACGATGCCCATGCCGTGATCGATGAAGAAACGCCTGCCGACCTTGGCACCGGGATGAATCTCGATACCGGTCAACCAGCGACCGAAATTGGAAACCATGCGCGCAGGCCACTTCAGGTCCTTGCGCCACAACCATCCGGATAACCGATGCAGCCAGATCGCGTGCATACCGGGATAGCAGGTCAGCACCTCAAACGCGTTGCGGGCCGCCGGGTCACGGTGAAACACACTTTGAATATCTTCTCGCAGGCGCTCGAACATCACTGATCCTTCCGCTTGTAGGGCTCACCGTTGGCCGCTTTCTGGGTTTCGGTGAGGATGCCACGCAAAATGCTCATTTCAGATCGATTGACAGCCGAGCGTCCGTAGAGCCGACGCAGCCGAGCCATCAGATGGCGAGGCTTCTCCGGATCGAGGAAGCCAATGTTTACAAGTGTGGCTTCAAGATGCTCATAGAATTTCTCCATCTCATCCATTGTCGCAAGCTCGGTGCTGCGTACCGAGTTCACCTCGAATTTCTCGACCTTGCTGGCCTGCCCTTCAACCGCCAGCCATGACATGCGCGTCTCGTAACTCAATACCTGAACAGCGGCCGCAAGGTTCAGGGAGCTGAACTCGGGATCGGACGGAATATGCACGTGGTAGTGACAACGCTGCAGCTCTTCGTTGGTCAGTCCCGCGTACTCGCGACCGAACACCAGCGCGATTTCCTCGCCGAGTGCCGCGTGCTCCACGGTTTTGTTGCCGGCCTCGCGAGGGTCGAGCAATGGCCAGGGAATGCGGCGATCACGCGCGCTCGTGCCCATGACCAGGCTGCAGCCGACCAGCGCTTCTTCCAGCGTGGCCACGACCTGGGCGTTCTCCAGGATGTCGCTGGCACCGGACGCCCGGGCGTCGGCATCGTGGTGCGGAAACATCGCGGGATCAACCAGCACCAGACGCGAAAGCCCCATGTTCTTCATGGCACGGGCAGCGCCACCGATATTTCCCGGATGACTGGTGCCGACCAGGACGACACGAATATTTTGCAGCAATGGTGTGGTCTCGCTAGCAGGTGAAAAGGGGGACGAATCTTACAGAAGGGGCCGGGGCAACGCCACGAACCCTTGCGTATTGTGCGTTACATACACCCTTGCACGGCCGCAGACCAGCCCGTCTTTGTTCACCTGTGCGCCGACCGGACGCATGGCAAAAGCTGCGCTCGCGCTGGAAATCATCGACAAGAACCCATAGAATGCCCGGCTCTCTTTAACGACCTAGGTGATACATCCATGCAGCCCATGCTGAATATCGCGCTGCGCGCCGCCCGCAGCGCCAGCGAATTGATTTTCCGCTCCATCGAGCGCCTGGATACCATCAAGGTCGATGAAAAAGACGCGAAAGACTACGTCACCGAAATCGATCGCGCAGCAGAAAAGACCATCGTAGATGCTCTGCTCAAGGCCTACCCTACCCACGGCATCCTCGGCGAAGAAAGCGGCCTGCATGAAGGCAGCGGCGAAGGCGCCGATTACCTGTGGGTCATCGACCCGCTGGACGGCACCACCAACTTCGTTCGCGGCGTTCCGCACTTCGCGGTCAGCATCGCCTGCAAATACCGTGGCCGCCTGGAACACGCCGTTGTTCTCGACCCGGTCCGTCAGGAAGAGTTCACCGCCAGCCGTGGCCGCGGCGCCCAGCTCAACGGTCGCCGTCTGCGCGTCAGCCCGCGCAAGAGCCTCGAAGGCGCGCTGCTGGGCACAGGTTTCCCGTTCCGCGAAAACCAACTCGACAACCTCGAAAACTACCTGAACATGTTCCGTTCGCTGGTCGGCCAGACCGCGGGTATCCGCCGCGCTGGCGCAGCCAGTCTGGATCTGGCGTACGTGGCTGCCGGTCGTTTCGACGCGTTCTGGGAATCGGGTTTGTCGGAGTGGGACATGGCTGCCGGCGCCCTGCTGATTCAGGAAGCAGGCGGTCTGGTGAGCGATTTCAATGGCGGGCACGACTTCCTTGAAAAAGGTCACATCGTTGCGGGCAACACCAAGTGCTTCAAAGCCGTACTGACCTCGATCGCGCCATACGTGCCTGCATCGCTGAAACGCTAAGCGTCTCGCAGTGAAAAAACCGGCCCTGTGCCGGTTTTTTTATGGGCGCTGTAGCGCTTTGCGCCCACTCAATTCGCGCGACAGGTCGATGAAATTCTCCAGCGGCGGCAATTGATTGAAACTGCGACAGACCAGCGTGACCGGCGCATGCAGCCGCGGTCGGGCGCCGCTGATCCTGCAATAGACGACGCTGTCCTTGTGCACATCCTTCATTGAGGCAGGCACGATGGAAATTCCCGCCCCTGCGGCGACCAGGCTGACGTTGGTGAGCATGCGCTCGACTTCGAACGCGATCCGGGGATTGAACCCGGCGTTCTGGCAGGCCGTGATGAGGTTGGCGTACATGCCCGGCGCACCGGGACGACGCACGAGAATGAACGGCTCGTCCGCCAGGCTCGTCAGCGCAATGACAGGCATCGGGTCTTGCGCAGCGTGATCTGCCAGCAAACGATGCCCGACGGGCAACGTCAGCAGCATCTCTTCATTGAGCAGCCGATGAAACTCGATGCTTTGATGGCCGCCGACGGGGGCGCGCAGAATGCCCACGTCCACGCCGCCGTCGATGGCCGCCTCGGTCAGCTGCTGGGCGCTGCCCTCCTTCAGCGAAACGGCCACGCCCGGAAAACGCTCGCGAAATGCTCGAATGATTTGCGGCGTCAGCGGATGTGCCGCTGCCGAGCTGGTGAAACCGATGCACAGTTGTCCTTCGATACCATGCGCCGCGCGGGAGGCCTTGAGCGAACCTTCCTTGACTCGCGCCAGAATGTCCTGCGCCTCTTGCAGGAACACCAGCCCGCCCGCCGTCAGATCGACACCTTTGGGGTGGCGCTTGAACAGATCGAAGCCCAGCTCATCTTCCAGCGCACGAATCTGTTGACTGAGGGGCGGCTGCTGCATGTTGAGACGCGCAGCGGCGCGGGTGAAATGCCGCTCTTCGGCCACCATGACGAAATAGCGCAGATGACGAAGCTCCATGGTGGTCTGTCCCGCAACAAGGTTTTATGATTGCCGCCCGGTCGAAGCGACATTGGCAGGCAAGCGTGCCCAATCACCGTGGGGCTGGCAAGGCACGCCCATAACAATAAATACGCTGAAATTCCGGGACACCGATGCCCACACGACTTTTGCGCAGCGCCACTCTGCACCTGCTTCTGGCCATCGCCTGCGGCGCGTTGCTGGGCCTTTTCGAGCCGCCGATTGCGGTCGAAATGAAACCCCTGAGCGATGGTTTCATCCGCATCATCGGCTGGATCATGCCGTTCATGATGTTTCTGCTGATTGCCTCTGGAGTGGCCAGCCTTCAGGTGAGGCAACGGGGGCTGGCCCGCAAGATTCTTGTTTATTTCCAGACGATGACGCTACTGGCCCTGCTGCTCGGGTGTCTGATTGCCGAACTCCTTCAGCCCGGCGCAGGTATGGGAGCCGAGCCGTTGCAGATCCCGCTGGCGCCGTTGGAAAGCGAAACGGCGCGCACCGCTTTTTCCTGGTCGGCGATGGGCACGGTGCTCGGGCGCGCGGTCACACAGAATCCGATCCTGCAGATCATGCTTGCCGGCCTGCTGACCGGGGCATTGATCGCCCGCGCCAAAGGGCACCCAGCAGCCGACGCCTTGCGTAATCTGCTTGAGAAAACCGTGGCGGTGTTGTTCAGCGTGCTGAAGCTGATACTCAGGTTTGCGCCGCTCGCGGCCTTTGGCGCCATTGCTTACACGATCGGCAAGTTCGGTCCGGCTTCCGCGGTGCCGCTGCTGAAATTCGTGGCAGTGATGTATCTGGCCAGTGCCGTGTTCGTGTTGCTGATCCTGACGCCTGTCGCCCAGGCGTCCGGCGCCTCGATCTGGCAGCTGATCGTGTACCTCAAGGACGAACTGCTGCTGGTGACCTTTACCGGTTCTTCGGTTGCCGCGCTGCCAGGCCTGATCGAGAAAATGCAGAACCTGGGCTGCAACCCACAACTCGCCCGCTTGGTGCTGACGACGGGTTACACCTTCAATTTGAACGGCTCGAACCTTTATCTGATCGTGGCTGCGGTGTTTTTAGCGCAACTGTCGGGCGTTCATCTGAGTGGGGAACAGATACTGACCTTGCTGCTGATTACTCTGGTGACCTCACTGGGGTCGACCAGCATGGCGGGCTCGGCTTTCTTCACCCTCATCGCAACCCTCAATCTGTTTCATGCGATACCGCTGGAAAGTGCAGGACTTCTGTTGGGCGTGGAGCGCTTGATGAAGTGTCGCGTGCTGACCAACGTGCTCGGCAACTGCGTGGCGTGCCTGGCCATCGCGCGCTGGCAGAAGGCTTTGGATCGAGAAACCATGAGCGACGTGATCCAGCTTCCGATCCATCGGAGCTGAATATGCAGGAGCGTTTTCGGCGGGCGTCAGCCTGATTCAGGTGACCCACTCCCACATGCGCGCCGGCCTGCAGGAGTGGGAATGAGTCAACCCTTGGACGACAGCAGCTTCTCGAAAGCCCGGTCCAGATTGCCTTCGGCCTGCGTTAGTTTTTCCCTACGCTCCCGCAACCAGGTCTGATCCGCTTCCAGCGTCTTGTGGGCTTCGGCCAGCATTCGCTTGACCTCCTGCGGCTGCGGGCCACCGGTGCCCTTGCGGGTTTTGACCATGTCCTCCGGGGATAACGCAGCGCGGAACGTCGCCTCGTCCAGAGGCAGTGAATTGGGCTTCCATTCGTACTTGTCAGCCGCTTTCGCATATAGCTTCTGTGCATCGGCGTACGGGAACGTCTTCGGCGTCAGGCCTTCGCTTCGCGCCTGTTCGACGATCATCGACGCAAAGCTGTGTCCGATGCGGAATGGCACTTTCTGCGTGCGCTCCAACGTGTCGGCCAGCTCCATCGAGGTGGTCCATTCGTTTTCCAGCTCTTCCCGTGCGCGTTGCGGATTGACCTGTAGCGCGTCGAACACCGCGTCCATTGCCGCAAACATCTCTTTGGTGGAATCGAAGACGCCCAACGAGTCGAAGGCGAACTTGTAGTCGGTCATGCCGGTGGTCACATTGTGCGCACGCAAGGTCACGGTCTGCGCCAGCCCGACCACATCTGACGCACTCTCACGAGCGCGCATCAGCAGTCCCGGATTGCGCTTCTGCGGCATGGCGCTGCTGGTGTAGGTTTTTTCTTCATCCAGCAGCAGCCAGGGACGAATCTGATGGTATTGCGTGTGAATGTCGCCAATCATCGCGCCCACGCGAATCGCCGAAGAAGACGCAATATTGGCCGCCTCGATCGGAATGTCGTAAGTCGACACCTGACTGGAATCCAGTGAGTTCTCGCGCACCCCGTCAAAGCCCAGCAACTGAGCCAGTCGTTCGCGATTCAGGGGGTAGGCCGAATTGGCAAGCACCGCCGTGCCCATCGGGCTCTGGTTCAGGCGCTGATACAGCTCGCGAATACGCTGACCGTCGCGATCGAATGCAGCCTCGAACGCCAGCAAATAGTGCGCGTAGCTGATCGGCATCGCCTGCACGCCATTGGTGTAGGCCGGCACGAGGGTATCGACGTTCTTGTCGGCCAGATCCAGTAGGCGCTTGCGCGTCGCATTCATGGCTTCGCTGTAGGCCAGCACGTCCGAGCGCAGCTTGGCCAGACGGTACGTGGCGAGCATGTCCTGACGACTCCGACCGGAATGAATCAGCGAGGCCTCCGGGCCGATCTTGTCGGTCATGATCTGTTCGAGCTGGAGCACATCGCTTGGGCGTTTGCCGTTGGGCTGATCCGCCTGATCGATGGCGTAACGCACACCCGTGGCGATCTTCTGGCCCATTTCCGGCTTGACGATGCCCTCCTCGGTCAGCATGACGATTGAGGCTTTATTGATCCGGTTCAGCCAGGAAAACTGACTTTCCGTCTTACTGCCCGCGGATTTCGATTTGTCGACCGCGGCACCGATTTTTGCCGCCTGCGCGGCGCACTGTTCCGTGGTCGCGCAGGGCAGCTCTGCGGTATTGGCCGCGTAGGCGCCGTAACTGTTGAACAGGGCGAAGGCGACGGCCAGGTGGATCAGGGTTTTTCTTGTTGGCATTGCGGGCTCCGTTGCGGCGATCGCCGAGAATGAGCGTTGTCGGGAAGTTGCTGAAATCGAACGTCTCAGAGCAGCGGCAGCGTGTAGCTGACGATGACGCGGTTCTGGTCAATGTTGTTGCCGCCGTTGCTGCGATAACTGCCGTTGCGCCACTTCAACTCGAGGTTCTTGAGCACGCCGCTCTGGAACACATACGCAATGTCCGTGTTGCGCTCCCACTCGGTGCCCTCCTTGCTTGCGCGAGCAAAGTGGTCACCTTTGAGATAGCGAGTCATGAACGTAAGGCCAGGGACGCCGACGGTTGCGAAGTCGTAGTCATAGCGCGCCTGCCATGACCGCTCTTCGGGGTTGGCGAAGTCCGGCGAGATCATCACGTAGTTGACGAGGAAGGAGTCCGTGCCTGCCAGGTGCGGAAAACCTGTTTCGCCATTCATGCGTTGATAGGCCACACCGAAACCGTGGCCGGCGATGCTGTAAGTGAACTTCGCGCCGACCGCCGTGTTGTCGATATTGGAGTTGCCATCTTTGAGGGAGCGCGCATACCGCAGATCACTTTTGATGGACTGTGATTCGCTCAGCGCCAGGTCATGCACCAGCGTGACGATGTGCTGTTTGTAGTTGTTCTCCAGGCCGCCGTAGTTATAAGACGTGGTGAGGCCTTTGGCCCAGTTGTAACTGGCACTGGCGAAATCGAAAGAATCACTTGGGCGCCCGCCTTTGATGCCCTTGGCTTCCGCTTCGATGTCTTCATGGCCGCTGTCATTGCGCTCGGTGTTGCTGGTCAGGCGACCGATATTGACGGTGGTGTCGGCAAGGTCTTTGGAGGTCAACTGCGCGCCGCGAAACGTCTGTGGCAACAAGCGACCGTCATTGGGCAAGACAGTCGGCAACCTGGGCATCAAGGTCCCCACCCGCAGCACGCTCTTGGAAATCCGGGCTTTGGCAGTAATCCCTGAACGGCCATAGTCATCGGGTGCTTTCTCGTCACCGACAGGCAGCAGGCCGGTGTTGCGCCGGTCAGGTCCGGAGTCCAGCTTGAGGCCGAAAAGTCCGAGAGCATCGACGCCAAATCCCACCGGGCCGTCGGTAAACCCGGACTCGTAATTAAGAATCAGGCCTTGGGCCCACTCGTCGCGTTTGGACTGACTCGCGCCGTCCTGTCGGTAATCGCTGTTGAAGTAGAAGTTGCGAAATTCGAGGTCTGCTTTGCTGTCTTCGAAAAAGTCCGCTTCCGCGAAGCCGGGAAAGGCGAGACTCAGTCCAAGGGCCGTAGCAGAGGTGAGGCCGAGAGATACAGGGCTTTTATGCATTATTGTTCCCGCTTGGCGCATCTGTTTTTATTAGAGTTGTTGAGGCGGACTGGCTTGAGAAACCCAGGCCCCACCACAAAAAAAGCTTACGCGGCGGGTAATCGAATTAAAAATATATAGTTACTACCGACTCAAGACTTATCGGATATGGTCTTATTTCGGGCAAAAAAAACACCCCGTATTAGGGGGTGTTTTTTAGAACGACCGGAAGTGAAGATTACTGACCGGCCTGACTCAACTCCAACTGACCGTCCTTGTTGACGGGGATCTGGCTGCCTGGGTCGCGGTCCATACGCACCTGACCGACTTTGTCGTTCAACTTGTACTTCACGTTGTAGCCCACGACCTTGTCACTGATGTCGTTGACGGTATTGCAGCGGCTTTCAGTGGTGGTGTAAGTATCGCGGTTCTGCATGCCTTCCTGAACCTTGTTGCCCGCGTAACCACCGCCAACGGCGCCCGCCACCGTTGCGATTTTCTTGCCAGTACCGCCACCTACCTGGTTACCGAGCAGGCCACCCGCTACGGCTCCGATAACGCTGCCCACAATCTGATGCTCATCCTTGACCGGAGCGCGATGGGTGACCGCGACGTCCTTGCACACCTGACGAGGGGTTTTGATTTGTTCTTTAACAGGCTCGACGGCGAGTACATCGGCATACTCGGGACCGCTTTGTTTTACGAGGCTATAGGTGGCCAAAGCACCACCGGCAGTCACACCGACAGCACCCAATACTGCACCAACTAGCAACGACTTGTTCACGTGAACCTCCTGACCATATTCAGCGCAATTGCTCGCGCTACTCCCAGCCTTGGAGCGCAAAAAAAAGCGCGAGTTCACACTCGCGCTTTTTTAAGGGATGACCGGTCAGCCATCGTCAGGGACGATCGTCGACCTTCTCGGTCGTCACTGGTGGCAGCAGGTCTTCAGTGCTCAGGTTGAGCCAGATCAGTACCACGTTGGCGATGTAGATCGACGAGTAGGTACCGGCCAGAACGCCAATGAACAGCGCGACCGAGAAACCGTGCAGGCTGTCGCCACCGAAGATCCACAGCGCCACGATGGCCAGCAGCGTGGAGATCGAAGTCGCCATGGTCCGCAGCAGCGTCTGGGTGGTCGAAATGTTGATGTTTTCGATCAGCGACGCTTTGCGCAGCAGGCGGAAGTTCTCGCGGACACGGTCGAATACCACGATCGTATCGTTGAGTGAGTAACCGATGATCGCCAGCACGGCGGCCAGCACGGTCAGGTCGAACGTCACCTGGAAGAACGACAGAATACCCATCGTCACCACCACGTCGTGGATCAGGGAAACGATGGCGCCGACCGCGAATTTCCACTGGAAGCGGAATGCCAGATAGATCAGCACGCCACCCAGCGCGAGCAGCATGCCGATGCCGCCCTGATCGCGCAGCTCTTCGCCCACTTGAGGGCCGACGAACTCGACGCGCTTGACCGTTACCGGGTTATCAGCGCCGGTGCGACGCAGCGCCTCGGCCACCTGAGCGCCCAGCTGCGGGTCTTCACCCGGCATACGCACGAGCAGGTCGGTGGTCGCGCCAAAACTCTGCACGATGGCTTCGTGATAACCCGAAGACACCAGCTCCTCGCGCACCTTGCCCAGATCGGCAGGACGCTCGTAGGTCAGCTCGATCAGCGTACCGCCGGTGAAGTCCAGACCGAAGTTGAGCCCTTTATGGAACCAGCTGAACAACGCCAGTACGGTGAGGAGCATGGTGATGGCGAACGCAACGTTGCGAACGCCCATGAAGTTGATGGTACGTTTCATGGCAGCCCCTTAAATCCACAACTTCTTGAAGTCACGACCGCCATAGATCAGGTTGACGATTGCACGCGTCACCATGATGGCTGTGAACATCGAGGTAAAGATCCCGAGCGACATGGTCACGGCGAAACCTTTGACCGGGCCTGTGCCCATGGCATACAGAATGCCGCCGACCAACAGCGAGGTCAGGTTGGCGTCGAGAATCGCGGTGTAGGCGCGGTCAAAACCTTCGTTGATCGCACGCTGCACGCTCATGCCGTTTGCCAGCTCCTCACGAATACGCGAGAAGATCAGCACGTTGGCATCGACCGCCATACCCATCGTCAACACGATACCGGCGATACCCGGCAGGGTCAGCGTTGCGCCCAGCAGCGACATCAGTGCCAGCAGCATGACCATGTTGAAGGCCAGCGCAACCGTCGCGATCAGACCGAAGAAACGGTAGATGGCGAGGATGAACAGCGAGACGAACAGCATGCCCCACAGGGATGCATGCACACCCTTGGTGATGTTGTCGGCACCCAGGCTCGGGCCAATGGTACGTTCTTCGGCGAAGTACATCGGTGCCGCCAGACCGCCGGCACGCAGCAGCAACGCAAGTTCTGACGACTCACCCTGACCGTTCAGGCCGGTGATGCGGAATTGCGCGCCCAGCGGCGACTGAATGGTCGCCAGGCTGATGATCTTCTTCTCTTCCTTGAACGTCTGAACCGGCACGTCCTTCTCGACGCCGTCCACAACCTGCCTGGTGTAGGTGGTGGTCGGTTTCTGCTCGATGAAGATCACGGCCATGCTGCGACCGACGTTGGCGCGCGTCGCGCGGCTCATCAGATCACCGCCATGACCGTCCAGCTTGATGTTCACCTGCGGACGACCGTGCTCGTCGAAGCCTGCCTTGGCATCGGTCACCTGGTCACCGGTGATGATCAAACCACGCTCGACCGCTGCTGCAGGGCGACCGCCCTCGCGGAACTCGAACATCTCAGTGGTGGCCTTGGTGTCATCCGGGCCTGCGCCCAGACGGAACTCAAGGTTGGCCGTCTTGCCGAGAATACGCTTGGCTTCGGCGGTGTCCTGCACACCCGGCAGCTCAACCACGATACGGTTGGCGCCCTGACGCTGAACCAGCGGCTCGGCCACACCGAGTTCGTTGACACGGTTACGGACGGTGGTCAGGTTTTGCTTGATCGAATATTCGCGGATCTCGGCGACCTTGGCCTGCGTCATGGCCAGGCGCAGGATCGGCATCTCGCCACGATCGCTCATGGTGATATCGAAATCGCTGTAATCCTTGCGGATCAGAGCACGGGCCTGCTCGCGGGAATCCGCGTCACTGAAGCCCAGCTGAATGGCGCCATTGTCCTGAGGCAGGCTGCGATAGCGCAGTTTTTCCTTGCGCAGCAGGCTCTTCACTTCGCCTTCGTAGACATTCAGACGAGCGCTGAGCGCCTTGTCCATGTCGACTTCAAGCAGGAAGTGCACGCCGCCGGACAAGTCCAGACCCAGTTTCATCGGCGTAGCGCCGATGCTGCGCAACCATTTTGGCGTGGTTTGCGCCAGGTTCAATGCAACGACGTAGTCGTCGCCCAGCGCCTTGCGCGCGACATCTTTGGCTGGCAGCTGGTCTTCCTGCTTGGTCAGACGCAACAAACCGCCCTTGCCATTCTCGGCCAGAGACGCGCCCTTGACCGCGATGCCAGCATCGGTAAGCGCCTTGCTTACGCGATCCAGATCAGCCTGATTGACCTGCAGCGCAGTGCTTGCGCCGCTGACCTGAATAGCCGGGTCATCAGGGTAGAGATTGGGTGCGGAATAAATAAAGCCGATCACCAGCACTGCCAGGATCAGGATGTATTTCCACAGAGGGTATTTGTTCAACATCACGCCGCCTGCTTAGAACGCGGGGCGCCTTGCGCGCCCCGTCGATTGGTAAAAGACTGGAATCAGATGGCTTTCAGAGTGCCCTTGGGCAGGGTGGCAGCGATGGCGCCCTTCTGGATCTTCAGCTCAACGGTGTCGGACACTTCGATAACCACGAAGTCGTCGGTCACTTTGTTGATCTTGCCGGCAATACCACCGGAAGTGACGACTTCATCGCCTTTCTGCAAGTTGCCCAGCAGGTTCTTCTGTTCTTTGGCACGCTTGGCCTGTGGACGCCAGATCATCAGATAGAAGATGACCAGAAAGCCGACCAGGAAAATCCACTCGAAGCCCGAACCTGCGGGGCCTGCAGCAGGTGCTGCTGCATCCGCGAAAGCGGGAGAGATGAAAAAGCTCATTTAACACTCCAGTTGCATAATTTTAATAATAGGAAGCGGTAAGACCGGATGTCGCTCAGTCCAACGGCGGCGTGGCAAGCCCGCGTTTGGCATAGAACGTGTCGACAAAGGCGGCCAATGTACCCTGTTGAATAGCCTCGCGCAAACCAGCCATAAGCAGCTGGTAATGCCGCAAATTGTGGATCGTATTGAGCATGCTCCCCAGCATTTCTCCGCACTTGTCCAGGTGATGCAGATAAGCGCGAGAGAAGTTCTTGCAGGTGTAGCAATCGCAGGTCGGATCCAGCGGCGAGTCATCGGGACGATGAAACGCATTACGAATCTTCAGGACACCGGTGTCGATGAACAGATGACCGTTGCGGGCATTGCGCGTAGGCATGACGCAGTCGAACATGTCGACTCCGCGACGCACACCTTCAACCAGGTCTTCAGGCTTGCCTACACCCATAAGGTAACGAGGTTTGTCAGCCGGCATGCGTCCTGGCAGGTAATCCAGAACCTTGATCATTTCGTGCTTGGGCTCGCCCACCGAGAGGCCGCCGATGGCCAGGCCGTCGAAGTTGAGTTCGTTCAGACCGTCCAGCGAGCGCATGCGCAGATTCTCGTGCATGCCGCCCTGCACGATGCCGAACAGCGCGGCAGTGTTTTCGCCATGGGCGATCTTCGAACGCTTGGCCCAGCGCAGCGACAGTTCCATGGAAGTACGCGCGACGTCTTCATCGGCCGGATACGGCGTGCATTCGTCGAAGATCATCACGATGTCGGAGCCCAGGTCGCGCTGAACCTGCATCGACTCTTCAGGGCCCATGAAGACCTTGGCACCGTCGACCGGCGAGGCGAAGGTCACGCCTTCTTCCTTGATCTTGCGCATGGCGCCGAGGCTGAACACCTGGAAGCCGCCGGAGTCCGTCAGAATCGGACCCTTCCATTGCATGAAATCGTGCAGATCACCGTGAGCCTTGATCACTTCGGTGCCGGGACGCAGCCACAGATGGAAGGTGTTGCCCAGAATGATCTGCGCGCCAGTGGCCTCGATATCCCGGGGCAACATGCCCTTGACGGTGCCATACGTGCCGACCGGCATGAAGGCCGGGGTTTCGACGACGCCACGCGGAAAGGTCAGACGACCACGACGAGCCTTGCCATCGGTGGCAAGCAGCTCGAACGACATACGACAGGTGCGACTCATGCTGGATCCTCTGGGGCCGAGTCCACCGGGTCATTACCCTGAGGCGCAGTCGGCGCGGGATTGCGGGTGATGAACATGGCATCCCCGTAACTGAAAAAGCGGTAACCGTGCTCCACTGCAGCCGCGTAGGCGGCCATGGTTTCCGGGTAACCGGCGAATGCCGAAACCAGCATCAAGAGCGTGGATTCAGGCAAATGAAAATTGGTGACCAGCGCATCGACCACATGGAACGGCCGGCCAGGGTAGATGAAGATATCGGTGTCGCCGCTGAATGCCTTGAGCACGCCATCCCGGGCCGCGCTTTCCAGCGAGCGCACGCTGGTCGTCCCCACTGCAACGACCCGCCCGCCGCGCGCACGGCACGCCGCGACGGCATCGACCACTTCCTGAGTGACTTCAAGCCACTCGTCGTGCATGTGGTGATCTTCGATCCGCTCGACACGCACCGGCTGAAACGTCCCCGCCCCCACGTGCAGCGTCACGAACGCAGTCTGGACGCCCTTCTCGGCAATCGCGTCCATCATGGTCCGGTCGAAATGCAGACCCGCCGTGGGCGCCGCCACCGCACCGGCCCGCTGTGCGTAAACAGTCTGATAACGCTCGCGGTCGGCGTCATCGTCCGGGCGATCTATATAAGGAGGCAGCGGCATGTGGCCCACGCGCTCGAGCAACGGCAGCACCGGCTCGGCAAAACGCAGCTCGAACAACGCATCGTGGCGCGCAACCATTTCGGCTTCGCCACCGCCATCGATCAAGATGGTCGAACCCGCTTTGGGCGACTTGCTGGAGCGTACATGAGCCAGCACGCGATGCTGATCCAGCACGCGCTCAACCAGAATTTCCAGCTTGCCGCCCGAAGCCTTCTGCCCGAACAGACGCGCCGGGATCACCCGGGTATTGTTGAAAACCATGAGATCGCCGGGACGCAGATGCTCCAGCAGATCAGTGAATTGGCGATGTGCCAGCGCGCCGCTCGGCCCGTCGAGGGTGAGCAAACGGCTGCTGCGTCGCTCGGCCAGAGGATGGCGAGCGATCAATGCATCGGGGAGTTCGAAGGTAAAGTCAGCGACACGCATGATGGGGTTCGTCTAGCAGGGCCGGGAAGTTTAGCGGAAAACCTGAAAATTGACCATGAAACATGATTGACCAACGGTAGGCTCGTCTCTATACTTCGCCGCCATTGAGCCCTGATGGCGGAATTGGTAGACGCGGCGGATTCAAAATCCGTTTTCGAAAGGAGTGGGAGTTCGAGTCTCCCTCGGGGCACCAAACAGCAGCACCTTCAAGCGGTTACGTAGCTTGAAGCACAAGAAACCGGCCAGATTTGAGCCGGTTTTTTTGTGGGCGGGATTTGACCCCGCCGAGCGTCACGACATGCAAAGTGACATTTAGGGTATTGGCCTAGCGTAGAAGCTGTCAGAAAATTTGGCCTCCCCTTAACTCTGGTCTAGCCCCAATGCATGTAGAGCGCGTCCACCATATCGAATGCAGTGAGCCGGACAACGCCGGCATGCATGTATTATTATGGCTACGAAGTGGACCATTTGACCGGTGGCCCACTCTGCCTCTAGGTTCGCCGATTTGGAAAACCAAGTTTTAATCTGAGCCACCCACCAAGGTCGTTGAGCAAGGACCTGTTTGTGTCTATCACTCTGGCCCTCAGCATTAGCGATACCTCGCCAAGCAGTTCGGGATCCTCACAACCGAATCTCTCAGGTATGAACAAAAGATCATAATCAAAAAAAATCTGGTCTACGGAAAAGTCGCCCACACTGACTTTTTTAATATATGACGAGATATCTTTTTCAAGCGAGCGAATCGCCACCCAGGATTTCGCATCGACCCATTCATTGACTATCTGCGCTAAAGGGAGCTGCGCCGTCCGCTGCTCCTCGGGCAAATGGTCTTGAACACCATCACCCAACGCCTTCATAAAATGGATTAATTCCACATAGCTGCGCATGAGCACCTCAAAGAACAGGGTAAGCTGTGACGATATAAGCTGGCATGTGGTTGTATTCAGAAAACTCTATCACCACAACCACCTTATGCATATAGATCGGGGTATCAGGCGCAACTCTGGCCACACCCCATCCAACAGTTGTTCCGAGATCCATGCGCATGGATAATCGCTTGTTCTTACGATACAAACTCATTTTTGAATTAATCGATATCTTGTTTTTATTCGACCTCAACACCTGACTTACAGCCCACTCCGCAACATCTAAATTAGTGAAGACGGAAATCGCGTCTGTCCCCCTTGTTTTCTTCAGACGTGTCTGTACCGCCACAAGCTCCTTCCCAATATGATCTCTAATCACATGCCCGCCTGGCCCTTTCCTCGGTGCATTAGGAAATCTCTCGCTCACGACAACCGTCATCCTCCCCGCCCGAACCGACGAAACCCTGAACGCGTTATAGAGCGAAGCTGTCGAAAGCGGGACCGCGAACTCAGCGGCGAGCCCGACGACTTGACCGCTGGCGCGCGATGCACCCATGACTTCGGCGGCCGTCATGCCCGCCTTGAACGCATACGAATCGGTTTCCCTGGCGGTCACCAGTTGGTGCGCGCCGGCCGCCATTTGGTCGGCGGCGTGCAGCCCCATGGCAACGCATCCCACTTTGGTGATCATTGTGGGTTCCGGGACTGCGCACAGCACGCCAGCGCCGCCGAGCTCTATGATTCCGCCCACTAAGCGCAGGCTGCCAACGACTCGGCTCGAGAAAATCTCATAGGGCGTGAGGGATTCGTTCTCCAGAATCGCGGCCATTTGGGCAAGGCTAAGCGTGACGCGAAACTCGTCCTGATCGGGCAAAGGTCATTTCCTTATGAAGACCGGGTTTTAAATCCGTAGGTTATGGACATTGAGAACCACGGCAGCGGCGCTACGCAGGCCTGCTCCTGGAAATCAACGTATCGAGATTAATTTTTGAGGAGGCGAAAACTAGCGTGGGCGTTTTGGATGAACAAGCCGAGCGGAGAAATTCGGAAATGCCTTACAGGCAAGGAAACTACTGGACTACAGGCTCTGCACCGAATGACGATCCGTGCCGTCGCTTCCAGGCACTTTGAGAGCAGGACTTAGCCGTCGCATTCTGCAGAAGAAATGAGCCACAGCCCGGAAGACTGTGCAGTCTCAGAAGGGTATTTATAAGAAAGCGTCTAAACGGAAGTTGTAATAACAGCGCTGCCTGCCGCGAGTATATTCGTCCACACAGAAAGCGCGAAAATTTATTAATAACGTGATCTTCCTGAATTGCGAATGTGATGCTGCAGGTTTTAAGTCTGCAGCAACACAACTCAGCGCATCAGAAGTCCTGCGCAGTAGGCCGCAGAACGATTTCGTTGATGTCGACATCACCTGGCTGTTCGATGGCGAAGGCGATGGCGCGGGCGACGGAATCAGCCGGGATGGCCTGCTTGTAGAACTCGTTCACGGCATCAGCGCTTGGCTGGTGGCCGCTGCCCAGTTTCAACTCGGAATCCACTGCGCCAGGCTCGATGGTGGTGGTGCGGATCTTTGCGCCGACTTCATGGCGCAGGCCGTCGGAGATCGCGCGCACGGCGAACTTGGTGCCGCTGTAAACCGAACCGCCCGGGCTGAAGACCTTGATGCCTGCCACCGACGAGATGTTGATGAAATGGCCGGAACCCTGGGCTTCGAACTTAGGCAACGCGGCCGC
This sequence comes from Pseudomonas sp. efr-133-TYG-103a, assembly GCF_030209235.1. Taxonomy (NCBI): domain Bacteria; kingdom Pseudomonadati; phylum Pseudomonadota; class Gammaproteobacteria; order Pseudomonadales; family Pseudomonadaceae; genus Pseudomonas; species Pseudomonas sp. efr-133-TYG-103a. Next base: position 296,793 of record NZ_JARVSK010000001.1, read on the forward strand.
GACACCGTAAAGCACGCCTTTTACGTTGATGTCGATCATGCGGTCCCACTCGTCGACGCGCAGCTCGGCGATGGGAGAGATCGCCATGAAACCTGCGTTGTTGACGATGACGTCGATGCGGCCGAAATCTCTGATGGCGTTGTCGACCAGAGCCGATAAGTCTTCGCGACGGGTAACGTCCACGGTGTAGGCAGAAGCCTGACCACCTGTGGCTTTAATCTCCTCAACGATGACGTCCATACGCTCCTGACGACGCGCACCCAGTACGACTTTAGCGCCGAGGCTTGCCAGATGGCGCGCGGTCGCCTCTCCAAGGCCGCTGCTTGCACCGGTGATAACGACGACTTTGCCTTGAATGCCTTTGCTCATGATCAGTCTCCTGCAGATTGATTCGGGAAGTTGTTGAGAGCGAGTGTGCGATCAAACTTCGCTTCAGAAAATGGAAGAGTTAGGATTTGAGAATTCCATTTTCTGGAATACTGTCGCCATTATCCGACTCGCACCGAGGACTCCGCTGCAATGCTCAATCGCATGGAAATGCTCCGTATATTCTTGGTGGCCGTGGAGTCACCGACCTTTCGCGAAGCGGCGAACAGATTAGGCACATCGCCGCAGAAGGTGACTCGCGCGATTAAAGAGCTGGAACGCGCGTTCGCTGAGCCGCTGTTTCACCGCAGTACGCGACAGGCGCACGTTACTGCCTTCGGTTCGGAGATCGCGCAACAGGCCCGCCACACGCTGAACCAGTTTGATCAGTTGTTCATCGCGCACGCCCAGCCTCAGTCCAAGGGGATCGCAGGTCGAGTCGGCATCACAGCGCCCCACGCCATCGGCAAGCTTTACCTGGCAGGCTTCCTGAAATACTTGATGCAGCAAAACCCAGGCCTGCGGATCGAGCTGACCCTGGATGACGAACTGACCGACGCAGTGGCCTCGCGCATTGACATTGGCATACGCGTCGGCGCAGTGCGGGACAGGCGCTACATCGCCCGCTCGGTCAGTCAGGTGCCGTTGAAGATCGTCGCGGCACCTGCTCTGATCGCTTCCACAGGTACGCCAGCAACTCTGGACGACCTCAAGGACCTGCCATTGTCGACGTTGATTGATCGCAACAATGGTCGCCCATGGCCGTGGTTTTTTGCGCAGAGTCAGACTTATCTTCCGCCCTCTCCCGCCTTCAGTTGCGACGATCCGGAAACCGAACTCGAGTTCGTCCTGGCCGGACTCGCATTCGCGCAAATGCCTGACTATCTGGCCGAGCCTTGGCTTAGTGACGGTCGGCTGGTGGAGGTACTGGCTGATATTGCGCCGCCGACGATTGATCTGATGCTTTACCGCACGCAGTCAGGTCCGGTGCCACCACGTGTCAGGCTGGTCTACGACCACCTCTTCAAGTGCTTGTCGCAACCGCGGCTGTTTCCTGGCCGGTCCTGATAAAACAGATATGAGCCGTTTTATGATCAGAACATGTCGCGACTGACGACTGGCGCCATATCAGTGGCTATTTGCCATTGAAACAACCCTCCTGCTGTGATGAAATCCCCGGCCGACAAATCGGATCCATCTGGAACCGCTCTATCTCAAGGACGAACACGGGCTTTACGGCCTGGCTGTTGCGTCCGCAGCAGTCTTGCGCATCACAAGGAGTGCGTTCAGTGAAGTATTTCCACCCCGGTAAACTGACGGTGCTGGCACTGGCGGTTACGCTGAGCAGTTGCGCCACGCTGAATCAGGCCGGCCGTGACTATGGCACCGCCATTGGTTGCGCTGGCGGTGCATTGTTAGGCGCAGGTTTGACTTACGCCGCGACCCGCGACGCCGGAAAGGCAGTGGCAGGCGGTGTCGTCGGCGGCGCGGCAGGTTGTGTGATCGGTCATGTGTGGCAAAACCGCCAGCAGGAACTTGAACGTATCGCCCGTGAAGAAAACCTGAAAATGCAGGTCGACACTCTGCAGGCTCAAGCGCCGGCGCAGAGTGGCAAACCGGCGACCACCACTGACGCGGGAATCGTTGCTCAGGTCGAAGACCAGGGCATGTTCCCCACAGGCAGCGATCAGTTGACCACCGACGGTCTGCGCCAGGTGCGCAAGCTGGCTAACGCTTTCAAGCCGGCGGACAGCCAGAACGGCGCTGCGGGTCAGGCGGTGCTGGTAGTCGGCCACACGGATGCCACGGGCACCGCAGAATTCAACCAGCAGCTGTCCGAGCGCCGCGCCCGCAGCGTGGGCAAGGTGCTGGCCGAAGCCGGCATCGCACCGCAGAATCTGTACTTTCAGGGTGTAGGCGCAGCCCGACCGTTGGCCGATAACACCACCGCCGATGGCCGCGCACAGAACCGCCGCGTGGAAATCGTTCAGCTTGAATCCACCGCGCTGCTTGAACAAAGGGTCAAACAGGAGCGCAGCAACCCGCGTTACCTCGCCCACGGAACACGCAGCCAGACCGTCACCAAAGTCAAAGAGCCGGTGGCGTCCAGCAACAAACCGGCGCCGGCCCCGGTTGAGAAAACTGTCGTCACCACTCCGGCGAATTTCATCGACTTCGGTGGCAGCCCCGCCAGCAGCGATACCAGCCAACTGGCGCAACTGGTCAAGCCAATGCAGTCCAGCGGTTTCGCCCTGATCAGCAAGGCAAACGCTAGCACCCCGGTCGCCAGCTGCGACGGCGACCGACCTCGGGTCATGGGTGCTGTCAAGAATCTTGCCAGCGGCCAGGAACTGGCAGAGCACGACACCTCGGAGTACCTGCCCGGCTACAACGGGAGAGTCTGGGCCAATGACGTCAACGGCAATCTGGTGACCATCACCCCGATTGCGGTACTGCGTAACAACGCGGAAGTCGCCAAACAACCTCGCGTGCAACTGGTTAAAGGTTACGACCAGAACAAGAAAGGCAAAGCCACCACTCTTAATGCCATCGCCAACACGTTCGAGGGACAAGACACCGTGCTTTATCGGGTCTTCGTCGATGACGCTCAGGCGCCGGTGAGCTGCATGGACGTCGTGCTAGAAAAATTCGGCAGCAAAGCGGTCGACGGCAAGTTGTTTTACGACAAGACCGGCGAAAGCTATGTCGCCAAATTTGTCCCTGTGCGCACCTGACGCAAGCAAAATTCGAGGAAAATCATGGAACAGTTTTCGATGGACAGTCTGACTGCGTTTCTTGCGCTGCACCGCGTGGCGGTGGGGCTAATCCTGACCACCATGGTCCTGATGGTTGCCATCAAGATCTGGTGGGCAAAGGTCAGCTACTTCTACATGAACGTCGCCTACGCCTTCCCAGTGATAGGCCGGGTGACAAGCTGGAGCCGCAAGGCGCCAATCAACAACGCGGATGGCTGGATGGACAGCGAGACGCGTCTGTGCGCCGACTACTATTCGTATTATCAGGAGCTGAATAAAAGCCCTGACTTCTATGACAAATGCCGGGACTATTTGAATAAAGTCCACGAGACAGGCCGACGAGAAAAAGGCTTTCTCATGTGGATGCTGATCATTGGTCTGATCTTCTTCGAAGCCGTGGGTTTCGCATATGTACTTGCGCCGTTCATGGTGCAGAACATCTCGGCGAACGTTGCGGGCATGCTGGCCTGGTTCACTGCCTTCCTGTTGTCGGTCGCCGCGGTGTTCTTTACCGAGATGGCCGGTCGTGAGATGCACCACAGCAGTCTGATCACCAAGATTCGCACTTGGTACGAGCAATCACGTACCCCGCGAGACCTGGAAGCCGACACCAAAGTCGACATCGATAACACCTATCGCGATGACGACGAACCCAACTATCTCAAAGTGCTAAACCGCACCGATCACAATGCCCGCGTCACGCCCAAGTACACGTGGACTACCGTGTGCCTGATTTACGTGCTGGCCATTGCCATCGGTGCGTTCGTCATACGCAACTACAGCCTCAAGTCGATGGAAGTCGACCTTGTCAGCAATCCAGACGCCTTCAGTCAGACCCAAGGGGCGAGCGGCAAACTGCCGGATTCACCTTTTGAACTGCCTGCTGAAAGCGTGGCGGAAAACCAGACGGCCGCACAGTCGTCGGCGCAGGACAAAATGGAAGCCATCCGTGCGGCTTCCCTGACGACCTACATCATCCTTTCGGTAATCTTCCTCGGTATTCAAGGCGTCGGGATCGTACTGTCGAACCGTTTCTCCTTCGCTGGCAAGCAATCAGGGCAGGCTTGGCATTACACCCGAGGTTTCAACAACGCCGAAGAATTCGCCGCGCACTTCCAGAATTTGCGCGAGCGCGTCGCCCGGGATGCCCAGGCCAAGTTGACGTCGTTGCAGAGCCGTCTGGCGAACCGAATTACCACATCAGGGCATGAGAGAGAGCATCTGCTCAAGGGCTTTGGTCATCGTAATTTCGATGCCTACGTCAGCAAGCGTCATGCGGACTTCCGCAAAAGCGACGACAGCCGCATCGAGCAGGAGCGCCTGCGTCGCCAGCAGCTCGGCGAAGGTCAGGCCGAAGCTCGCGCCAAGGCCAAACCGCAGGTCAGCACCGTTGCCTCCGATCCGGTGATCACGACTGCGTATGTTGAACCGCAAGCCCCCGTGGCCGCACCGAAAGCCATCACTGCGCTGGACCCTGACAATTTCGACGATCTGACCGAATTCGATGATGACGAACTGACGTTTTTGGCCGGTAAGTTTCAGGTCACGCTCGAACAGTTGAGAAAGGTTCAGAAGCTGCAACGCATGGCGGCCAAGGCCAGCCGGGCCACTCAGGAGCTTTGACATGAAATGGCGCGCCTTGCTGGCTTGCACAACCTTGCTGTTAAGCGCGCCGCTGCTGCAGGCCGCCGAGCGCAATGACCTGCCCAGTTGCTATGAGTTTGCCAAGCTGAGCCAGTATCGTCCGCAGCCATCGGGGCGAGAGCTGATCATCATCATTGATCAAACGGTGCAACTGCCCAAGGATCTGAAAGACTCCACCTACAGCCACGCGCTGCGCTACGTGAAACCCGGCGACAGCGTGCGGCTGTACCAGTTTTCTGCATACCTGCCCGGCAACTATATGAAACTGATGTATACCGGGCAGCTTGAGGGAAGACTAGGCGACAAGGTACGGGACGATATCGGTATGAACAGCCTGCGCCAACTCGACGCTTGTCTGAGCAAACAGGTGGACTTCTTCCAGAAGAGTCTGGGCCAGAAAATGGTGGAAAGTTTCGCCAAGCCGGGAGAAGACATCGCCAAGAGCGAAATCTTCTTCAGCCTCAAGCAAATCGGCGACGACATCGCCACACGGCCTGCACCGGAAAAAGTGCTGTTGCTGGTCTCCGACATGCTCGAAAACAGTGACTTCGGCAGTTTCTACGCCAATAACCAGATTCGTTCGATCGACCCCTCCTCAGAGCTGAAGAAAGTCGAACAGAAAAAGCTGTTCGCCGATCTTGGGGGCGCGAAAGTCTATGTGCTTGGCGCGGGCCTGGTTCCCGGATCGATCAAGAACGGCTACCGATCCGGCAGTACCGTGCAAAAACTCGAATCTTTCTGGGGGGATTACTTGAGCCAGTCCAATGCTCATCTGGTCAGCTTCGGCGCCCCCTCGCTGACTGTCGACCTGCAGTAACTCCCGCCTTCTTCGCGCCGGTCTCGGATCGGCGCGAAGCTTGCGCCGACATTTCGGCGTTCGTTCGTCCCCCGCACTGCACATCCCTGAGTTCTCAACTAGCCTGAAAAGTGACTGATCCAAAGCGACCCGGCTGTACGCTCAACCTCGCTGATCGGATAAAAACAACAATGAAAGATCCCTATGCGTTCGGTTTCTATTGCGCCCTTTTCGCTCTCGCGGCGATGACCGGCGCGGTCTTCTACGAGTCCTACTCCGGCGCCGGCGACTCAGGCTCCGCCGCGGCATTCAGCGTCATCAATTCATGTTCCTCTTTGGTCCAGGCGCTGGCGGCCATCGGCCTGGTCGGGCTGGCGTTCAAGGCGTATCGAGCGTGGAAAAACGAGATCATCCACAACAAGGCGCTGAGCATTATCTGGGAAGCCAACGTGGCATTTCGCGAGATTGAGCTGAGTTTCAACGAATGGTTTTTTGGCCCCAACGCCGTGGAAAAAGCCAACAGCGAGGGCGCCCGGATCACCTCGCTGCTGGCCGCCAGTCCGTTCGGGGCGAGTCTGCGCAGCTTCAAGAAGCAGTGCATTCTGATCGACAAGGTCGTGATCAAGGACGACTGGCAATGGGTCAACCACGCCACTGAGCTGGACATGCTGGCCCGGGTGCTGAGCATGGACGCCTTCCGGCCCACCACCAAAGCGAAAGAAACTGCCAACATCATCGACTTCCTCTACTCCCGGGAAGGCGAAGCATTGAAACGCACTCAGAGTGAGTGGGAAATGCTCATGAAAGTCATCGAGAAAGAGCTCGCGGCGCTGGAGGCGCAATACAGCGCGTAACGTCGGAAGGTTCGCAACACGCGGACAGAACTGACAACCGGCGGCTCCGGTCGAAAGGCGTGCGACACTGCCGCGACAGGCAAACACGCCGCCGGATGCTCCTGCGGTTTTTATCCTTCCGAAGGCCACCGCCACTCCATGTTCGAACACATCGACATCAATTACCTGCTCGCCAATTACGGCTACTGGGCAGTTTTCATCGGTTGCCTGCTCGAAGGCGAGACGATTCTGATCCTCGGCGGACTTGCCGCTCATCAACATGTCTTGCAGTGGCAGCAGGTCATGGTCTGGGCCACGTTGGGCGGGATGCTCGGCGATCAGATCCTGTTCTGGACGGGACGCTACTTCGGCCCGCGCCTGATGCCGCGCCTGCACCGTCAGCAAGCCACCATCGACCAGGTCTCCGGGCTCATCGAGCGCTATCCGACGGCGTCGATCTTCTCTGTGCGATTTCTTTACGGCATGCGCCTGATCGGTCCTCTGGTAATCGGCGCCAGCCGCCTCTCACCGGTGCGCTTTTCGATCATCAATCTGCTGGGCGCGGCGGTTTGGGCCGTGCTGTTCGTCACAGCCGGGTACTGGGCAGGCGAATTTCTCGAGGACTTGCTCGGCAATCTCAAGCCTTATCGCCTTCCCATCTTCATCGGCGTTGTGGTGCTTGCGGCGGCCATTGCGACTTACCGACATTTCAGAGCCAAGGCCAAACGCGCGAAACGTCATCAGCCCTGACGGCACCCGCCGAAACAATTGCCCACACACTGGCTATTGCGCATCATGAGCGGCATGACTTCGGCAAGGATTCGGCCGCTCAATGAAAACCAGCAAGACGATCACCCGCGCATTCTGTGTAGAGCTGCAGCAAGAGCTCTCGATCGTTGCAGCGCGACGGGAATTCTTCTCCCAGGAGCCGCCTCGGGCGCATTTCAGCTTTCTGTGCTCAAGCGAAGCGTGTCGCGCGCTGGGCGTGAAGATCACCGGCGTTCGCTACGACGTAAAGCCACAGGAGCATCCGACGTTCGTCGCCGCGCATTTTCGCGCCAACCCGAACTACGAGCACCATGCCGATTGCGAATGGGTCGATGACCCTCAGTCGCCTGATGAGCAGCCGGATCCAGCCGAGACCGAAGCGCAGAGCGCGTTGCGCAAGGTCAAGCGCAAGCTCGACGATTACATTGATGTGTTCGACCCAGCCCTCAAGGAAAGCGCCAAAGCGGCGCCGGTTCCGACAAAGTCTGACACACCTGTGTCAGAACAACCGACGCTGTCAGCGGCTGCGTCTGACGCGCCAAGAACCGCAAAGACCACTCTAACCCGCACCAACAACCTCGAGCGACTGGTGGACAGCTTCCGTCAGGCACAGGCGCAACTGAGCAAGGAAGAGTTTGCGCTGCTGACGTTGCGCATTCCGGGTCAGGGCGAGGTGTCGCTGAGGTCGTATTTTCGTCATATCAAATTCGCCCAGCCCGGCGACGAGCGCCGTGTTCTGTATGGCGGCGGCCTGGTGGAGCGTTACGGCACCGGGTTCAGGTTCAAGTTCTTCGATCGGCTACAAGGCAAGTTGGTGACACTCTACGTTTCGCCCGCGCAGATGCAGGCGTATCGATCGAGTCGCTACATCAGCGAGCTGTTGAGTCATGCCGATGAGGTCCGGTTTTTCACAGTGTTCGCGCTGGGGACCCTTGCGCTCAGCCCATCCGGGAAGAGCGTCAGCGTGCAAATCGAAGACTTGCGTCATCTGGCGATCGTACTGGGGCCGGCGAAGGAGCCGGCCGATCCGCAAACCGCTGCCGTCGCGGGGTGACGCGCGAATCGGGTGGTGCAGGCACGGCAGAATCAACGGCCTGGGTCGCCCGGTTCAAGGGTGAGCGCTGACCCATAAAAAAACCCCGCTGCTCTTGCGAGCAACGGGGTTTCGGTTGTTTCAGTCAGGCCATCAAGGTGCTGCGTATGTGACCAGCAGCTCTTTGGTTACCTGAAAGTCCAGCGACATCGCCACGCTCAAGGCGGTGATGGTGAAGATGGAGAACACGAACAGCTTACGTGCCCAAACGGAGTCATCTTTGGCTTTGTAGCCTGTCCACGCCATGTACAGCCAGTACATGCCCATGGCTGCTGCAACTGCCAGATAGTTGAGCCCGGCGTAACCGCCGAAGGTCAGCATCAAGGTAGCCAGCAGGAAAGCCAGGATGTAGATCAGGATGTGGCGCTTGGCGACCCGGATGCCACGCTTGACCGGCAGAACCGGAATCGAAGCAGCCAGGTAGTCGTTGAAGCGGAAGATCGCGATGGCGTACGAGTGAGGCATCTGCCACAGGCTGAACATCACCAGCAACGTCAGTGCCGCCAGGTCGAAGCTGTTGCTGACCGCAACATAGCCGATCACCGGTGGCATCGCGCCCGACAGGCTGCCCACCAGTGTGCCGTGAACGGATTTGCGTTTAAGGTACAGGCTGTAGAAGCCGACATAAATCACAAAACCGATCACTGCGCACCACGCGGCCAGCGGGTTGGCCTTGGTGTACAGCAAAGCGACACCGGCAACGCCCAACACCGTGGCGAACGCCAGGGCCAGTTTCAACGAAATCAGGCCCTGAACCAGTACGCGGTTCTTGGTGCGCTCCATCTTCACATCGATATCGCGATCGATGCAGTTGTTGAAGACGCAACCAGATGCCACGACCAGCGAAGTCCCGATCATCGCAACCAGGAACAGACCGAAATCGATGTGTCCCTTGGAAGCCAGAAAAAAGCCACCTGCCACCGAAAGCACGTTACCGGAAATGATCCCCGGTTTGGTGATTTGGATAAAGTGCTTCAGTGACATCAGGTTTTCCTCAGTGCGCCATCATAGCGGTGTGGATGCTGAACATGATCCATACCGTCAAGCCAACCAGAAGAACGATAACCAGCGTGGCGAACGCGAATGCAACCACGTTGTTGCGCTGTGCCACCGAACGGTCCAGGTGCAGGAAGTACACCAGGTGAACCAGAACCTGCACGACCGCGAAGATCAGCACGATCCACAGTGTGGCAACTTTCGATACCGTCGGGAACATAACCAGACCGAAGGGAATCGCGGTCAGGATGATCGACAGTACGAAGCCGACCATGTACGACTTGAAGCTGCCGTGGCTGGAATCGTCATGGGAGTGATGTGAATTCGCCATTTAAATGGTCCCCATCAGATAGACAACGGTGAACACGCAGATCCAGACCACGTCCAGGAAGTGCCAGAACAGGCTGAGCATGCTCAGGCGGGTCTGGTTGGTGGCAGTCAGACCATTCTTGTTGACCTGGTACATCATGATCGCCATCCAGATCAGGCCGCTGGTCACGTGCAGACCGTGGGTACCGACCAGCGTGAAGAACGCCGACAGGAAGCCGCTGCGGTTAGGGCCGTAGCCCTCGGAGATCAGCATGTGGAACTCGTTGATCTCCATGCCGATGAAGCCCAGACCGAACAGGAAGGTCACGAACAGCCAGCCCAGCACACCGGACTTGTTACCTTTGTGCATCGCCAGCATGGCGAAGCCGTAGGTGATCGAGCTGAGCAACAGGCAGGCGGTTTCGCCGAGCACGTATGGCAGTTCGAAGATGTCGTGGCCTGCTGGACCACCGGCAACGTTGTTAACCAGCACTGCGTAAGCGGCGAAGATCGACGCGAACAGAATGCAGTCGGTCATCAGGTAGATCCAGAAGCCGAAGATTTTCATCTCGCCGGCGTCATGGTGACCGTGGTCATGCTCATGGTCATGACCGTGGTCGTGACCTTTAGCACCTTCAAATACTAAGTTCGACATTGTTTATGCCTGCTCCAGCTTGTTGACAGGAGTGTTTGCCTGGGCATTGCGGACCGAGGCCAGGATCTTGTGTTGCTCGCCTTCGATGCGTGCCACTTCCGAAGCAGGAACCATGTAGCCCTGATCGTCACGTGCAGCGTGGATGACGAAGTAAACGATGGTGCCAACCAGGCTGGCGATCGACAGCCACCAGATGTGCCAGATCATCGCGAAACCGAAGACGGTCAGCAGAGCACCCATTACCAGGCCGGTAGCGGTGTTGTTCGGCATGTGGATGTCGGAGTACTTGGCCGGAACCGGGTACGCTTCACCATCACGCTTGGCTGCATAGAACGCGTCGATCTCGTTCGCCTTTGGCAGTTCTGCGAAGTTGTAGAACGGCGGAGGCGACGAAGTGGACCACTCCAGGGTGTGGCCATTCCATGGGTCACCGGTCACGTCACGGTTCTGCTCGCGGTCACGGATACTCACGTAGATCTGGATCAACTGGCAGGCGATACCGACCATGATCAGCGCTGCACCCCAGAACGCGACGTGCAGGTACGGCGTCCAGTCTGGGTTGTCAGTGGTGTTCAGACGACGGGTCATGCCCATGAAGCCCAGTGCGTACAGCGGCATGAATGCTACGTAGAAGCCCGAGATCCAGAACCAGAACGCTGCCTTGCCCCACTTCTCGTTCAGCTTGAAGCCGAACGCTTTCGGGAACCAGAACGCGAAGCCTGCGATGTAACCGAAGACAGCACCACCGATGATCACGTTATGGAAGTGCGCGATCACGAACAGGCTGTTGTGCAGAACGAAGTCAGCACCCGGGATAGCCAGCAGAACGCCGGTCATACCGCCGATGGAGAAAGTAACCATGAAGCCCAGGGTCCACATGACTGGCGCGGTGAAGCGCAGACGGCCCTGGTAGATCGTGAACAGCCAGTTGAACAGCTTCACACCCGTCGGGATGGAGATCAGCATCGTCGCCAGACCGAAGAAGGCGTTGACGCTTGCACCCGAACCCATGGTGAAGAAGTGGTGCAGCCAGACCATGAAGCCCAGTACCGAGATCGCGCCGGAGGCGTAGATCATCGAGTGGTGGCCGAACAGGCGCTTGCCGGTGAACGTCGAGATGACTTCGGAGAAGACACCGAACGCCGGCAGAATCAGGATGTACACCTCAGGGTGACCCCACGCCCAGAACAGGTTCACGTACATCATCGGGTTACCACCCAACTCGTTCGTGAAAATGTGAAAGTCCAGGTAGCGGTCAAGGGTCAGCAGTGCCAGGGTGGCGGTCAGGATCGGGAACGACGCCACGATCAGAACGTTTGCCCAGGTGCAGGTCCAGGTGAAGATCGGCATGTCCATCAGCTTCATGCCAGGCGTACGCATCTTCAGGACGGTAACCAGGAAGTTAACGCCCGTCAGTGTCGTACCCAGACCCGATAACTGCAGTGCCCAGATGTAGTAGTCGACACCCACGCCCGGGCTGTAGCCCAGTTCAGACAGCGGCGGATAGGCAACCCAACCGGTACGTGCGAATTCACCGACGCCCAGGGAAACGTTGACCAGCACCACACCGGAGATCAGCAGGTACAGACTCAGGGAGTTCAGGAACGGGAAGGCGACGTCGCGAGCGCCGATCTGCAGAGGCAGAACGATGTTCATCAGACCGGTGAAGAACGGCATCGCCATGAAGATGATCATGATCACACCGTGAGCGGTGAAGATCTGGTCATAGTGTTCAGGCGGCAGATAGCCGGGCGAACCCTCGGTGGCCAGAGCCAGCTGGGAACGCATCATGATGGCGTCAGCGAAACCACGCAGCAGCATGACCATGGCGATGATGATGTACATCACGCCGATCTTCTTGTGGTCGACCGAAGTCAGCCACTCGGTCCACAGGTAGGTCCACTTCTTGAAATACGTGATCAGACCGAGTACCGCTGCACCGCCAATAGCGATCATGGCAATCGTGATCATGACTATCGGTTCGTGGAACGGTATCGCGTCCAGACTTAATTTACCAAACATCGTTTACTCCTCTGCCTCAGCAGCTGAATGCTTACCCATGTCCATCCCTTCCATACCGGCCACTTCTTTCTTCTCGTGCTCAATCTTGCCCGGCTTCATACCTTCATACTTGTCGATGATGATCTGGAACAGGTTCGGAGTGACCGTGGAGTAGAGTTCAACGGGGTTACGTTCGCTAGGTTTGGCCAGAGCGGTGTATTCAGCCGTTGCCAGCTGTTTAGGTGAATTCTTGACTTCAGCAACCCAGGCGTCGAAGTCAGCCTGCGAGGTCGCGGTCGCCTTGAATTTCATGCCGGTGAAACCTGCGCCGCTGTAGTTGGCGGAGATACCATCGAACTCGCCGTTTTCATTGGCGATCAAGTGCAACTTGGTCTGCATGCCGGCCATCGCGTAGATCTGGCCACCCAGTGCAGGGATGAAGAACGAGTTCATGACCGAATCAGAGGTGATGCGGAAATTGATCGGCGTGTTAGCCGGGAAAACGATCTTGTTGACGGTCGCGATGCCCTGTTCCGGATAGATGAACAGCCATTTCCAGTCCAATGCAACCACTTCGATGGTCACAGGCTTGACGTCGGATTCAAGCGGACGGTATGGGTCCAGCGCGTGGGTCGACTTGTAGGTGACGTAGCCAAGCACGATGATGATGGCCAGAGGAACCAGCCAGACAACCAGTTCAATCTTGGTCGAATGCGCCCAGTCAGGGGTGTAGGTTGCGCTCTTGTTGGAGGCGCGATACTTCCAGGCGAAGATGATGGTCATGAAAATGACCGGCACCACCACCAGCAGCATGAGCAGGGTAGCGGTGATGATCAGATCACGCTCTTGCACGCCGACATGGCCCTTGGAATCCAGCAGGGTGTAATCGCACCCGCTGAGCAGGAGCATGCTGAAAAGGGCCAAGAAGCCAAAAAACCTGGGGTACCTTTTTTTACTCATCTCACGACCTCTAAAAGCAGCTTTCGCATCGCAGTTGGGTTTCGACCGCCAACACTTCACCCTGCCAGGTGCTGGCAAATTTTTGGATTGAACAGGGGCCTGTCAGGAAGCTTATGGCCTCGTAACAAATCCGGGTTTAGCTGTGGTTTCTTATTCGAATGGTGGCACCCGCCTATGCGGACCAGATCCCTTGGCGCTGACATTCTGAATTTGACGCAGGAGGCCATTCGAACGGCGTCTACAAAGGCGTAAAAACGCTTTCCGACCTCGATTTCCGCCGTCCTTCAAGTGATGGGGGCGTTAAGTGGGGGCGATTGTAGATACGTAAAGTTTTATTGACTATGAGTTTCTGCGCAACAGTTAATTTCCGAATCTGTAAAAATGCGGTCTTATGTCGCACCTTGAAACAGGTCAAAAGCCCCGAAATTCTTAAGGATTTTGGGGCGATTTTTTATGCAACACTTTGTTATCAGCGCGCTTTCATCCGGTTACGAATGATACCCACCGGTACCAGAACCACCGTGAGAACGAAAGCCGCCAGCGCCCATTGTGCTAGCGAAAGTCCGAAAACTGGCGGATATGGCGTCTCACAGAAGCCTGCGACCTGAAATCCGAGGGGAAACAGCGATGCGAGCGGCAATCCATCGACGATGGGTTGCAGCACATCGATGCCGCAGCTCTCGGTCGGATGCGTCTGGATGTAAACATGACGCCCCGCCGCAACAATGCCGCCCACTGCACTCAGGGTCACCAGAACCTCGCAGATCGTCAGACTCAGTCGCCCCGGCATGGCAGCGCCGATGAACGCGAAGACGGCGATGAACAGCAACGCATACCGCTGAAGGATGCACAGCGGACAAGGCGCCTCGCCCAGCACCACCTGCATGTACAGCGCTCCACCGATCAGCGCCAGGCAGATGATGCCGAGCAGAACCAGAAACTGCTTCTCACGCCGCAGGTAAAACATCTCGTCAGTCATTCACATACCCTTTGAATTGGAGTCCATCCGGATCGACGGATGCGTATTGTTGCGGGCCGGGACAGTCCGGAAAGCCCACAATTCTACCATCGTCGCATCGCCCCGCTCACTGCCGGATAAGCCGGTCGCATGATGCTCATGCCACCACCGGTCAGCGAGCCGAGCCATTTTTTCAGGCGCGATGTTGACCACGCCTGCATTACCCGAACATTAACGCTCCAGGCCGAGGGCCTGACGAGAAACCGCTTGCTGCAAAACCTTATTCCCTAGCCTGCGCACACCGAAGCCTGCGACCGTTTGCCACAGCGACATCCGGACGCAGACTTTCTTCTTATATATAGAAGCGTGCGGCTTTTTGTCGCAGACATGCCTGCGCCGCCGAACCTCCTTCTATATATAGAAGCGTGCGTCCATTTGTCGCAGCCAGTCACTCCAGTGCCGATGCCGGGCCGAAGAACTCGTAGCGCGCCTGCCCATCCGGTACGCCGGCAGCCTTCAATTGACGTTTCATTGCCGCCATGAAGCCTTTCGGCCCGAGGAAGTAGGCGTCGACGTCGCGATTCTCTGGCAGCCACTGCTCCAGTCGCGCCTGATCCAGCATGCCGATGGCGTGGGCTGCCGGACTCTTGCCGTCATCCTCCGAATAGCAGTAGAAGCGTTTGAGCTGAGGATGCTTGCTGGCCATGTCTTCGATCCAGCCACGGAATGCGTGCACCGATCCATTACGCGCGCAGTGAATGAAGTGAATCGGACGCTCAGTGGCCACCGCCGCTTCGAGCATCGCTAAAGTCGGGGTGATTCCAACGCCGCCGCTGATCAACACCAGCGGTTTGTCGCTGTGCGCCAGGGTGAACTCGCCCGACGGGGTAAACAGGTTGATGCTGTCGCCTACCTTCACGTTGTCGTGCAGGTAGTTGGACGCCCGTCCGCCCGGTTCGCGCTTGACGCTGATGCGGTACTGATTGTTGCCCGCCAGTGCCGACAACGAGTAATTGCGGCGAATTTCCTCACCGTCCAGGAACAGTTGCATGCCGATGTACTGACCGGCCGTAAACGCAAGGATCGGCTGACCATCCGCAGGTGCGAAGTAGAATGAGGTGATCTCGGCGCTTTCCGCCACTTTGGCCACCACCTTGAATTCCCGCGCACCGCGCCAGCCGCCGGGCGCCAGCGCCTTCTCGTCGTAGATGGTTTTCTCGGCGCCGATCAGGATCTCGGCCAATTGTCCGTAGGCTTTGCCCCAGGCTGCGATGACCTCATCCGTGGCGATTTCAGCGCCGAGCACTTCACGGATGGCCTCCAGCAGGCACTCGCCCACCAATGGGTAATGTTCCGGGAGGATCTGCAAGGCCACATGCTTGTTGATGATCTTTGCAACCAGATCGCCCAGTTGCTCAAGCTGATCGATGTGGCGTGCGTACATCAGCACGCCGTTTGCCAAGGCCCGAGGCTGGTCGCCGCTGGCCTGATGCGCCTGGTTGAACAATGGGCGCACCTGCGGGTATCGGGTGAGCAGTTTTTTGTAGAAGTAAGTCGTCAGCGCTTCGCCGCCGCTTTCCAGCAGCGGGACGGTGGATTTGACGATGGCACGATCCGAAGCAGTCAACATGATGAACTCCTGAGACTCGATTGATAACGAATACCTGTTACTTATCAGGAAGCGTGCCAAAATATTTTTTCACTAATATCAGTTAGTTACATAATTTTAGTCATATTGACCACTCAAGTATTGTTGTCATTAAGACTGGCTGCAGGTCATTTCGACCACTCTCCGAAACCCGCCCTCATGAGCAAGCGCGTCAAAAGAGGTTAAAGCCTGACTTGAGCGGGTCGATAAACCGTCATCGAACGCTGTTTGCACCTCTACCGGCAAACAGACATGCATGACAGAAGGTTCATATGTCCAAAAACGTCCGCGCAGATTCACTCTCGCTTCTGCTGTTCACGTTACGCAGCGGAAAGCTGATGGCGATCAACCTGCTCAAGGTCAGCGAGATCATCCCCTGCCCTCCCCTCACGCGTTTGCCCGAATCACACCCCCACGTGAAAGGCGTCGCCACGCTGCGCGGCAACTCGTTGTCGGTGATCGATCTGAGCCGCGCAATCGGCGAGCGACCGCTGCTGGACCCGGACGGCGGCTGCCTGATCGTAACCGACGTCAGCCGCTCCAAGCAGGGTCTGCATGTCCAGGCCGTGAGCAAGATCGTTCATTGCCTGACCACCGATATCCGCCCGCCGCCATTTGGCTCCGGCAACAAGTCGTTCATCACCGGCGTGACTCAGGTTGATGGCACGCTGGTGCAGGTACTGGATATCGAGAAAGTCATTCATGGCATCTCGCCTGCGCAGATCGTCGCCGAACCCGCCGAGCTGAGCGCTGAAGAGGTCGAGGTGCTGGCCAAGGCGCG
Source organism: Pseudomonas sp. efr-133-TYG-103a (assembly GCF_030209235.1). Taxonomy (NCBI): domain Bacteria; kingdom Pseudomonadati; phylum Pseudomonadota; class Gammaproteobacteria; order Pseudomonadales; family Pseudomonadaceae; genus Pseudomonas; species Pseudomonas sp. efr-133-TYG-103a. The sequence continues at coordinate 313,357 of NZ_JARVSK010000001.1, forward strand.
GATTCTGGTGGTCGACGACAGTCAGGTTGCGCTGCAACAGTCGGTCATTACCCTGCGCAATCTGGGCATCGAGTGCCACACCGCGCGCAGTGCCCGAGAGGCCATCGACCACCTGCTCGACCTGCAGGGCACGGCTCAGCAAATCAACGTCGTGGTGTCCGATATCGAAATGTCGGAAATGGACGGTTATGCTTTCACTCGCACACTGCGGGAAACGCCTGACTTTCAGGAACTCTACGTACTGCTGCATACGTCGCTGGACAGCGCGATGAACGCCGAAAAGGCCAAGGCCGCAGGCGCCAACGCCGTTCTGACCAAGTTCTCCTCGCCTGAGCTGACACGATGCTTGATCGAAGCCGCGCGCACGGTCCAAGCGCAAGGGATCTGAAACCTGCGCCTGACGATGCGTCCACTGCGCATTACTGGTTGATGCGACGCCCACTTGGCCAGCCACTCGACGTGCCTGAACTGCCTGGGACGTTACGACGATCAGACCTCACCGCCGCGAATGCCCAGGCCGTTCACCAACTGCTGGTGCTGGGCCAGGCACAGGGCGGCGGTCGGGTGCTGGATTTCAGTCGATGGCTCGACGCCTTCGACCATGATCCTGAGTGCGATCGACAGCTGTGTTTCGTGCTCGAAGATGCGCTGGGGATTGTTGCCGTCGCCCACTGTTGGACCAGCGCATTCATTCGCAATCTGGTGGTGCATCCCCGCGCCCGGCAGCGCGGAATCGGGCATTCGCTGCTCGGCGTGGTGTTCGCGGCCTTCGCCCAGCGGCACGAGGGTCATGTGGACCTGAAGGTGATGGAAAGCAACCTCGCCGCTCGCCGATTGTACGAGCGCGCCGGCATGCAATATGTGCAGCGCCGCGAACTCGAACCGCGCTAAGCCACTCCAAGTCGCAGTCACACCGATAACGACAATGGAGAATGCTGTGAAGAAAATCACTGCCGCCCTGCTGCTCACCCTCACCGCTGCCGCAGGTCAGGCCAGCGCATCCAGCCCTGACGCCTGGAAAGACTTCAACAAAACCCTGGTCGACAGCTGCGTTGCGGCCAGTTCATTGAAGAACGCCAAGCCTGCGGGCGCCGATGCCGCGTTCGATGACAGCGTGGGCTACAACGCGCTGCTGATCAAAGGCCAGTACAAACAGGCGTTCATGAAGAATAAAACCGGCACTGAGCTCTGCCTGTACGACCGAAAGAACAAGAAAGCGCTGATCACTGAGTGGGATAACGTCACCACACTGCCCAAGAAATAATCCGACCGATGGCGCATAACTTGCTGCCATTTCCGCCAATTTGAAAAAGACCTGCCGGTGGTGACGGTTTTCCCGCGCAGGTTTTGCTTCATTCTTTTTGGATTGGCGGACTGTTTCTTCCCATGGATACACAGTTTTCCTGCGTCGGCTGCGGCAAATGCTGCACCGATCATCACGTGCCCCTGACACTGGCCGAAGCCGCGCAGTGGGCGGCTGACGGCGGCTCGGTGATCATTCTGACCGAGGCATTCCTGGCCGATGGCTACGGCGTTGCGCCGGAGCAGATCACCCACGCCACCCGGCGCTCGCACCCCGTCAGCAGCGGCAAAGCGCAGGCGCTGGTGGCCATCACCTTCGCGGCCTACAACGCTGGTCGTTGCCGAAATCTTGACGCTGATAATCTCTGCCGCATTTATGAGCGTCGCCCGCTGGTGTGCCGCATTTATCCCATGGAGATCAATCCGCACATTCCGCTTCGCCCACAGGCCAAAGATTGTCCTGACGAGGCCTGGACACAGGGGCCGGATTTGATCGTCGGCGGCCAGTTGGTTGACCGATATCTACTGGCGTTGATCGAACAATCGCGCCAGGCGGATCGCGACGATATCGCCCGCAAGCAAGCGATCTGCGTAGCGTTGGGACTCCAGACCACGGCGCTCAAGGGGAACGGTTTCGTTGCCTGCCTGCCCGACATGGACGCTTTTGCGACAGCCGTTTCAAGCCTGCAGACTGGCGCACTGCCCGCAAGCGAAGCCACGTGGCGTTTCCGCGTGACAGGCGAGGCCGCAACCCTGCACTTGCAACAAGCAGGCGCGCTACTGGAGACAGAAGAGGCGATGAGCTATATGTTCATCCCTTTGCAAAGCGCCTGAGATTCATTGATGAGAAGCGTCGCGATCGTGCTGTTCCCTGATGTCCAGTCGCTGGACGTGGCCGGTCCCCTGGATGTGTTCGCCGAGGCCAATCGCTACGTCGCACAAGGCGATGGCTACCGGATGACCACCATCGGCGCAACGCCCTACCCCATCGTAGCCTCCAACGGCATGCCACTGGGCGCGCAGTATTCCCTGACCGACGCGCCAAAAACCTTCGACATTCTGCTGGTTCCCGGCGGCCCGCTGCTTCCCGAAGGTGCCGAGATGCCTGAGCTGACCGCCTGGTTGCGCGAAGTCACGCCGCTGGCAGGACGTTTCGGCTCGATCTGCACGGGAGCGTTCGTGCTCGGGCATGCCGGTCTGCTGAATGGAAAGCAGGTCACCACGCACTGGAGCCATGCGCAACAACTGGCCGATCTGTTTCCCGAAGCGCGGGTCGAACCCGACCGCATCTACGTGCGCGACGGCGCGATGATGACGTCCGCGGGCGTCACGGCAGGCATCGATATGGCGCTTGCGCTGGTCGCGCAGGATCATGGATCGGCGATTGCGCTGGCTGTGGCGAAACGTCTGTTGGTGGTCGCCCAGCGTCAGGGCGGACAGTCGCAGTTCAGTCCTTACCTGAGCGCCTCGGCAGACGATGACTCGCCCGTTGCAACCATCCAGCGTTACGTGATGGAGCACATCTGCGAACCGTTTTCGGTGGAACGACTCGCGCAAGTGGTGTCCATGAGCCCGCGCACGTTTGCGCGAGTGTTCGCTCGAGACGCCAAAGTCACCCCGGCCGAATTCGTCCAGCGAGCCAGAATCGACGCCGCCCGACACTTGCTGGAGGGCAGTGAAATGGTGATCAAAGCCGTGGCGTATCACTGTGGCTTCGGCAGCGCCGCGCGCATGCGCCTGATTTTCACCCAACGTCTGGGCGTCACACCCACACAATACCGCGACAGTTTTCGCAAACAGGGTTGACCGGACGCCCGCGAATCAGCGCTTGCCCATCGAACGACGGGTGCCCGCCGGGGCTGCGCCTGGCCGCTTTTCGTGGCTGGATTTGTTGGACTTCTGGTAGTACGGCTGATCCTTTCTGGCCTGGGCAAGCTGCCCCGGTTTGAATGGAAAACTGAACGCCGGAATCGCTGGCCGGGCCTGCTCGGAAACGTCGTTGCCCTCGACCGGTTCGACGTCAAAGTCAGGCGCTGAGGTAGGTTCGGGGGTCGTCATGAAGGCTCCGGAAGCTTGAAGCGGTCGAGGAAAAAGTCGGGCGGCGCCCGAAGCCGCGCAGCATACCCGAATCATTCTGCGCCTGCCTCAGGCAGAAGACCGAATGCGCGCGCCTATTTGTAGAACAGATCGACCATCACTTCCGCAGAAAAGGGACCTGGCTGTGGCGTTTGCGTCTGCCAGATCAATTCGGCCTTGAAATCAGCGGTGGCGGAGTAATTCCCACCCAGCAGGTCATTCAAGTGAAACGGCTCGTTGTAGCGCACCGGCGTGTTGTCGTACGCGTTCGTGATGCGGATGCCGACGCTGTCGTTGTTGACGGGCACCAGCACGTCACCCGACAGCATGCCTGAAACCGGGGTGAGCCGCGCATTGAGGCTGAACGGCGAATCACACGTACGACTGGTGGCCAGGGCAAACCGCTGAAACGTCGCGACTTCGCCCACCCTCACGTTGGCGATCGCCACGTCACCGAAGTCGATCGTCTCCGGCATGACCCGCAGCTCAGCGTCACAGGCCACGAAGCGCAGCCCCGACAGGTTATTGATGAGGTAATTGAGGTTGCGGTCGGGCACTGGATTGGGGCCAGCTGTGCCGTCGACCTGAAACATCCTGTAGTCGCGCACGTCGCTGGCGATGCCGGATGGCGGGGTCGGCCCGTATTTCTCGATGAACACCGTAAAAGGCAAATTGAACGAGACAGCTGGGCAGCGGGTGCTTGCATCCTTGCAGGCGGGCGCCGTTTGATGCGTGGGAATGCGCCCGGAGGTCTGGAGGAAGTCGACCCCGCCAAGTGTCAGCCCTGCGCGAATGCCCTGACCGATCTGTATGTTCTCCGGGTTCAGATAAAGGAAGACGTCCTCTGGCCCGCCGACTTCTTCCTTAGCGCATTCGACCGCGACGCTCAGACGCTCGGAGCGCCAGACCGCCGTGCCATCCAGCAACGTGGCGGGAATCGCGACAGTGCTGCTCAAATCAGCGCGCAGGATGAATTCGCCAGCACCTTGGGTTGCGCAAGTCATGGCTGCGGCAGAGACAGGCAGCAACGCTGTCATCAGCAATATCGGACACCATCGGGTAACGAATCTGTACGTCATGGTCAGCACTTCCCTTTGAGTGAGTGAGAATCGGGCCTGCTCAGTGGTACGTTCAACGCGCCTTGCGCCGGCAACACGCCGCAGTAATCGCGCTGGCCGCCGTAGTCTGTCAGCGCCTTGAAAGACAGGTTTCGCTGCATGCCCGCGCCTGCGATGCGCACCGGAAGCGGCAGCGAAATCTCCGAAAACGGTGGCAGGAGCTGGTAGTCGCTGATCTCAACGTCGTCGACACGCACGTTTTGCAGCGAGACGTGATACGGCGTCGGATTGCGCGCAGACAGTTCGCCGCCCGGTTGCCGCTGCCACGCCAGCATCTGCGCGGCGTCGGCGGGATCGCCAGGCAAACCGGCAGGCCGGTAAAACACGTTGATGCGCTGGCGCACGGCGATGCTCAATTGCTGCGCGGCCTGGCTGCGGCGAGGGATTTCCAGCACGAACAAATGCAGCAGCGATTCACGATCTGCCGGCATCCCGACGCCTTCATACAGCACGCGCAACGTCTGCTTACCCTGCGCGGGCAGCTGCGCAAGATGCGGCGTGACGACAAAAGGCAGGTCTGCCCGGTGCGACTCGGCTGCACGCCCATCGGCCAGCCAGGCCTGGATCAACACCTGAGCATCGCTGCGATTGCTGACGTCCACAGAGGCTTCCCCGAACCTGCCGTCGAACACCAGACGCGTGCCAGACAGCGAAACCGTCGCCTGCGCAACGGCGCTGGTGAACATCAAAACGGCGGTCATCAGACAGGCGGACTTCATTGGCACATCGCCTTGACGCGATCGTAACTGCGCTGCGGGTCCTTGGCGGGAAGCGTGAAAGACGCGCGACAGTGCTGATCGGCCCATTTGACGACCAGCTCGCCGCTGTCGCGCTCACTCAGAATCAACGCGCGACCATTGGGGTCGACCGTCGCCAACGGCTTGCCCTGTTCATCTTCGACGGTCGTGCCCAACGGCAGGCGACTGCCATCGGGGCGCACCAGCTCGAACTGGACCCTGCGGCCCACGGACGTCTGAAAGCTGACCAACGCTGCCGCTCCCCTTCTGGGCACGACCTGCGTGACGGCGTTCGCCAACTCCACATCAGCGCCCAGTTGTCGCGTATCAAGGCTGACCCAGTTGGTCCGGTAAGGCTGCGCATACGGCAGAATCGCAAAGCCGTTGTCGGAAGTTTCGACGTTGCTCGCGTTGCTCAACCGGGCGCCGCTCACGCCCTTGACCTGCACCAGCGCGAACGTCTCGCCCAGCGGCTGGCCGAGATTCACGCCGCCGGGATGGGCGACCACAGAACCCGCGGCGCCCATGCTGAACGCTTGGTAATCGCTGCCTTGCCCGTATCCCGCGTCGAAACGGCCGTAGGATGTCGTGGTGCTGAGCTTGCCGAAACCGGACGATCCGGAATTTCGGTCGTGACCCGCTTGCACCGAGTAGAACGTGCTGCGGTCGAACACCTGGCCGTTCAGACCCGACTGCAGGTTGTAGTTGCCCGAGCTGTCGTGCACGGCATTGAGAAACGCGCGAGATGATCCGGGACTTGTGCCAAGCGGCACGCTCAGGGTCAACGCGACGCGATTATCGGTCTGATCCTGCCCGTTGCGCTGAAACGTCTGATTGCGCTCAAGCGACAAGCTGTAGCTCACACTGCGCCAAGAGGCGTTCCAACCGATGTAAAGCTGCCGCGTCTTGTCGCCCCGGTCCCAATAGCGCTGTTCGGATCCGGTAATGCTCAGCGATGCCGAGTGCTCCGGCAACGCCTGGGTCAGGTTGAGCTCGACGCGATCGCGTGCACGACCCGCATAGAAGTTCTCGTGCGCCTGCAGTGCTTCGACATGCTCATCGAGGGTGCGATATTGCTCGGTCGAGTAACGGTAACCGGCTACCGCCAGCGTTGTGTGAGTCAGGTCCAGCGTATTGGCATAACGCACGCGAAGGCTTTGCCCGCTGTAATTCTGCTGCCGCTGCTTGCTGAGCGACTGGGTGACATCGAGCGAAAAAGCGCCCAGTGCGGTGTTCATGCCCGCGCCAATGTTTCCGGCCTGAAAGTCCTCGGCCATCTGCACGCCACCGGCCGCCGTCACCCGCTCGGTCAAACCGTAAACGAGCGTGCCGCTGGCGAAATCCGGTGATGCCCCGTCCTCGGTGTTGCTGTCGTACTGACCGGCCGCAAGGCTGTAGCGGACAGCGCCCTTGGGCACCATGATCGGCAGTGACGCGTAGGCTTGAATAAAGCTGCGCTTGCGTCCGTCGGCTTCGATGATCGTCACTTCCAGATCGCCGTTCGAGCCGCTGGGATAGATATCGGAGATTTCAAACGGCCCGGGTGACACGTTGCCGCTGTACAGCATGAAGCCGTTCTGGCGCACTTCAACCGTGGCATTGGTTTCGGCGATGCCTCGTATGACAGGCGCATAGACGCGCTCGCTGTCGGGCAGCATGCCATCGTCGGACATCAACGCTGCGCCAACGAAACGCACGCTGTCGAACACTTGCGAGTCGGTGAACGTTTCACCCAGTGTCAGTTGGCTTTTCAGCGCACTGACGTCGCGCTGAACGAAGGTCCTGTTGCTGCGAAAACGGTACGGTTGAGCATCTCCGTACGTAACCGAAGACTCATTGCGCAGCCGCCAGGCACCGAGATTCACGCCATTGCGCAGGCCCAGATAATACTGATCCTGCGTCTGCTCATTACGCGTGCGGCGCGCGCCGCTGAAGTTGTAGTTGACGAAGCCGACGGTCTCGCCCTGATCCCACAATTCCGGAGACACGTATCCGCGCGCGCTGCGGGCCATGATCGCCTGCGGGACCGTGATGTTCAGGCGCAGGCTCGAAGGCTGATAATCGACCTGCGCAAACGCCACGTGTGACATCAGATCGAAACAGCCGCTGCCTGGCGTATCGGCTGTGTTCAGCGCGCTGACATCCACCCCGAACTGGCTGAGCATTTCCAGCGTCAGGCATGCCTCGACCGTGTCCCTGGCAGGGTTGTGGATGAAGTTGATATCGCGTCGACCGCTCAATGTGCGATTGACGTAGACATCGACCCGATAGGTGCCGGGCACGATGCTGTTGCCTTGCAGAAAGGTCTCAAGGTCCGCCGGTTGATCGGTGCCCTGAATGAAAGCCGTATTGAACTTCACGCCGCTGGCAGCCCGGCCGTCGGCGACCTGATCGGTCATCGCCATCACGGGCGAAGCTGTCGCAAGCCCGCCGGTCAGCGCCATGCACAGCGCCAAACGGCTGCAGTTGAATACCCTCGATGGCCCGCCTCTACAGAGGGTTGTACGGGGCCGTGCCGCGCTGCACACACATCCCTTGTTGTTCTGGTCTCGCCGTTCCATTAGCTGGTTTCACTCGTGTTCTGAGTTCCGATGCGCTGCCGAATCCTTTCTCGCAGGCGCACGACGCAGTAGCCGCAACGTACGTGCGGCGAAAATGAGGTACGAAAATCCGACCGTGGTGTCAGTCGTCAGTCGGTACGAACGTCGGTCCTTTCGGCCTGAACAGTCCGGTCGGCCACGACTTGCGCGAGGTAAGGTTCCTGGGCGCCGAAGTCATTGATGCTGATGAACCTGAGCTCGACCGGTTTGCCGGAAGCGGCCGGGCGCATGGGCAGTTTCAGGCTCTGCAGCGGCGCCAGCATCTGGCTGTCGGCCGACAACAACGGCTTGCCCTGCTGACGCGCCTCAAGCTTGATCAGCGACACGTGATATGGGCTGCGATTGCTGACTTCCAGCTGGCCGCCCTGTACACGCCATTGCAGCTCTTGCGCTGCTTTGAGTGGGTCGCCACGCATTCCCTGAGGGCGAAAGAAAAGTTTGATCCGCTGACGAATCGCGATCTGCAATTCGTTCTCCCGGGCAGTCTGCGGAATCTCCTGAACATTGAGCCAGAACACCGATTCCCGGTCGGCGGGCAGTCCCTCCCCGGCGTAAATGATCCGGATCATCTGTCGCGCATTGCCGGTCATTCGCGCCAGCGCCGGGGTAATCGCGAACGGCAGATCGGCGGGAGCGACCTTCTCGCTTTCCGCTTGCAGCCAGGACTGAGCGAGGATCTCGCCCGAGCCACTGTTGTGTACGACGAGGCTGACCTCCTTGTCTTGGGCCTGATAAATGACACGCGTGGTGTTGAGCACTATGCCCGCCTGCACCGGGACAGCCAGAAGCAGCCCCAGCCAGAGCGCCGAGCAACGGATGAAGATGGAAAACATGGTCAGACCGCCTGGAAATCCGGGGGAAGGCGGAGCGAGCAATGCTCGCCCGCCTGTTGCATCACTGATAGTCCATCACGAACGGCAGAAAGCCATCGGCGTTGCCGGGATTGGTCGCCGCACCGTTGAGGACATAGACAGCCCCGAAATTGATCTCGGCGGTAGCGCCGTCAGCGCCGTCCTTGATCAGCGGCGTATCGATGGTTTCGTTGCCGCTCAAGTCCATCAGCTGGTTGGAAGCGTTGAGCAGACCGATACCGACACCGTCGGCAGCACCGGTGGTGCGCAGCAGTTTCTGATCGAGGTTATCCAGGCCGCTGCCTTGGCGCGCCACGAAGCGCATATTGACGGTGTTGTATTGCGAAGCGCCGCCGGTGCAGTTGACCAGCAGCTGGATCGGCGAGGCGGTTTCCAGTTTATTGTCCGCGAACAGACCGATGTCGGAGAAGGACACGTTGCCCATGTCGACGTTGATTTCACCCGGGTTGGTGCCAGGGCTTGCACCCGTCCCGGCGCCGATGTCACAAGTGATGTTGGTGAGCGTGCCAGTGAAGACAAGTTTGCCGTTGTTGGCGGCGCTCGCGGTACTCGAAATGCCGAGTCCCAATGCGGTCACGATGGCCAGTGAAAGAGAGATATTTTTCATGCTAACGACGTTCCTTGTGTCAATTCGTGTGTGCCCAAGAGGACGGCGAGAACTATAAGCGCCGCTCTGGCTCGCGGCTGTCAGGCTATTTACCTTGCGCTTGCGGAAATGACAGTGGCGCACGAAAGAACTTTCCGTAGGACTTGGCAGCGCAGGGCTACAACTCACGCGTTACATGGCTTTGCACGACACCGCGTTAAAAAACAGTGGCTGACCTTTCACCTCAACGCTGTAGCCGTCCGGACACGCTCGACAGAGCGCGCGCACAAAAAAAGCCCCGATTCCATCGAATCGGGGCTTGTCAGGCGTTGCTCAAATAGTCGGGGCAGACCGCTTACTGGTAAGTCAGCGTGACGATACCCGCTTGGGCAGTGCGCAATGCGAAGGTGGTTTCTTTATAACTGGCATAGGCGGGGACGGCAGGTTTGCCGCACGCATTATCGCCAGCCATCAGGCCGATGGTCAGGGAGCCGCCTGCCGACAGGGTTTTCCATCCCGCGGCTGCATCTGTGCCCGCCATCACTCGGGCCTCGCATGCGGCATTGACAAGGCTGCCATGAAACATGAGATCGTTTTGCGCGGCCCATGCGCTGGGGCCGGATACGGCACAAGTCCCGATAAACGCGATCGAAAAAAACATCGAAACTGTCTTTTTACTTTTCATCGCCACACTCCGGAATGAAGGCTCGTCCCTTATGAAGTTGAGTCGAGCCAGAGAACAACGTTCAGAATTCACGAAGCTTTATGTAGGAATTGTCCCCGTCACAGTAGAACTCGTTCATCGAAACTCGTGCCTTCTATCTGGGTATCGCCCTGCGGCATTCTTTCTTTACCCGACTTCATCCTCCGCCCTAATCCAGCTGACAATATTGACAGGTAGCAGTCATTTTGCTGACCGGGTGGAAGGGTTATAAAGGAGGCTCACACCCATCTGCCCTCACCCATTCGCTGGCGTCGTTTCTGTATGCACAAAAAGAAAACAATCGTGATAGCCGTGACCGCACTCGTTGCGCTGATTGCGATCGGCACCTGGACCTTCAATCGTCCCGTCGCGAAGAAAGCCAGCGCCCCGGTGGCGGTGCCGGTTCGTGTGATCACGGTGAAGCAGGAGGACGTGCCGCGATACGTCACCGGCATCGGTTCGGTGTTGTCGTTGCAAAGCGTGGTGATTCGCCCCCAGGTGGACGGCATCCTCACCCGGCTGCTGGTCAAGGAAGGGCAACAGGTCAAGGCGGGGGATCTGCTGGCGACCATCGACGATCGTTCCATTCGCGCGGCGCTGGAGCAGGCCAGGGCGCAACTGAGTCAGAGCCAGGCCCAGTTGAACGTCGCTCAAGTGGACCTCAAGCGCTACAAGCTGCTGACGGTCGACAACAGTATTTCCAGACAGCAATACGATCAGCAAGAGGCGCTGGTCGAGCAGCTGAAAGCAACCGCACTGGGCAATCAAGCCTCGATCAACGCTTCTCAAGTACAGCTTTCCTACACTCAGATACGCTCTCCGGTGACAGGCCGGGTGGGGATTCGAAACGTCGACGAGGGTAATTTCCTGCGGGTGAGCGATGCGACGGGGTTGTTTTCCGTCACGCAGATCGATCCTGTTTCCGTAGAGTTCTCGCTGCCACAACAGATGCTGCCGACGTTGCACGACCTGCTTGCCGCCAGCACGCCCGCCAAGGTCGATGCGTACTTGGGTGAAGGCGCCAGCGGCACATTGCTCGGCCAGGGCAAACTGACGCTGATCGACAATCAGGTGGCGATGAACACGGGCACCATTCGCGCCAAAGCGGTGTTCGACAATGCGTCCGAGAAGCTGTGGCCCGGCCAGCTGGTGACCGTTCGCATCCAGACCGCCGTCGACCGCGATGCGCTGAAAGTCCCGCCACAAGTGGTCCAGCGCGGCATCGATCAGCATTACGTTTATCGGGTCAAGGGCGACAGCGTCGAAGTCGTGCCGGTCAAAGTGCTCTATCAGAACAGCGACCTGATGCTGATCAGCGGGGTCGACGTCAACGACGTGCTGGTCAGCGACGGCCAGTCGCGGCTCAAGAATGGTGCTCACATCGAAGTGGTCAAGGATGAACCGGTCGATGCGCTGGTCGACGTGGCCGGGGCGTCGAAATGAAAGGCCGCGGCTCCCTTTCCGCCTGGTGCGTGAATCATCCTATTGCCACGGTCCTGCTGACGTTCGCGCTGGTGCTGCTGGGCTGTATCGCGTTTCCGCGCTTGCCGGTGGCGCCGCTGCCGGAAGCCGAATTTCCCACCATCCAGGTTAACGCGCAGTTGCCCGGCGCCAGTCCGGAAACCATGGCTTCCTCGGTGGCGACGCCCCTGGAAGTGCAGTTCAGCGCGATTCCTGGCATGACGCAGATGACCTCGAGCAGCGCGCTGGGCTCCACCAACCTGATCCTGCAATTCAGCCTGAACAAGAGCATCGACACCGCCGCGCAGGAAGTGCAGGCAGCGATCAACACGGCGGCCGGGCGCTTGCCCGCTGACCTGCCGACACTGCCGACCTGGCGCAAGGTCAACCCTGCCGACAGCCCGGTTTTGATTCTCAGCGTCAGCTCCAACTTGATGCCCGGCACCGAGCTGAGCGATGTCACCGAATCGCTGCTGGCTCGTCAGTTGAGTCAGATCGACGGCGTCGGACAGGTCAACATCACCGGTCAGCAGCGGCCTGCCATCCGCGTGCAGGCCGCGCCGGAGAAACTCGCGTCGATCGGTCTGACACTGGCCGACCTGCGCGAGACCTTGCAGCAGACCAGCCTCAATCTCGCCAAAGGTGCGCTCTATGGCAAGGACAGCATTTCCACGCTGGCCTCGAACGATCAACTGTTCCAGGCCAAGGATTACGAGCAACTGATCGTTTCCTACAAAGACGGCGCCCCTGTTCACCTGCGCGATGTCGCCCGGGTGATCAATGGTTCGGAAAACGCCTACGTGCGTGCCTGGTCGGGCGAGCAACAGGGCGTGAACATCGTCGTGTTCCGTCAACCCGGCGCCAACATTGTCGAGACGGTCGACCGCGTGCTCGGCGAGCTGCCGCGCCTGCAGGAAATGCTGCCTGCATCGGTCGACGTATCCGTGCTCAGCGACCGCACCAAGACCATTCGCGCCTCGTTGCATGAGGTGGAAATGACCTTGCTGATCGCGATCGCGCTGGTGATCGCCGTCATGGCGTTGTTCCTGCGTCAGCTGTCGGCGACGTTGATCGTGACGGCGGTACTGGGCGTGTCGCTGGTGGCCAGCTTCGCGCTGATGTATGTGCTGGGTTTCAGCCTGAACAACCTGACGCTGGTCGCGATCGTGGTGGCCGTCGGCTTCGTGGTGGATGACGCCATCGTGGTGGTGGAAAACATCCATCGGCACCTGGAAGCCGGTGACAGCATGCGTGACGCGGCGATCAAAGGCTCGGGCGAGATCGGTTTCACCGTGGTGTCGATCAGTTTCTCGCTGATCGCAGCATTCATTCCGCTGCTGTTCATGGGCGGCGTGGTGGGCCGGTTGTTCAAGGAGTTCGCCCTCACTGCGACGTCGACCATTCTTATTTCCGTGATGGTGTCGCTGACGCTGGCGCCCACCCTGGCTGCGCTGTTCATGCGGGCCCCCAAACACAATCCGCATGCGACGCCCGGGTTTGGCGAACGCTTGCTCGCCCGCTATGCGCGAGGCGTGCGTTTCGCCCTCGCCCATCAGCGCCTGATGCTGGGTATCTTCGGGCTGACGCTGGTGCTGGCCGTCGCGGGTTATGTGCTCATTCCCAAGGGGTTTTTCCCGGTGCAGGACACTGGCATGGTGTTGGGCACCAGCGAGGCGGCTGCGGATATCTCCTACCCCGACATGGTGGAAAAACATAAACAACTGGCGAAAATCATCGCGGCGGACCCTGCAGTCAAAGCGTTTTCGCATTCGGTGGGTGTCAGCGGCAACAACCAGACCATCGCCAACGGGCGCGTCTGGATTGCGCTCAAGGATCGCGAAGACCGAGACGTGTCGGCCAGCCAGTTCATTGATCGCATCCGGCCCAAGCTTGCGAAGATACCGGGCATCGTGCTGTATCTGCGCGCCGGTCAGGACATCAACCTGAGCTCCGGCCCGAGCCGGGCGCAGTATCAATACGTGCTCAAGAGCAACGATGGCGCGCTGCTCAATGTCTGGACCCAAAAGCTCACGGAGAAACTCAAGACCCTTCCGGCGTTTCGCGACCTGTCCAACGACCTGCAACTGGGCGGCAGCGTGACGCATCTGGACATCGACCGCAGCGCCGCGGCGCGTTTCGGTCTGAGCGCCGCCGATGTCGATCAGGCGCTGTACGACGCGTTCGGTCAGCGTCAGATCAACGAATACCAGACGGACATCAACCAGTACAAAGTCATTCTGGAGCTTGAGCCCCAGCAGCGTGGCAAGGCCGAAAGCCTGAATTACTTTTACCTGCGATCGCCGCTGACCAACGAGATGGTGCCGTTGTCGGCGCTGGCCAAAGTGGGCGCACCGAAGATGGGCGCGCTGTCGATCAGTCACGATGGCATGTTCCCGGCCGCCAACCTCTCGTTCAACCTGTCGGCCGGCGTTGCGCTGGGCGACGCCGTCGTGTTGCTCGATCAGGCCAAGAACGAGATCGGCTTGCCGGCTTCAATCATCGGCAATTTCCAGGGCGCGGCCCAGGCGTTTCAGAGCTCGCTGGCCAACCAGCCGTGGCTGATTCTTGCTGCGCTGGTGGCGGTGTACATCATTCTGGGCGTGCTGTATGAGAGCTTCGTTCATCCGCTGACGATCATTTCCACCCTGCCCTCCGCCGGGATCGGCGCGCTGCTGTTGTTGTGGCTGATGGGCCAGGATTTTTCGATCATGGGCCTGATCGGCATCGTGCTGCTGATCGGCATCGTCAAGAAGAACGGCATTCTGCTGGTGGACTTTGCCCTCGAAGCCCAGCGTCACCAAGGGTTATCGCCGCAGGAAGCGATCTATGAGGCGTGTCTGACGCGGTTCAGGCCGATCATCATGACAACGCTGGCGGCGCTGCTCGGTGCTCTGCCGCTGATGCTCGGCTATGGTGTGGGTGCTGAATTGCGTCAGCCACTGGGCATCGCCGTTGTGGGCGGATTGCTGGTCAGCCAGGCGCTGACGCTGTTCACGACGCCGGTGATTTACCTGCAGCTTGAGCGAATCTTCCACCGCCCACGTCCGACCCCGACACCCAGCGCAACGAGCAAGCAACCTGCGGCCCTGATGACTGCTGAAAAGTAAGCAGCGAATAAGTGAGAGTGGACCCATGCGCGTCCTGATTATCGAAGACGAAGAGAAAACCGCGGACTACCTGCATCGCGGCCTGACCGAACAGGGATACACCACCGATGTCGCGCGCGAAGGCATCGAAGGCCTGCACATGGCGCTGGAAAGCGAGTACGCGGTCATCATTCTCGACGTCATGCTTCCCGGCCTGGATGGCTACGGCGTGCTGCGTGCCTTGCGCGCCCGCAAGCAAACCCCGGTGATCATGCTGACGGCGCGGGAGAACGTCGATGACCGGGTTCGCGGACTGCGCGAAGGCGCCGACGATTACCTCGGCAAACCGTTTTCCTTTCTGGAGCTGGTTGCCCGGCTGCAGGCGCTCACCCGCCGCAGCGGGGGGCACGAGCCGGTGCAGATCAGCATTGCCGATCTGTGGATCGATCTGATCAGCCGCAAGGCGACCCGCGCCGGCGCGCGCCTGGACCTGACGGCCAAGGAGTTCTCGCTGCTCAGCGTACTGGCTCGCCGCCAAGGCGAAATCCTATCGAAAACCTCGATTGCCGAGATGGTCTGGGACATCAATTTCGACAGCGATGCCAACGTCGTCGAGGTCGCGATAAAACGTCTGCGGGCCAAGCTGGACGGGCCGTTCGAGCAGAAACTGCTGCACACGATCCGGGGCATGGGGTACGTGCTGGAGAGTCGTCGTGTCGAGTAATTCCATCGCCCTGCGCCTGAGCGGCATGTTTGCGCTGGTGGCGCTGCTGGTGTTTCTGTTGATTGGCTGGGCTCTGTATCTTCAGGTGGACAAAAGCCTGGGCTTGCTGCCGGAAGCCGAAGTCGATGCGCGCTATAGCGTGCTGGAGTCAGCGGTTCAGCGTTATGGCAATCCCGAGCACTGGGCCAAGATCAACGCCAAGCTGAAACTGCTGAGCGAGGAAGATAAACGCCTGCGGTTCTGGGTGGTCAGCGACAACCCGACCTATGAATTCGGCAACCCTGACGCCGACATCCGCACCTTCGCCAAGGGTCCGCTGGGCATGCGCGACCTGAACCTGAAGGATCACGATTACCCGTTCAAGGTGCTGGTCAGTCAGTTTCCGGCGAAGGATCAGCGTCCGCCGTTGCGTTTTCTGACGGCGATCGACACCGAAACCTTCTGGCAGACGCAGCATTCCCTGCTGATCGCGCTGATCAGTCTGGCCGCCATCGGCATCGTGCTGGCGTCGGCGTTGGGGTATTGGGTGGCGCGGATCGGTCTGAAGCCGTTGCATGACCTGTCGCTGGAGGCGCGCAAGCTGGCGCCACCCCGCCTGAGCGGGCGCTTGCAGCTGTCGCCGTTGCCGCCTGAGCTCGATCAGTTCGTGACCTCGTTCAACTCGACGCTGGAACGGGTCGAGCAGGCGTATTCGCGGCTGGAGTCGTTCAACGCGGACGTGGCTCATGAGCTGCGCTCGCCGCTGACCAATCTCATCGGCCAGACGCAAGTGGCGCTGACCCGTGGGCGCTCCGCCGAACATTACTTCGAGGTGCTGCAATCCAACCTTGAAGAGCTTGAGCGGCTGCGTTCGATCATCAATGACATGCTGTTTCTCGCCAGCGCCGATCAGGGCAGCAAGGCGACGGAACTGAGCCAGGCGTCACTCGCCGCAGAGGTGGCGAAGACCCTGGACTATCTGGATTTCATCCTCGAAGACGCACAGGTGCAGGTTCAGGTGCGGGGTGATGCCAGCGCGCGCATCGAGAAAGCACATCTGCGCCGGGCCTTGATCAACCTGCTGCACAACGCCGTGCAGCACACGTCACCCGGGCATTTGATTGTCGTGGAGATCGCCGATGAAGGGGACCACGTCAGCATCGGCGTCACTAACCCCGGCGTTGAAATATCCGGCGAGCACCTGCCCCGGCTGTTCGAACGTTTCTATCGCGTCGACGCTTCGCGCAGCAACAGCGGCGCCAACCACGGCCTTGGCCTGGCCATCGTCAAGGCCATCGCCTTGATGCACGGCGGCACCGTCTTTGTGCGCAGCGCACACGGCGAAAATACGTTCGGGATCAATTTGCCAAGCTGATGCGGCGTCGCAAGCGCACGTTGTCCACTGCCAGCGCTACAACCGCAACGGTGCTGAGTAGCTGAAATCCATCCAAGGCAAGGTAGTGCCAGAACACCCATGCAGCAGATGCGACGAGGGTAGCAACCGTCAGCAGCAAGATTGAGTCCCTCACACTACATGTCCCAAGAATCGATAGCTGGCCCTGTTTGAGGTGGCGGTTTGGTACATGCCTGGATACCGGTGCAGACAGTGGGCGAGCCAATCAGCCATGAGGTCGAGTTTTTGCGCAGTAAGGAGCACGTCCCCCAGCGTTGTGCCATTGCCAAGCGCTCTTCCGGTGGCAACGGCAATACTGCCAATCACCGCACCGACGTAGAACGCTGCCGAGCACGCTCCGATCATCGCCAATTGCTCCAGCTTCGTGCCAGCGCGTAAAAGTTCACTGATCGTCACCCGCTGACCGAATTTATCAATCTGGCCAAGCAGCGTGCTCGCTGTTGCAACTGCGCTCGTGACCGAGCCGAAAAGCGACTCAGGCGCAGGCAACCCCATGCCTTCCATGTTCTCTTTGAAATATTCATAAAAACTCGACATCCAAGCTATCCATCACCCAGCCCATTACAAGGCTGCAAGGCTATGAAAATTCGCGGGGACACAGCGATAGAAGAGCCACTGTGCCCGTAGGAAAAATCCGAAGTGTTGGAAGGATAAGACATGCAAACCTGGGAAGTTTGCCCGGCCTAAAGAATGCGCCTTGGCATCCGACGCTTTCCCGGCTGAAGCCGGTCCTACGAAAAGCTTGTAGCGTCTGTAGGACCGGCTTCAGCCGGGAAGAGGTCAGTGCATACTGTGGAGATGCAGTGTCTGGAAGTCAGCCTTCGCGAGCAAGCTCGCTCCCACCGGTTTTGGGGTTTGGCCTGGAATCCTGGGGATCCCGCGGACAGCTTTGGGGAGTCAGCAAACTGCCGCTTCAGCCCTTTTTGACGAATTCTGACTTCAGTTTCATCGCGCCGATGCCGTCGATCTTGCAGTCGATGTCGTGGTCGCCGTCGACCAGGCGAATGTTTTTCACCTTCGTGCCCACTTTCACGACCAGCGAGGAGCCTTTGACTTTCAGGTCTTTGATCACGGTGACCGTGTCGCCGTCCTGCAGCGTGTTGCCGACCGCGTCCTTGATCACCTTCACGTCGTCGTTCACGTCGGCAGCGCCGTCGGCGGACCACTCGTGGGCGCATTCCGGGCAGACGAGTTGCGAGCCGTCTTCATAGGTGTACTCGGAATTGCATTTTGGGCACGGCGGTAAGCTCACGGCGGATCTCGCATCAGGAAGAAATAGGCGCAGGATTATAAGGGTTTTTATCGGAGCGCGGGCAAGGCGCTTGAATCGGTCGGGAACAATGCGCGCGAAGGAAGTCATACCTTCATGAGCATCACCAGACCGCAGGAGGCTGAAATGAAAGACGATCATGATCTGCAACGTTTTCTGGATGCGCAGGAACCGGTCTTCGAGCGCGCGCTCGCCGAGTTGCAGAACGGCCGTAAGCGCAGCCACTGGATGTGGTTCGTTTTCCCGCAGCTGAAAGGCTTGGGCCATAGCGAGATGGCGCAGCGCTACGGGATTTCCGGTCGTGAAGAAGCGCTGGCCTATATTCAGCATGCTTGTCTGGGACCGCGCCTGGAAAGTTGCGGGCGAGCACTGTTGAAATGGCGACATCGCAGCGCGACCGAGATCATGGGCTCACCAGACGACATGAAACTGCGCTCGAGCATGACGCTGTTTGCCAGCGTCGCACCACAAAACCCTCTGTTCAATGAAGTGCTCGATGCGTTTTTCGAGGGCAAGCCGGACAGCACGACACTCGCAAAGCTCGGCCAATGCTGAACGCGACCGTCCGCTGGCGCATGTTCGAACTGCAACGCCAGCCAGCCGCCGCCCGGCTTACGCCAACGCGGTGTCCATCACCATCATGAGGCAGAAACCGACCAGCAGCCCGAAGCTTGCGATCTTGTCATGACCGTTGCGGCGCGACTCCGGGATGATTTCATGGGTGACGACCAGCAGCATCGCTCCCGCTGCCAGCGCAAGGCCGACGGGTAACAACAGCGCGGCGATTTCCACCAGCCAGGCACACAGCACGGCGAAGACCGGCTCCACCAGACCGGAAGCGGCGCCGATCAGAAATGCGTTCAGACGCGACATGCCAGCGGCCGCCAGTACCAGCGCAATCACCAGCCCTTCTGGCACATCTTGCAACGCGATGCCCATGGCCAAGCTGTCGGCATGGGCCAGGCCTGCGCCCGCCGAGACGCCCACGGCCATGCCTTCCGGAATGTTGTGGGCGACGATGGCGATGACGAACAGCCAGATATTGGAAGGAATGGCCGGTTTTTCCGCGACCTCGGACAGCTGCGGGCCCTGCGAAACCAGCGAATCCACGATGAAAAGCCCGACAGCGCCAGCCAGAATGCCAGCACTGATCAGGGCGCCCGCACCCCAAGGCGAGAAACCCAGATCCTGAGCGGCGCTCAAGCCTGGCACGATCAGGGAAAACGCCGTCGCCGCGAGCATGATGCCCGCGCCGAACCCCAGCAAGCCGTCGGACACCGCCACCGGCATCCCGCGAATCACCAGCACCGGTACCGCGCCAAGGGCAGTGCCCAAGGCGCACAGCGCTCCGCCTTCCAGCGCCCTCAACATTCTGGGTTCAAGGCTCAGCCAGGACAGGCCCTGAGCGATGAGCAGCCCGGTGCCAGCCAGCAAAAGAATCGAACCAATGGCCAGACGCAACAAGCGTCCGCTGCTGATGGTGAGGAAATCCGAAGGCATAGATCGTCTACTTCTCGTGATGGGATTCAGGCCTGAGCGGCTGCGTATCGCTTGGCCACTTCGTCCCAGTTCACGACGTTGTAGAAGGCCGCGATGTATTCAGGTCGACGATTCTGATAGCGCAGGTAATAGGCGTGTTCCCAGACATCCAGCCCCAGAATCGGCGTGTTGCCGTTCATCAGCGGGCTGTCCTGATTACCGCTGCTTTCGACGATCAGTTGTTTCTGCGGCGTGACGCTCAGCCAAGCCCAGCCACTGCCAAAACGAGTCAGCGCGGCTTTGGTGAAGGCATCTTTGAATGCTTCGAAGCCGCCGAGCTGCGACTCGATGGCCTTCGCCAGTTCGCCCGACGGCAGACCGCCACCTGAAGGACTCATGACCTCCCAGAACAGCGAATGGTTGGCGTGACCACCGCCCTGATTGATCACCGCAGGACGCAGTTTTTCCGGCAATTGCGCCACGCTGGCGACCAGTTTTTCGATCGGCCAGTCGGCGTACTCAGTGCCGTCCACGGCTGCGTTGAGGTTGTTGATGTAGGTCTGGTGGTGTTTGGTGTAGTGGATTTCCATGGTTTGCGCATCAATGTGCGGCTCAAGGGCATCGTAGGCGTATGGCAAGGCAGGCAAGGTATACGGCATATCAATGGACTCCAAAGGACAAAGTGCCGGCGGCAGCGGCGTTGCGCTGAAGCGCCGAACGTGAGTGTTCGCCCGTGCTGTTGAGCAGGCGATGGGTACGTGGGTATTCACCGTGTTCGCTGATGAAGCCCAACAGTTCGCTGTAGGTCTTGTTGCTGTGGCGGAAGGCGGCCTGACGCAACGCAGGCGCAAGGTTGGGGTTCTGGATCACGTGCAGGAGGCGTTGATGCGCGGAGCACAGGTACTCGGCACTCTCCTCCGGCTGTTTCAGGCTCAGGTGCAGGTCCGCGAGGTTGTGGTGAGAAATCACGAATGCCGCCACCGCCTCATCGGGGTCGCCCCAGCGCTCGAGCAGGACTTGAGCAAGCGCCAGCGCTTGCAGATAGAGCTCGCGGGCGTCGACCAGATCGCCACGGTTGAAACAGCTGTTGCCTTTCAGAATGGTGCTTTTCCAATGCTCCATGGCGTGCCTCCTCGATCGGTAGCGTGGGCGGTAGCAGACGGTCAGATCCCGCCGGCAGTGAGTTTTTCCGGGTTCAACAGGGTTTCCAGCCGAGCGCGGTCCAGATCGGTGTGCTCCAGCGCGACGTCGATGATCGGGCGACCTTCCTTGTAAGCGGTCTTGGCGATCTCGGCGGCTTTCTGATAGCCAATGATCGGGTTCAACGCCGTCACCAGAATCGGATTACGCGACAGCGCTTCCCTGAGCTTGGCCTCGTTGACCTTGAAGGTTGCGATGGCCTTGTCGGCCAGCAGGCGGCTGGAGGTGGCCAGCAGCTCGATGCTTTGCAACAGGTTGTGAGCGATGACCGGCAGCATCACGTTCAACTCGAAATTGCCCGACTGGCCAGCGACAGTGATCGTCGCGTCGTTGCCGATGACCTGTGCGGCGACCATCGCGGTGGCTTCCGGAATCACCGGATTGACCTTGCCCGGCATGATCGAAGAGCCCGGCTGCAGGCCTTCGAGCTCGATCTCACCCAGGCCGGCCAGCGGGCCGGAGTTCATCCAGCGCAGGTCGTTGGCGATTTTCATCAGCGACACGGCGGTTGCCTTGAGCTGGCCGGAAACGGCCACTGCCGTGTCTTGGGAACCGATCAGGGCGAACAGGTCCTTGCCCGGCACGAAGCCGACGTCGCTCAAGCGGCTCAGGTGCGTGGCGAAACGCGAGGCGAACTCCGGGTGCGCATTGATGCCCGTGCCTACCGCCGTACCCCCTTGGGCCAACGCCTGCAGACTTGGCAGCAGGTTTTCAAGGTGCTCGACGTTGGCTTTGATTTGCTGCGCCCAGCCATTGAGCACCTGGCTCATGCGCACTGGCATGGCATCCATCAGGTGAGTACGGCCGGTCTTGACGAACGGATGAACCTGCACGGCTTTCTGATCGATCACCTGAATGAGGTGCGCCAGCGCCGGGAGCAGTTGCTCGTGAATCGCCAAGGCGGCGCTGACGTGAATCGTCGTCGGGATAATGTCATTGCTGCTCTGACCACAGTTGACGTGATCGTTGGCGTTGACCGGTTCACCCAGTACCCGGCTGGCGAGCGTGGCGATCACCTCGTTGGCGTTCATGTTGGTGCTGGTACCCGAGCCGGTCTGGAAAACATCGACGGGAAAATGTGTCATGTAATCGCTGGCCAGCAGGTCTTTGCAGGCGGTGAAGATGGCCTTGCTCTGCCCTTCGGAAATCTGCCCGAGTTCAAGGTTGGCCTGGGCGGCAGCGGCCTTTGCCAGCAGCAGCGCTCGGATGAACTGGCCAGGCATGCGCAACTTGCTGACGGGGAAGTTGTTCACCGCACGCTGGGTCTGCGCGCCGTACAGGGCCTCGGCCGGGACCTCAAGTTGGCCCATGCTGTCGCGTTCGATACGGGTATTACTCATCGGTGGATCCTTGCATCAGTTCAGCGAGAGAAATCGAGGGCAGCAACACGCAGGTCGCCAGTTGATGGGCGAAGGCCTGCCAGCGTTGGCGCTGATTAGAGGAATGCGAGAGGGCCTGCATGTCGTGGAGCGGACGCCAGGCCTGATCCAGACACAGGCAGCGCCAGTGCCATGGCAGCGCAGTGTCGCGGGCGGTATCGATCAGCAGACGGAACGTGCTTTCGACGATCAGCGCCTGGGGCGTTGCCGTAAAACGTGCCAGATAACGGCCTTCGGCCAGGTAATGCTGAATGACACGAGGCTCGTCGGGATCAAGGGCACAGCGAATCCGCAGACTCAACGCACGCCAGTTTTCCAGGTGAGGCGACTCGTGCAGAACAGTACCCATGACCGAGGCTCATTTAGCGAATGATATTCATTATTAAATGAGTTCGAGAATCAAAACAACCCCGACGTTTCGCAGTGTGGATGCGCAGGTGGACGGGCAGCAGCGTGGCTTGTCACGCAAACGGCGGGAAAACCGGTGCTGCCTACAGCGAGCGCGATGGGGGCGAATACACAAAAAAAGGCCTGCACCGAAATCGGAGCAGGCCTTTGGATGACGCTGGCAACGCAGGAAATATCAGCTCCCCGCGACGGTCATTTTCTCGATCAGTACGGACCCTGTGCGAATGTTGCTGCGCAGTTCGAGGTCGCTGCCCACAGCGACGATCTGCTTGAACATGTCCTTCATGTTGCCGGCGATGGTCACTTCCTGGACCGGGAACTGGATCTCGCCGTTTTCGACCCAGAAACCCGCGGCGCCGCGTGAATAGTCGCCGGTGACCATGTTCAGGCCGCTGCCCATCAGCTCGGTGACCAGCAGGCCGCGTCCCATGCGGCGGATCAGAGCCGCCTGATCTTCAGTGCCGTGGGAGACGAACAGGTTGTGCACGCCACCCGCGTTGGCGGTGCTCGGCAGGCCCAGTTTGCGGCCCGAATACGTGCTGAGGATGTACGACACCAGATCGCCGTTCTCGACGAACGGTTTGGCGTAGGTCGCAAGGCCGTCACCGTCAAACGCCGAACTGCCCATGGCACGCATCAGATGCGGACGCTCGTCGATGGTCATCCACTCCGGGAACAGCCGCTGACCGATCGCGCCTTCGAGGAAAGACGACTTGCGATACAGATTGCCGCCCGAGATCGCGCCGAGGAAGCTGCCAAAAAGCCCGCCTGCCAGCTCCGCCGAAAACAGCACCGGCACCTCGCAGGTGGGGACGGGACGCGCGCCCAGCCGACTGGCCGCGCGCTCGGCGGCCTTCTTGCCGATGAGGGCTGCGTCCATCAGCAGTTCGCCCTGACGATTGACGTCGTACCAGTAATCGCGCTGCATCTGGCCTTCGCCTTCGGCGATCATCACGCAGCTGAGACTGTGACGGGTCGAGGCATAGCCGCCGATGAAACCGTGGCTGTTGCCGTACACGCGGCAGCCCTGATGCACGTTGAGCGTCGTGCCGTCGGCGTTCTTGATCCGGCTGTCGGCGTCGAATGCCGCCGCTTCACAGATCAGTGCGCGCTCGATGGCCTGTTCGGGGCTGATGTCCCAAGGGTGGAACAAATCGAAATCCGGTTGCTCCTTGGCCATCAGCGCGGCATCGGCCAGACCCGAGCTTTCGTCTTCCGAGGTGTGCTTGGCGATGGCCAACGCAGCGGCAACGGTTTCACGAATGGCATCCGGGCCGCTGGCGGAAGTGCTGGCCGAGCCTTTGCGATGGCCGACGTACAAGGTGATGCCAAAGCCCTGGTCCCGGTTGAACTCGACCGTCTCGACTTCGCGCTGGCGGACCGAAGTAGACAAGCCCTGCTCCAGCGAAACGGCAACCTCACACGCCGTCGCGCCCTGGCGCCGGGCTTCAGCGACGATCTGCTCGACCTGTTGTTGCAGTGCCGGCAAGGCCTGTGGGCCGACGCTTTCTGATGCACTCATGACTTTCTCCATCAAATTCTGATTTCGGCAGATACCGAATACCGACTGGGCCGGACAACAGGCCCCTGACTGGTTATCATGGCGGCGTTTATTTGCGGACGTCCCCCATGGTTGATTCTTACGACGACTCCTTCGACGGAGAGAAAAGCAAAACCCAGATCAAAAAAGAGCTTCACGCTCTGGTGGATCTGGGCGAACGCTTGACGACATTCAAGCCCGATGTGCTGGCCAAGCTGCCTCTTACCGACGAGTTGCGTCGGGCGCTGGCCGATGCTCCCAAGCACACCGCGCACATCGCGCGCAAACGCCATATTTCATTCATTGGCCGGCTGATGCGCGATCAGAACCTAGATGAAATCCTGGTGCTGCTCGATCAGCTCGACGCCTCCACGCGCCAGTACAACGAGCGCTTTCATAATCTGGAACGCTGGCGCGATCGCCTGGTGTCCGGTACTGACGAGGTGCTCGAGCAGTTCGTCAATGAATACCCCGAAGCCGACCGTCAGCAATTGCGTTCGCTGATCCGCCAGGCTCAGCATGAGGCCAAGCAAAACAAGGCCCCGACCGCGACCCGCAAAATCTTCAAATACATCCGCGAACTGGACGAAACCAAGCGCGGCCTTCGCTAAGCCCGTAGGAGCGCGCTTGCCCGCGAATGCGATCTGTCTGTGACAGATGGGGTGGCTGACACGCCACAATCGCGGGCAAGCGCGCTCCTACAGTTCCAAACCTTATCCGCCCGTGCCACCCACGGTGATCGCATCGATCTTCAGCGTCGGTTGACCCACGCCGACCGGCACCGACTGGCCGTCCTTGCCGCACGTGCCCACGCCGCTGTCCAGCGACAGATCGTTGCCGACCATCGACACCCGGCTCATGCACTCCGGGCCGTTACCGATCAGGGTCGCGCCTTTGACGGGCGCCGTGATCTTGCCGTCTTCGATCAGGTAGGCCTCGCTGGTGGAGAACACGAATTTGCCGCTGGTAATGTCGACCTGACCGCCGCCCAGATTGGCGCAGTAGATACCCTTCTTCACTGACTTGATGATTTCTTCCGGATCGCTCTGGCCACCGAGCATGTAAGTGTTGGTCATGCGCGGCATCGGCAGGTGCGCATAGGACTCGCGGCGACCGTTGCCGGTACGCGCGACACCCATCAGACGAGCGTTGAGCTTGTCCTGCATATAGCCTTTGAGCACACCGTTCTCGATCAGCGTGGTGCATTCGGTCGGCGTGCCTTCGTCGTCCACGCTCAGAGAGCCGCGACGCCCGGCCAGCGTACCGTCATCGACGATGGTGCAGAGCTTGGAAGCGACCATTTCGCCCATTCGGCCGCTGTACGCGGAGCTGCCCTTGCGGTTGAAGTCACCTTCCAGACCATGACCGACCGCTTCATGCAGCAGCACGCCGGACCAGCCCGAACCCAAGACCACCGGCAGCGTGCCAGCTGGCGCCGGGATGGCTTCCAGATTGACCAGCGCCTGACGCAACGCTTCGCGGGCATAGCCCATCGCACGGTCTTCGCTGAGGAAATAGCGGTAATCGGTACGCCCGCCGCCGCCGTGGCCACCACGTTCGCGTCGGCCGTTCTGCTCGACGATCACGCTGACGTTGAAACGCACCAGCGGGCGGACGTCCGCGGCCAGGCTGCCATCGGTCGAGGCCACGAGGATGCGTTCCCAGACACCGGCCATGCTGACCGACACCTGCTGGATGCGCGGGTCGAGCGCCCGGGTCGCGATGTCCACACGCTTGAGCAACTCGACCTTTTCGGCCCGCGTCATCACTTCCAGCGGGTTATCCGGTGCGTACAGCTGGGCAACATCTTGAGAGGTGAACGCCTGAACCCGGCCATTCTGCCCGGCGCGGGATATCGAGCGGGCAGCGCGGGCCGCCTGGCTCAGCGCGTCCGGCGTGATGGCGTTGCTGTAGGCGAAACCGGTTTTTTCACCCGACTGCGCACGCACGCCGACACCCTGGTCGAGGTTGAAGCTGCCTTCCTTGACGATGCCATCTTCCAGAGCCCACGACTCGGAAATCTGGCCCTGGAAATACAGGTCGGCCGCGTCGATCCCTGGACCGGCAAGCTCTCCCAGCACTGATTGCAGGCTGTCGATGCTCAGGCCGCCTGGCGCCAGAAGGTGTTCGCTGACTGAGGACAAGTCGCTCATATTCACTCCGGGGTGTTGGCAGGCCGCAAGGCGTCCTGCGAAAAAAATCGCCGGTGATTCGCTACCGGCATTCGCGCCCTGATGGACGCTTGCTCTTGACTGTCTCGTTCGGCCAGCAGCACGGCTTCACCCTGTGCCTGCTCGGCCAGCACGCGGCCCCATGGATCTATGATCGCCGCGTGTCCAAATGTTTCCCTGGGTCCTGGATGAACCCCGCCTTGCGCCGCCGCCAGCAGGTAGCACTGAGTCTCGATGGCTCGCGCGCGCAACAGGATCTCCCAATGCGCCGCGCCAGTGACGGCCGTGAAGGCCGATGGCGCGGTAATCAATTCAGCCCCGGCTTCGCGCAGCGCGGTGTACAGCTCCGGGAAACGCAGGTCGTAACAGACCGTCAGGCCCAATTTGCCAACCGGTGTATCGGCCACCACCACATGGCTGCCGTGGGCGTAATCGTCGGATTCGCGATAACGCCCGCGAGCATCGGCCACGTCCACGTCGAACAAGTGCAGCTTGTCGTAGCGCGCCACCTGTTCACCCCGGTCATCGACCAACAGCGAACACGCCGTCACCTTGCCGTCAGGCTGACCTTCGGGCGGCAGCGGCAGTGTCCCGGCGACAATCCATAACTTGAGGTCGCGAGCGGCCCGTTTCAACCATGGCAGGATCGGACCTTCGCCCAAAGCCTCGGCACGGCCAATGGCTGCAATATCGCGCCGGCCCATGGCGGCGAAGTTTTCCGGCAGCACCGCCAGCTTTGCGCCGGACGCCGCCGCGCGCTCCAGCAGCCCGCGAGCCTGAGCCAGATTGCCCTCGACATCGCTCTGGCTGACCATCTGAATCACCGCGAAGGACATAGGCGCTCCTTGATCGATAGAACTGCACTGTACTCCAAGCAAAGTCGATGAGCTCGCCCGGACGCTCGGTTTCATCGTAACTGCCCTACCCCTTCCCGGCTGAAGCCGGTCCTACTGCCAAGAGCGGCTTTGTATCCGAGAAAGCGTCGGGCGCTCTACCACTGCACTGTGATTACTGCGGTTTCTCGAACGGCTTATCGAACGTGATTTTAGGCTCTTTCCACGGCCCTTCGACCTTGTATTGCACGCTGGCGAAGCGCGCGACGCGATCGCCCAGCAGCTTGTCGACCAGAAACAGCGCGCCACCAATGGCCGGCGCACCGACAATCAATGCGGCAATCGGCAGGTTGTTGGTCACCGGCAGCGTCACCAGCAGCTTGGCATCGACCCGGTCCCGAACCATGTCCAGCGTACCGTTGAGCTCCAGATTGCTCGATGGCCCGATCAACGTGATCGGGTCACGCGTGACATACACCCCGTCGCTGGCCACCAGCAAACCTTTCACCCGGTCGTAACCCAGGCCCTTGCCGAGCAGATCGGAGAAATCGAGACGCAAGCGGCGACCGATGGAATTGAAATTGAGCAGGCCGAACACCCGCAACGCCTGGGCGCCGCCCTCCACCTCGACGAACTGACCGTTCTTGAGCGTGGCGTCGAGGCTGCCGGAATAGCGTTTCAGGCCAACCCAGGCAGGCGAACCCGGCCAGCGGCCATCGGCATTCATCTCGAATTCCTGGCTGGTGACAGTGGGCGCGAAACCCCACGCCTTGAGCACGTCGGCCAGATTCTTGCCGGTCACCTGGCCCTTGAACCAGCTGCCGGTGCTGCCGGGCGCGCCTTCCCAGCCGCCGTTGCCCGACAAGGCCATGCCTTTGAGGCCCAGATTCATATCATTGAGTTGAATGCCCGTTGGCGTAGAACGCACTTTGAGCGACCAGGCGCCGACCAGTTGGTCGCCCTGAAACAACTGCGTGACCTTGATGTTCATCGCCGGGATCTTGCGCGGGTCGACATCGGCCAGCGGATCCGGCGCGTTCTCGACCACCGCCGCGTTGGGATCCGGCGCTGGCAGGCGCACGTAGAGCAGATTGATATCGATCGGCGTGGCTTTGCTGTCGGGCAAGGTCGCGGTGCCTTTGATCTTCGTGCTGTCCAGCGACAGCCCCCAACTGGTGTCGCTGCGCTTGAGCTGCACATTGGCCTGATCGAGGGTCGTGCCCATCGCCGTCAGCTTGCCGATCTGCAGATCGAGGCCACTGAGCAATTGCTTGGCGCTGCCGCCGGGATCGTTGCCTGCGTAGCGCTCGGCCATGGCCTGCCACGGGGCGATGTCCAGTTCCGACAGTGAGCCACGGACTCTCAGCCCTTTGCTGTCCGGAACGATGGCGCCGCCTTCACCGAGGAACAATTCGCCACGGCCATCGGCCAGCTTGCCCGCAGGCGCAGCGTAGGCCAGATTCGCCAGATTGCCGTAGCCCACGCTGATTCGCCGTTCAGGACCCTGCAGGTTCATGCGCAGGTCCGTGTCGCGGGTGTCATCGGCGGTTTTTCCGAAGGGCGCCGGCAGGTCGACCGTGAGGCCTTTCAGATTGGAATTGATCAGCAACTGGCTGTCAGCGCCGTTGAGCAGGACTTGCAGTTGATACGGCAGCTCGCCCGAGACCGGCAACGGCTGAGTGACGCCCAGCCAGTCGGTCAGACGTTTGGTTGCGATCTGGCTGCTGGCGGTGATCCGCGTCACCGGCGCACCCGGTTTACCTTCGGCGAAAATCTCGGCGTTCACCGGTTTGTCGAACGCCACCGCCTTGATGCTCTTGCCGCTGAGCCCCTTGGCGTAGTCGAAACGGAAATTGCCTCTGAGCTGCGTCAGCTCCAGCACCGGATCAGCCAGCTTCAGACGAGCGCCGTCAGTGGTGAAGTCCACGGCCACCTTGGGCTCCTGCCCCTTGACCAGCGGGACATCCAGATTGATGTGGCCTTGCAGCGGCCCTTCGGCCTGCCATCCCGCGAAGGTCTGCCCGGTGCCGATCGGCGCCTCCTGCAGAATCTTCATGCCATCCTGCAAGCTGCCGTCGAAATCACCGTTGACCAACAGATGGCTGGTCTGTCCGGCGGGTACATGCGGGACATCCACGGCCACGTTGCGCACCTGCGTGCCAAGCAATTGCCCTTTGCTGGCACGGATGCGCACGCCGCTGTTTTCCACGAAGACATTGCCGTCCACGCCCGTCAGCTGCGGCCAGCCAGGCTGGAACGCCAGGTTGGCATTCTGCACCTTGAAGAACAGCGTGATCACACGCGCGACATCGGCCGCGTCATGATTGATCGAGCCTTGATACTGGAAAAAACCTTCTTTGACGTCGCCGCTCAGGACCGCCGTGCGCAGCCATTGATCGACGCCCGGATTGAGCATCGCGGGCAGGTATTTGGAGGTGTATTTGCCATCGCCGTCGACCATGCCCACGCGCAGGTCCATGTAGTCTTCCTGATCGTGGTTGAAGTGCAGCCGAATCAGAAAATCGCTCGCGATCTTTCCTTCATCGCCAAGCACTTTGATGTACGGCGCGATCAAGGTGAAACCCTGATCGTCGAGCGCGTAGGTCAGGCGCGCCTCGGCGTGGCGGTACTTCCATTCGTTCTTGAAGATCGGGTCCAGGTGCAGCATGAAGTCATCGGTGTTCAGCCTCAGTTCGCCCTGACCGAGATCACCGCTGATCGCGCCGCTGACATTTCCTGCCGCTGGCGCCCCGTGATAGGCGTCAAAACCCAGCTTGTCCAGGTTCGCGGCGAAGCTTACCCGCTTCGGCCCTTCCGCCTGCGGGCGATAGTCGAGCAGCAGGTTACGCACGCCGCCGGTGAAGTGAAGATGGTCGAGCGCCACCATCAGTTTGTCGGGCAGCGGCGCCAGCGAATCGAGCAGTGGCGTGATCGGTGTCAGGTCGACGCGGTCCGCCTGCACGTGCCACAGCTCCTGACTGTCGGCGGTGGCGGCGGTCTGCTGTAGCTGAAGGCGGCTTTCCCAGCGCTTGCTGTCCAGGTCCATCGCCAGCGAATTAACCGCGACATTGAAACCCTTGTCGTCACGCTGAAACCAGGCATTGAGCGCCAGATTGTCGATGGTCGAAGGCTTGCGATCCGCGAAAGCGCCCTTGAACCGGGGTGCGTTCAACCGCGCGACGGCGGTCTGCAGCGTGCCCTTGCCCCACGTCATCCAGAACTCGCCGCCGGCCTTGAGCGTGTTGATCTTCCAGTCGCGGGTCAGGCTTTTCGGCAGCCAGTGCGACCAGTCACTCTGAGGCAGGCTCAGATACGCCTCGGCTTCGCCATCGCGCCATTCATGTGCGCGCACTTTTGACCGCACGTTCATGGACAGCGGCTGGCCGTCAGGCAAGGTCATGCGCGCGTCCAGCCGCTGATGCAGACTGCCGGTCTTGAGGCTCAGGCTGACATAAGTGAGGGTCAACGGGGATTGGTCGTAGGGTTGCAGCGTGATCTGGCTGTCGAACAACGACAGCTGAGCGATCATCTGCATCTGGGTCAGCACCTGTTCCGGATCGAACGGCTTGTCATCCTGCACCGGCAGGCCCTGCAACGCCCAGTGTCCGTCCTTGTCTTCCTTGAGGCCCAGCTGCAGCCCGTCGAGTTCGAGGCGCGCCAGGCGCACTTCCCGCGCGGTGATGCTGGCCCACAGATCAGGCACTGCCCGCACATGATCCAGACGCACCGCGCTGGCGCCCTGCCCGATCATCACGTCGCGCGCGACGAACACCGGCGCAAACCCGCTCCAGCTGCCTTCCAGGCGTCCGACGCTGATCGGCATGCCCAACGCGGCCTGCGCCTTGGTTTCGACGTCGGCGCGGTACTCGGCCACCATCGGCACCAGCTCGCGGCCGACGCTGACGTACAACGCAATAAGCACGACCACCAGGGCGCACAGGCTCAGTCCCCAGCGGGTCAGCACCGCGAAAAACCGGGTCAGACGCTCCATGCCGCCGAGCCTCCGCACAGCGAGCTTACACGTGGCGTCTGGCTCAACGGTGCAGATGTTGTGATGTCCGGGAGGTGCTCATTTGCCACGCAAGATTCTCTTTGAAGGGCATCCATGCCGTCGGCCTCTCTGGCCAGGTTCTCATTTTGACTGCCGCGCACGCGTCTGCGCGGGGCTTCACACCATGTTTAGCGCAGAATCAGAGCAGTACAACGTCGTATTGTTCCTGGGAATACATGGTCTCGACCTGAAAACGAATGGTCCTGCCGATGAACACCTCCAGTTCGGCCACATTGCCTGACTCTTCGTCGAGCAGACGATCGACCACTTTCTGGTTGGCCAGCACTCGATAACCCAGCGCCTGATAGGCCCGCGCTTCACGCAGAATCTCACGGAATATCTCGTAGCAGATGGTTTCCGGGGTTTTCAGCTTGCCCCGTCCCTGGCAACTGACGCACGGCTCGCAGAGCACCTGTTCAAGACTTTCGCGGGTGCGCTTGCGGGTCATCTGCACCAGTCCAAGCTCGGTGATGCCGATGATGTTGGTCTTGGCATGATCGCGCTCGAGTTGTTTCTCCAGCGTGCGCAGGACCTGCCGTTGATGCTCGCCATCCTCCATGTCGATGAAATCGATGATGATGATGCCGCCCAGATTACGCAGGCGCAGTTGGCGGGCAATGGCGGTGGCCGCTTCCAGATTGGTCTTGAAGATGGTTTCTTCGAGGTTGCGATGCCCCACGAAGGCGCCGGTGTTGACGTCGATGGTGGTCATGGCCTCGGCCGGATCGATCACCAGATAACCGCCGGACTTGAGCGGCACTTTGCGCTCCAGGGCTTTCTGGATTTCGTCTTCGACACCGTACAGATCGAAGATCGGCCGCTCGCCCGGATAGTGCTCCAGGCGATCGGCGATTTCGGGCATCAGCTCATCGACGAACTGGGTGGTCTTCTGGAAGGTTTCGCGGGAATCGATGCGGATCTTTTCGATCTTGGGGCTGACCAGGTCACGCAGCGTGCGCAGCGCGAGGCCCAGGTCTTCATAGATCACGCTGGCGGGGCTGATGGTCTTGATCTGTTCGCCGATCTGGTCCCACAAGCGACGCAGATAGCGGATGTCCATCATGATTTCGTCCGCGCCGGCGCCTTCTGCTGCCGTGCGCAGGATGAACCCGCCCTTCTCTTTGATGCCTTCTTTGGCCACGCAGTCGCTGACGACCTGCTTAAGACGTTCGCGCTCGGCTTCGTCTTCGATCTTCAGGGAAATGCCGACGTGGGCTGTGCGAGGCATGTACACCAGATAGCGGGACGGGATCGACAACTGGGTCGTCAGCCGTGCGCCCTTGCTGCCGATCGGGTCTTTGGTGACCTGCACCACCAGACTCTGACCTTCATGGACAAGCGAACTGATGGTTTCGACGGCCGGCCCTTCACGCATGGAGATTTCCGATGCATGAATGAACGCAGCGCGGTCCAGACCGATGTCGATGAACGCCGCCTGCATGCCAGGCAGCACGCGCACGACCTTGCCTTTGTAGATGTTGCCGACGATACCGCGACGCTGGGTCCGTTCGACGTGAACCTCTTGCAAAACCCCGTTCTCAACGACGGCCACGCGCGACTCCATCGGCGTGATGTTGATCAGAATCTCTTCACTCATGGCGTGTCACCTTCCAGACATTGCCAACAGGGTATGCCGAAACGCTGAAGCATTTCTGCGGTTTCGCACAACGGAAGACCCACCACTGCGGAATAGCTGCCACTGAGGTTCTCGACGAATACGGCGCCCAGTCCCTGGATGCCATAACTGCCGGCCTTGTCGCAAGGTTCGCCGCTGGCCCAGTATGCCCGCGCTTCCTGCTCGGAAATGGGACGGAACCGCACGCGGCTGCTGACCACGCGGGTTTCGCAATGCTGCTCGTCCACCACGGCGACGGCGGTCAGGACATCGTGTTCGCGATTGGAAAGTGCCGCGAGCATGGCCAGCGCCTCGGTTTCGTCCGCAGGCTTGCCGAGAATCCGCCCATCGAGCACCACGGCGGTGTCGGCCCCGAGGACGCAAGCCGTCGAGTAAGCGGGATCGTTGGCGAGCTGCAGCAGACCGGCATCGGCCTTGCCGCGAGCAAGGCGCTCGACGTAGGCGGCGGGGGTTTCGTCTTTGAGCGGGGTTTCGTCGATGTCGGTGCCAAGGGTCTTGAACGGCACGCCGATCTGCGTCAGCAACTCACGACGACGCGGGGAGCCAGAAGCGAGAAGAAGTTGGGGCATGGGACGTCTCCGTGTCAGTGATCTTCAGCTTAGGCGTTGCGTGAAAACAGGTGACGCTTGCTCTGAGACATCGCTCCCACAGGAGGCTGCGCGCAATCTGCTGTTTCAGTTGATCTTCAAGCGCAAGCGTAGCCCGCGCAGGCCGTAACTGACCCACGGCCACAGCAATGCGCTGACCAACGCCGGCAGCACCAGCGCAAGCGTCGGCTGACGGTTGCCGGTCAGCGCGCTTAGCCACAGCTGCACCAGTTGCGCGAGGCCGAAAATCACCAGAATCACCAGGCATTGCTGCCACATCGGGAACATGCGCAACCGTTGCTGCAGCGACAACACCAAAAACGTGATCAGCGTGAGAATCAGGGCATTCTGCCCAAGCAGCGTTCCGTACAGCACATCCTCGGCCAGACCCAGCATCCAGGCGGTCACCATACCGATCTTGTGCGGCAGCGCGAGGGCCCAGAACGCCAACAGCAGCGCGAGCCACAGCGGGCGGAAGATTTCCATGAATTGCGGCAGCGGCGAAACGCTGAGCAGCAGGCCGATGACGAAGGTCAGCCAGACCACCCAGCCGTTTCTGGCCGGAGCGTGACGAGCCATTATTCTTCCCTCTCGCGGGGCGCTGCAGGCGCAGCGGCGGGCGCGGCCGGTTTAGGCGCCGCAGGCTTGGTCGCAGGTTTTGCGGGCGGTTTGCTGGCCGGCGGCTTGGCGGACGTTGCCGCCGGGGCCGTGGCCGGCGCTGCAGCCGGAGGGGTCGCACTGGCGGGTGCAGCCGAGGTGCCGTGCCCCGCAGCCGCGGGCTTGGGCACCGTGGCCGGAACCACTGGCTTGTTCGGTGTGGCGGCAGGTGCAGCACCCGGCACCGTCGCCGACGGCACGGCCGACGGATCGGCGGATTGACGGTCCAGCGATTCCTGCTGCTGGGCAGCGTCGGCGGCGCGCTCTTCCGGCGAGCGCCCATCGGAAAACACCAGCAACAGATAACGGCTGCGATTCAACGCCGCTGTCGGCACCGCGCGAACGATGGCGAACGGCTGACCGGAATCGTGAATCACTTCCTTGACCGTTGCCACGGGATAGCCCGCCGGGAAGCGCTGCCCCAGACCGGAGCTGACGAGCAGGTCGCCCTCCTTGATGTCCGCGGTGTCCGCCACATGGCGCAGTTCCAGACGCTCCGGATTGCCGGTCCCGCTGGCGATGGCGCGCAGGCCGTTGCGATTGACCTGCACCGGGATGCTGTGGGTGGTGTCGGTCAGCAGCAGAACGCGCGAGGTATACGGCATCAACTCGACAACCTGCCCCATCAGCCCGCGCGCATCGAGCACCGGCTGGCCCAGCACAACGCCGTCGCGCTCACCTTTGTTGATGATGATGCGGTGGGTGAAGGGATTGGGGTCCATGCCGATCAGTTCGGCCACTTCCACTTTTTCGTTGACCAATGCCGAGGAGTTCAGCAACTCGCGCAGGCGCACGTTCTGCTCGGTCAGGGCAGCCAGTTTTTGCAGGCGGCCTTGCAACAGCAGGTTCTCGGTCTTGAGTTTTTCGTTTTCGGCGGCAAGCTCGGTGCGGCTGCCGAACTGACTGGCAACACCCTGATACAAACGCTCCGGCAGATCGGCGATCCAGTAGGACTGCATCAGCACCAGCGACATCTGACTGCGAACAGGCTTGAGCAGCGTGAAGCGTGCATCCACGACCATGACGGCCACGGACAGGACGACCAGCACCAACAGGCGAACGCCCAGCGACGGGCCCTTTGAGAAAAGCGGTTTAATAGGCCGCTCCTTCCAGGGATGCTTGTGTTTGGCTGTGCTTATTCATGCGACATGAAACCGGCCTGGTGCGGATTGATGGAAGTACAGGGTGTCAGACTTGCAGCATCGCGCCTTCAATACAACAGCAGGACGTCAACAGGTCGGACACGAACAGGCAGCACCGTTAAGTGCCGCCCGTTACGCTCATCATGGTAGCGTTTCCGGCGAGTTATTCGCTGGAGAGCAGGTCCATGGTGTGCTTGTCCATCATTTCCAGCGCACGGCCACCGCCGCGCGCAACGCAGGTCAGCGGGTCTTCGGCAACGATGACCGGCAGACCGGTTTCCTGAGCCAGCAGCTTGTCCAGATCGCGCAGCAACGCGCCGCCGCCGGTCAGCACCAGACCGCGCTCGGCGATGTCCGAAGCCAGTTCAGGAGGCGACTGCTCCAGCGCGCTCTTGACGGCCTGAACGATGGTCGCAAGAGATTCCTGCAACGCTTCCAGCACTTCGTTGGAATTCAGGGTGAAGGCACGTGGCACGCCTTCGGCCAGGTTACGGCCACGAACGTCGACTTCACGCACTTCGCCGCCCGGATAGGCCGTACCGATTTCCTGCTTGATGCGCTCAGCGGTGGATTCGCCGATGAGGCTGCCGTAGTTGCGACGCACGTAAGTGATGATCGCTTCGTCGAAACGGTCGCCGCCAACACGTACGGATTCGGCGTACACCACACCGTTGAGCGAGATCAGGGCGATTTCAGTGGTACCACCGCCGATGTCCACGACCATCGAGCCGCGGGCCTCTTCGACCGGCAGACCGGCACCGATGGCGGCAGCCATGGGCTCTTCGATCAGGAAGACTTCACGTGCACCGGCACCCAGAGCGGATTCGCGAATGGCGCGGCGCTCGACCTGGGTGGATTTGCAAGGAACGCAGATCAACACGCGAGGACTGGGTTGCAGGAAGCTGTTTTCGTGCACTTTATTGATGAAGTACTGGAGCATTTTTTCGCACACGCTGAAATCGGCGATCACGCCGTCTTTCATCGGACGAATGGCAGCGATGTTGCCCGGGGTACGGCCCAGCATACGCTTGGCTTCCATCCCGACAGCAACAACGCTCTTCTGATTTCCGTGGGTCCGAATGGCCACAACCGATGGCTCGTTCAGGACGATACCGCGCTCACGCACGTAAATAAGGGTGTTGGCAGTGCCCAGGTCGATGGAAAGATCGCTGGAAAACATGCCACGCAGTTTCTTGAACATGGGAAAGGGACCCTAGGGAACGCGTGGGTAAAAAAGTGCGGCAAACTCTAACAACGACAGGGATTTTGGGCAAGGAGCCAATATGCTAAATTGGCTGTTTTTCCGAGCGCTACCCTCGACGATCGCGGCCTTATGACCGTCTGAAGGGCGTAGTGTTCCGCAATCTGACGTACGGCTCATTCCGTGCGCATTCCACTGGAGAACCCCATGGCGCTTGATCGCTCCGACGTGGAAAAAATCGCTCATCTGGCCCGACTGGGCCTCAATGACGCCGATATCCCGCGTACTACCGAAGCACTGAACAGCATTCTCGGGCTGGTCGACCAGATGCAAGCAGTCGACACTACCGGTATCGAACCCCTTGCGCACCCGCTTGAAGCGTCGCAACGCCTGCGTGAAGACGCGGTCAGCGAAGCCAATCACCGCGATTCCTATCAAGCCATCGCACCAGCGGTCCAAGACGGCCTTTATCTGGTTCCGAAAGTCATCGACTAAGGGAATGAGCCTGCAATGCATCAAATGACTCTGGCAGAGATCGCTCGCGGACTCGCCGATAAAAAGTTTTCTTCCGAAGAACTGACCCGCAGCCTGCTGCAGCGCATCGCTGAGCAGGACCCCAAGGTCAACAGCTTCATTACTGTCACCGAAGACCTGGCCATCACCCAGGCCCAGGCCGCTGACGCCCGGCGTGCCGCAGGTGAGACCGGCGCATTGCTGGGCGCTCCACTGGCGCACAAGGATCTGTTCTGCACCAAGGGCATCCGCACCAGTTGCGCGTCCAGAATGCTCGACAATTTCAAGGCGCCTTATGACGCCACGGTCGTTGCCAGGCTCGCCGCTGCCGGCACCGTGACGCTGGGCAAGACCAACATGGACGAATTCGCCATGGGTTCGGCCAACGAGTCCAGCCACTACGGCGCGGTGAAAAACCCGTGGAACCTCGAACACGTACCCGGTGGCTCGTCCGGCGGTTCGGCCGCGGCCGTTGCTGCTCGCCTGTTGCCTGCCGCGACTGGCACCGACACCGGCGGCTCGATTCGCCAGCCCGCCGCGCTGACCAACCTCACCGGCCTGAAGCCGACGTATGGCCGCGTCTCGCGCTGGGGCATGATCGCTTATGCGTCCAGCCTGGATCAGGCAGGTCCGATGGCGCGTACCGCTGAAGACTGCGCGCTGTTGCTGCAAGGCATGGCCGGCTTCGACATCAACGATTCCACCAGCATCGATGAGCCGGTGCCTGATTACAGCGCCGGCCTGAATGGCTCGCTGCAAGGCCTGCGCATCGGCGTGCCGAAAGAATATTTCAGCGCCGGTCTGGATTCGCGCATCGCCGATCTGGTCATGGCCAGCGTCGAGGAGCTGAAAAAGCTCGGCGCCGTGGTCAAGGAAGTCAGCCTGCCGAACCTGCAGCACGCGATTCCTGCTTACTACGTGATCGCCCCAGCGGAAGCCTCTTCCAACCTCTCGCGTTTCGACGGCGTGCGCTTCGGCTATCGCTGCGAAGACCCGAAAGACCTGACCGACCTGTACAAACGCTCCCGCGGCGAAGGCTTCGGGCCTGAAGTGCAGCGCCGGATCATGGTGGGTGCTTACGCGCTGTCCGCCGGTTACTACGACGCGTACTACCTGCAGGCGCAGAAGATCCGTCGCCTGATCAAAAACGACTTCATGAACGCATTCAAGGACGTCGACGTCATCCTGGGCCCGACCACGCCGAACCCGGCCTGGAAGATCGGCGCCAAGAATGCCGACCCGATCGCTGAATACCTGGAAGACTTCTACACCATCACCGCCAACCTGGCCGGCCTGCCTGGCCTGTCGATGCCCGCCGGTTTTGCCGACGGTCTGCCAGTGGGTGTGCAATTGCTGGCGCCGTACTTCCAGGAAGGCCGCCTGCTGAACGTCGCTCATCAATATCAGCAAGTCACTGACTGGCATCTGCGTTCACCTGCAGGCTTCTAAGGAGAAGACACATGCAATGGGAAGTCGTCATCGGGCTGGAGATTCACACCCAGCTCACCACCCAATCGAAGATTTTCTCCGGTAGCGCCACCACGTTCGGCTCCGAGCCCAACACCCAGGCCAGCCTCGTCGACCTGGGCATGCCGGGCACGCTGCCGGTGCTGAACAAGGAAGCCGTGCAGATGGCGGTCAAGTTCGGCCTGGCCATCGATGCCGAAATCGGCCAGCACAACGTGTTTGCCCGCAAGAACTACTTTTATCCGGACTTGCCGAAGGGCTATCAGATCAGCCAGATGGAATTGCCGATCGTCGGCAAGGGTCACTTGGACATCACCCTTGAAGACGGCACCATCAAGCGCATCGGCGTGACGCGCGCCCACCTTGAGGAAGACGCCGGCAAGAGCCTGCACGAAGACTACAGCGGCATGACCGGTATCGACCTGAACCGCGCCGGCACGCCACTGCTGGAGATCGTTTCCGAACCGGACATGCGTTCGGCCAAGGAAGCGGTCGCCTACGTCAAGGCCATGCACGCGCTGGTGCGCTATCTGGGCATCTGCGACGGCAACATGGCCGAAGGTTCGCTGCGCTGCGACTGCAACGTCTCGGTCCGCCCGAAAGGCCAGGTCGAGTTCGGCACCCGCTGCGAGATCAAGAACGTCAACTCGTTCCGCTTCATCGAGAAAGCGATCAACAGCGAAATCCAGCGTCAGATCGACCTGATCGAAGACGGTGGCAAGGTCATTCAGCAAACGCGCCTGTACGACCCGAACACCAACGAAACCCGCGCCATGCGCAGCAAGGAAGAAGCCAACGACTACCGTTACTTCCCCGACCCTGACCTGTTGCCGGTGATCATCGAAGATGCGTTCCTGGAGCAGACCCGCGCCAGCCTGCCGGAGCTTCCGCCGCAGAAGCGCGAGCGCTTCCAGTCTCAGTTCGGTCTGTCGCTGTACGACGCCAGCGTGCTGGCTTCCAGCCGCGAGCAGGCGGACTACTTCGAGAAAGTGGTCGGCATTGCAGGCGACGCCAAACTGGCGGCCAACTGGGTCATGGTCGAGCTGGGTTCGCTGCTGAACAAGCAAGGCGTGGAAATCGACGAATCGCCGGTCAGCGCCGAGCAATTGGGCGGCATGCTGCAGCGCATCACTGACAACACCATCTCCGGCAAGATCGCCAAGATGGTCTTCGAGGCGATGGCAAACGGCGAGGGCAGCGCGGACGAGATCATCGAGAAACGCGGCCTCAAGCAAGTGACCGACAGCGGCGCCATCGAGTCGATTCTTGACGACATGCTGGCCGCCAACGCCGAGCAGGTCGAACAATACCGCGCCGCCGACGAGGCCAAGCGCGGCAAGATGTTCGGCTTCTTCGTCGGCCAGGCGATGAAGGCCTCCAAAGGCAAGGCAAACCCAGGCCAGGTCAACGAGCTGTTGAAGCGCAAGCTGGAAGGTTGACGCATACCAACCCGATCCGGAACTTCCTTGGTCGGGACCGGCCAAACTCCACGATTGTTCCCATGCTCCGCGTGGGAACACATCCTCGGACGCTCTGCGTCCGTTTTTGTGACGCGGAGCGTCACGCGCGGCATTCCCACGCGGAGCATGGGAACGATCAAGGACTGTACCCATGTGGCGGCTACTCAGCACATGCGCCCTGCTCTCCATGCTGGCCGGTTGCGCCAGTGAAAGCATCATCGATCCACACGGCTACAACGCCACCGGCGGCGCCTCTTATTACGGCTCTCGCCACCAGGGCAAGCGCACCGCCAGCGGTGAACGCTTCGACCAGAATTCCCTGACCGCCGCCCATCGCCAGCTGCCATTCGGCACGCGCGTACAGGTCACCAACCTGGACAACGACCGCAAGGTTGTCGTCCGCATCAATGATCGAGGTCCGCACACGCGCGGGCGGCTGATCGATGTATCGCGTGCAGCCGCCGAACAATTGGGTATGCTGCGCAGCGGAACCGCCCAAGTGCGGGTACAAGCCCTCGACGACTGACAGGTGCCCTGAATTCTCGCCCTCTCCAACCTGCCACTGCCCACGCTGATCGAGCTGGTCTGTGGCCTTCTGCTGATGATCATCGGCGCCGAGCTGTCCGTGCGGGCTGCCGTGGTGCTGGCTGCCCTGCTGAAAACCCGTCCGCTGTTTCTCGGCCTGACTGTCATTGCGCTGGGCAGCAGCGCGCCGCAGATGGCGGTCGGTTTGCAGGCTGCGCTCACTGACAGCACCGATATCGCGGTGGGCAGTGTGATCGGCAGCAACATCTTCAATGTGCTGGTGACCCTGGGTTTATCGGCGCTGATCATTCCACTGCGCGTGGCGCGACAACTGGTGCGCGTCGACCTGCCGCTGATGATCGCCGCCACGGCGCTGGTCGCGGCGCTGGCCTGGAATGGCGTGCTGAGCGCGCTGGATGGCGTGCTGCTGTTGCTGGGCATGGCGGGCTATCTGTTTATCGTGCTGCGCCAGTTCGCCCACGGCGTACGTCATGTCGCCGCCACCGACACGGCGCCGCGCCGGCGGATCTGGCCGATCATCGGCCGTCTGGCCCTGATGTCCGGCGGTCTGGCGCTGCTGATTCTGGGCAGCCACCTGCTGGTCGGCGCCGCCGTGGTGGTGGCGGAGGATCTCGGCCTGTCCGAGCGCGTCATCGGCCTGACCGTCATTGCGGTGGCGACGTCGC
This sequence comes from Pseudomonas sp. efr-133-TYG-103a, assembly GCF_030209235.1. Classification (NCBI taxonomy): domain Bacteria; kingdom Pseudomonadati; phylum Pseudomonadota; class Gammaproteobacteria; order Pseudomonadales; family Pseudomonadaceae; genus Pseudomonas; species Pseudomonas sp. efr-133-TYG-103a. Next base: position 354,220 of record NZ_JARVSK010000001.1, read on the forward strand.
TGCCGGCGCTGATGACCTCGCTGATCGCAGCCTTGCGCGGCGAGCGCGACATCGCGGTGGGCAATATCATCGGCAGCAACCTGTTCAACCTGCTGGGCGTGCTCGGGGTGACGGCGCTGATTTCGTCCGGCCCCCTGTCGATTTCGCCCAATGCGCTGGATTTTGACCTGCCGGTGATGCTCGGCGTCGCCTTCCTGTGCCTGCCGCTGTTTTATTCGGGATACCGGATCACCCGGCTGGAAGGGTTGTTGCTGCTGGGTCTGTACGCGGTTTACGGCCTGCACATCGTTTCGTTCGCGACCGGTATGCCTCTGGCTGAACGCCTTGAGCGGCTAATGGTGCACTACGCGCTACCGGTGCTGGGCTTGGGTGTGCTGATCAGTACGTTCAGGGCCTGGCGTCGGCAGCATTGAGAAACGGGTCAGGCGTAGCAGAGAGCGCGCTTGCGCTGTGCGGTCTTCCGACAATTGCGGCGCATCAAGCAACGTCATGGCACGTGACATGACGCATGCGCGCAAGCCCACTTTTCACCGCGACGGCGATAGTCGCTAGATCCAGCCGCCCCATTGCAAGATGAAGATGCCGATGTTAGTCGTCACGGCGGCGGCCAGCGTGGTGATGACGATGATCGACGCCGCCAGCTCGTGGTTGCCGTTGGCAGCGCGCACCATCACGAAGCTGGATGACGCCGTCGGCGCGCCGAAATACAGAAACAGAATTCCGAGTTCGGCATGCCGGAAGCCAAGCAACCATGCCCCCAGCGTACACACCAGCGGCAACCAGACCATTTTCATCATGCTGGCGCTGATCGCCAGCCCGCCACTTTCCCGCAGCGACTTGAGCGACAGCGTGCCGCCGATGCACATCAGCGCCAGCGGCAATGTCATCTGAGCCAGATAGCTGCCGGAGGTGTCGAGCCATTTGGGCAGCGGAATCTGAAAATACGCGAACGGCGTGGCGGCGACGATGCTGATGATCAACGGGTTCGCCATCACACTTTTGGTGATGCTCCACGGGTCGGACTTGATCACCGGGCTGTAGACCGCCAGCACCACTGTCGACAGCGTGTTGTAGAAGAGAATGACCAGCGCAGCGAGGATCGCCCCGAGGGAGATGCCGTAATCCCCGTACATGCTGGCGGCGAGCGCCAGGCCGATGACGCCGTTGTTACCGCGAAAGGCCCCTTGCGTGTATGTCCCGCGCTCGACGAACGGCACCCGATAAATCGCCCAGCCCCAGACCAGCGCGAAGCCTGCGAGCGTTGCCACGATGAAATAGATCAGCACACCCGGTTGCAGCGCTGAATGAAGGTCCGCGTGGATGATGCCCAGGAACAACAACGCGGGCATCGTGCAGTTGAACACCAGCGCCGATGCGGTATGGATGAAACCGTCGTTGATCCATCCGACCCGTTTGAGCAGCACCCCCAGAAACAGCATCGCGAAGACCGGAGCCGTGATGTTCAGGGTTTCCAGAAAAATTGCCAGCATGCACACCAAACCCTGAGCTGTCGTTAGGTGGCTAATGATAGGCCAGGGAACGGCTAAGTGTTACCGAGAATTGCAAAGTGATCGTACAACCACAGGAGGGAGCCGTCACATCGGCCCGTGCGGAAGTGTGGAAGTTTGGAAGTTTGGAAGTGAGCAAGCTTGCGAAGACTGACGCCGGGCCGGCGCATCTCCACAGCATGCACCGGCCTATTCCCGACTAAAGCCGGTCCTACAGATCGCAAACTTTTCGTAGGACCGGCTTCAGGGAAAGCGTCGGGTGTAAGGCCGTAGATCGAAGGCGGCGTTAAAGACCGTTGGCTCACTCCAAAGGCCTCACCCATTCATTCAGCGCCTGACTCAAACCTGCGCAGGCACGAGCTTCTTCTCGAACACCGATACGCCATCCAGATCCCGCAGGGTCACGGTCATTTCGCCGCTCCGACCGTCGATGTTCACTTCGCCAAAAAACTGAAATCCGGCAAAGGGCGACGTGTTCTGCGCAGGCGGCGCTTTCTGGAACACCAGTTCGGGACCAAAAGTCTTGTCCAGCGGATTGGGCCCGTAACTTCCTGCGTTGAGCGGCCCGGCGACGAACTCCCAGAACGGATCGAAATCCTGGAACACGGCCTGATCCGGATGATAATGATGCGCGGCGCAGTAGTGCACATCGGCGGTCAGCCAGACGGTGTCGCGAATCTTCTGCTGACGCATGAAACCGAGCAGCTCCGCGACTTCCAGCTCGCGACCTTTGGGCGCGCCGTTATCAGTGTTGGCGATCGCTTCCCAACGCATCACGCCGGGGCTGATCTCACCGTCCGGCACGCCGAGACCGATCGGCATGTCGGCGGCGATGACCTTCCACTGCGCCGTGGAACCCTGCAATTCGCGCTTGAGCCAGTCGAGTTGTTCACGCCCCAGAAAGGCCGTGGTCGGTCCGGGCTTGTCGGCCAGGTTGGCATCGTTGCCGTCGCGATAGCTGCGCATGTCGAGCACGAAGACGTCGAGCATCGGCCCGTAGCTGAGCTTGCGATAGACGCGGCCCCCGTTGTCGGCACTCTGCAAACGCATCGGCGCGTACTCGAGAAACGCCTGGCGGCCACGCGAGGCCAGCAACTGAATGTCCTTGACCTTGTACCGGTCATCCAGCTGCTTGCTTGGCGACCAGTTGTTGCTCACTTCGTGGTCGTCCCACTGCCAGATCTGCGGCACCTCGGCGTTGAAGCGGCGCAGGTTTTCATCCATCAGGTTGTAGCGGTAGGCGCCGCGATACTCATCAAGGGTCTCGGCAACCTTGCTCTTTTCTTCGGTGGTGATGTTGCGCCAGATCCTGCCGCCTTCGGTGACCACTTCGGCAGGCACCGGCCCATCGGCGTAAATGGTGTCGCCGCTGTGGATGAAGAAGTCCGGCAAGCGCAGGCGCATGGCTTCGTAGATGCGCATCCCGCCAATGTCCGGATTGATGCCGAAGCCTTGGCCGACGGTGTCGCCGCTCCAGACGAAACGAATGTCGCGGCGCGTCTGCGGCACGCTGCGCAGATGACCGAACCAGGGCTCGCTGGCAACGCCGGTCTGGGCGTCTTCGAAGAACACGCGATAGAAAATGGCTTGATCAGTGGGCAGGCCGGTGAGTTCGACGCGGGCCGTGAAGTCGGTGCGCTGATCGGCGAGCAGCGAAACCGCGCGGCGCGGCTGGGTGAACATGCTGCGCGTGTCCCACTCGACCACCATCCGCGACGGACGATCGCTGCGGCTCCAGACCATGGCACGATCGCCAAGCAGATCACCCGACTGCACGCCGTCGGTCATTTTCGGGCGGTCTTTCACCGAAGCGATCACCGCAGGCGCCAGCCCCGGTAAAAGCAGACCGGCACCGGCGGCCTGGATGATGCGGCGGCGGGTCAGGTCGAACTGAGTCATTTCTATCCCCCTCAAGCAAATGGCAAAAGAGGAACCTAACAACGCAATGTTGGGGGAATGTGACAGCGACGACGCATTGGAGGTACGCATCACCTGTGGGAGTGAGCTTGTCCGCGAAGCAGGCGTGTCCGGTGGAGATGCAGTGGCTGGAAGTCAGTCTTCGCGGGCAAGCGCGCTCCTACGGGAGTTGGGTGTGGCCGGAGAGTTCGGGAATACCCGGAGATCTCTGTGGGAGTGAGCTTGCTCACGAATGGGCCGGTACATCCAACATACGTTTAGCGTCCATCACACAGCCTTCGCGAGCAAGCTCACTCCCACAGTTGAATGTGATCCTCTGTAGGAGCGCGCTTGGCCGCGGGTGTCTTGCTCCGTTCGAGCATCAAGCGCCGGCAGGCACCGCATCCAGCTCCACGACTTCCGGGCGTTTGAGCAACGCGTACAGAACGCCGGTCACCACGCTGCCGGCGACGATCGCCAGCAGGTACAACAACGCATGGTTGATCGCATTCGGGATCAGCAAGACGAACAGACCGCCATGGGGCGCCATCAGCTTGCAACCGAAGAACATCGACAGCGCCCCCGTCAGCGCGCCGCCTGCGATGCTTGCGGGAATCACGCGCAGCGGGTCCTTGGCGGCAAAGGGAATCGCACCCTCGGAGATGAAGCACAGGCCGAGCACGAACGCCGCTTTGCCCGCTTCCCGCTCGCTCAGCGCGAACTTGCGCCGGGCCAGCAGCGCGGCGATGCCCATGCCGATCGGCGGCACCATACCGGCCGCCATGGTTGCAGCCATCGGCGCCCCGCTGCTCGATGCCAGCAGCCCGACCGAGAACGCATACGACGCTTTGTTGATCGGCCCGCCCAGATCGGCGCACATCATCGCACCGAGCAGAACCCCCAGCAGCACGGCATTGGCAGTGCCCATGGTGTCGAGGAAGTGAGTCAGGCCTTCGAGCATGTCCGCCACCGGCTGGCCGACGACGTAAATCATCACCAGCCCGGTGAACAGGCTCGCCAGCAACGGGATGATCAGAATCGGTTTGAGCGCCTCGACGCTGGCCGGCAACTTCGCATAGCGATTGACCGCCCAGGCGCTGTAGCCGGCGAGAAACCCCGCCACGATCCCGCCGATGAAACCCGCGCCCAGCGTGCTCGCCAGCAATCCACCGATCATGCCGGGCGCAAGGCCTGGTCGATCGGCGATGGAATAGGCGATATACCCGGCCAACAGAGGCACCATCAACTGAAACGCCGCACCGGCGCCGATCTGCTTCAGCGCGGCGGCGAGGCTGCCGGGCTCATCCGCGGCGTGAATGCCGAACACAAACGACAGCGCGATCAGCAAACCACCTGCCACCACCATGGGCAGCATGAACGACACACCGGTGAGCAAATGCTTGTAGACGCCGGTCTTTTCCTTCTTCGCAGGTGCCTTTGCCGCTGACTGCAAGGACTCGACTTCGCCCTCGGCCAAGGCTTTTTTCAGCGTGGCTTCCGCTTGCTTCAGCGCAACGCCGGTGCCGCAACGATAGATGCGCTTGCCGGCAAACCGCTCGGTCGCCACTTCAATGTCGGCGGCCAGCAACACCACGTCGGCGTCAGCGATGGCCTGCGCGGTGAGTGGATTACGCGCCCCCACCGAGCCTTGTGTTTCGACATCCAGGACGTAACCCAGCTTCTTGGCTGCCTGCTGAATTGCCTCAGCGGCCATGAACGTGTGGGCCACGCCAGTCGGGCATGCCGTGACCGCCACCAACCGAGGCTGAGCGCCAGTGCCGGTTGAGACCGGACCCGCCACGGCAGTGTGCACGGTCGCCAGTTCAGCCGCGGAACGCAGAAACCCGTCGACATCCTGCAACGCACGCGAAGGCGTGGCCTGGTACAGGCGTTTGCCAGAGAAACGGTTGAGGTCGAGCGGGCCGGTGTTGACGACCAGAATCCAGTCAGCGGCGTCGATGTCGGCGGCCGACAACTGCTTTTCCGGATGGCGCGGATCGTGAATCTCCACGCAGGTTTCCCAACCCTGACGCTGCGCAGCCGCATCCAGCAGACGCGCGCTGAGGACGCTGCTGATCTTGCCGTTCGGACAGGCCGTAACGATGGCTAACTTCATCACACTTCCTCTCTTGTCATGCGGTCAGGGTGCGTACGCTGACGCCGCTTTCCAGCCGTTTGAGCTGCACAGTGTCGTTGATGCCGAAGCCGATCTGGGTCACCGCCATCGCCGCGATGGCCGTCGCCGTGCGCAAGGTCTGCTCGGGCTTGTGGGCGCTGAGCAGGCCGTGAACCATTCCGGCGAGCAGCGAATCCCCGGCGCCGACCGTGCTAACCACGCTGACCTTGGGGGGCAATGCCTGAAGCGCGACGTTTGCGCTGAACCAGTGCACGCCTTCCGAGCCTTGAGAGATGACCACGTGTTCGATGCCGCGCTGACGCAACGCAGCGGCAGCCTGCGCCTGGGCCGCAATGGAGATGATCGGCGCATCGAGCGCGTCGGCCAGCTCCTCAGTGTTGGGTTTGATCATCCAGGGCGATGCCTCCAGCCCCGCGCGCAGCGCTTCGCCGCTGGTGTCCAGCGCGACTTTCAGGCCCAGCGCATTCAGGCGCAGCAACAGGTTTTTGAGCCACTGCGCATCGACGCCACGGGGCAGACTGCCCGCCACGACGACAACGTCGAAATCGCTGGCAATCTGTTCGATGCGGGTCGCCAGGGCCTGCTGTGCCTGCTCGCTCACGACCGGGCCTGGGCCGTTCAGGTCAGTGATCCGGCCGCTGCTTTCGGCCAGTTTGATGTTGCTGCGGGTCTCGCCCGGCACCCGCACGAACTCATCGACGAACCCGCGCCTGGCGAACAGCGTTTCGAACGGCTGCTGGTTGTCGACGCCCAGAAAGCCCGCAACGGTCAGCTCATGCCCGAGATCGGCCAGCACTTGAGCGACGTTGATGCCTTTGCCCGCCGCGTGGCAGAGCATGGCTTCGCTGCGGTTGACCTGGCCGACGTGCAGCGGGCCCAGCTGGACGGTCAGGTCCAGCGCCGGGTTCATGGTCAATGTCAGAATTCTCGCCATTACAGCCCCTCCACGAGGGCACGCACTTGCGCCGCGCTGCCGACCGCCAGCGCGGCCTGCGCCAGTCGCCGGGCATCGGCCACATTCAAATCACGGACGCAGGCTTTGACTTCGCCCACACTGCGCGCCGCGACACTCAATTCATCCACGCCCAGCCCCACCAGAACCGGCACGGCCAACGGGTCGGCCGCCAGTTCGCCGCACACACCGACCCATTTGCCATGGGCGTGGGCTGCGCGAACGGTGATGTCGATCAGTTGCAGGACCGCCGGGTGCAAGCCGTCGGCCTGGGCGGACAGGGTCGGATGACCCCGATCGATGGCCAGGGTGTATTGCGTCAGGTCGTTGGTGCCGACGCTGAAAAAGTCCACTTCCGCTGCCAGCACCGGCGCCAGCAACGCAGCCGACGGCACCTCGATCATGATCCCCAGTTGCAAATCGCTGACCGGGATCTGCGCACGCAGCCGCTCGGTCATGTCCCGGGCCTGGCGCCACTCCTCGACCGTGCCGACCATTGGAAACATGATCCGCAGCGGCCGGTTATCGGCAGCGCGCAGCAACGCCCGCAGTTGGCTTTCCATGATGTCCGGCCGTTGCAGGGTCAGGCGTATGCCGCGCACGCCGAGAAACGGATTCTCTTCCTTGTCGATCGGCCAGTACGGCAGCGGCTTGTCGCCACCGACATCCAGCGTGCGCACCACCAGCGGTCGCCCTTGCAGGTCGTCGAGCACACGCCGGTACTCGGCCTCCTGCGTGGCCTCATCGGGCGCGCTGCTGTGCGCCATGAACAGCAATTCGGTGCGCAACAGGCCGATGCCTTCGGCGCCCTGCTCCACTGCCGCCGGCGTGCCTGCGCTGTCGCCGATATTGGCGAAGACTTCCACGGCATGACCGTCCCGGGTGATCGCCGGCTCCATGCGCAATGCGGCCGCGGCCTTGAGCCGCTGATCGCGTGTGTCGCGGTCGAGCAAAGCGCGTTGCAGCGTCGGCTCATCCGGGGCGACGTCGAGACGGCCACGCTGGCCATCGATCAACAGCGTCGTACCGGACTTGATCAGCAGCACCGCATCGCCCGCGCCTACCAGCGCCGGAATACCCAGCGCCCGCGCCACGATGGCGCTGTGGGCCGTGGCGCCACCTCGCGCGGTAAGAATGCCGGCCACCCGCACCGGATCAAGCCGCGCCACATCGGAAGGCCCGACTTCATCCATGACCAGGATGTACGGCTCATCGGGTTCGACCAGGTCGTCAACGCCGCAGAGCTGCGCCAGTACCCGACGTCCGACGTCACGCAGGTCGGCAGCTCGCTCGGCCAGCAGTACATCTTTGAGTTGTTCCTGTTGCCGAGCAGCGTCCTCAATGACGCTCATCCACGCCGCCGCCGCGCTCTCGCCTTCCTTCATCCGCAGAGAAACGGCGTCCACCAGTTCCGGGTCGGCGAGCATTTCCTGGTGCGTGACGAAAATTTCCCGAATGGCTTTCGCGGTGCTCCGCTCAATGAGCTGTTCGATGTCAGCACGCACCTGAGCCAGCGCTGTGTGTAGCCGTTCGCGCTCGACGCCGTAGGATTCGCCCTGCAGCGGGTACTCGAACACCGGCAGCACGTGCACATGGGCAGGTCCCACGGCAATGCCCGGCGCGGCGGCGACGGCCTGGATCTGCGCGCCAGCGGCGGGCGCGACTGGTGATTTCTCGATGACCGCGGACATCGGCGTCGGCGCGCTGTGAGTCGCGAAAGGCTCGACCTCTTCGCCCAGCCCTTCGAGAACCGCGCCGACCAGTGCAGGCAAGGCATCGGTCGCGATCGTCGGCTCGACGATGAACTCAAGCAGCTGCCCACGGCTCACGCCCAGGCTCAGCAATTTGCTCAGGCTTTTGGCCGATACCGGGTTCTCGACGGCGTCCACCACGCGCACGCGAATGTCGCCTTCGAACCCTTTGGCCAGTTGCGCAAGGATCTTCGCCGGGCGGGCATGCAGGCCGTGGGCGTTGGCCAGCCTCACCCGCTCGCTCGGCCAGTCTGGCGGAACGTCGCCACCCAGCGCCTGGAGCACGGCACGGCTGCTGGTGGCCTGGCCCAGTTCATGACCCCGACCTTCAATCAATAATGCACAAAGGCGCTCGAGCAACGCCTGATGGGATTCGCCCAGGCTGGCAAGGCAAAACAGTCCGGTGAGTGGCTGCCCCAGATGACGCATGGGCTTGTCCGGCGTGACGAACGCCAGGCCCGGTTTGTTGACCATCTGCTCACTGTGCAGCCACCACAATCCCTCGCCCAAGGGCAACGGCTCGACTTGCTGCAAGACGGCAGCGAAACCGTTATTGACGCACTCCGCGCGGCGCAACAACCTGGCGCCGCGCCAAACCAGCTCTTCGAAATCGTCCACCGAGGCGCCGAGGCTGATCATCTGCGCATCCAGCGCCAGTTCCTGCGGGGCACCTTGCAGCAGGCCGAGCAACGCTTCAGGCGTTTTCGCCTGGCGCAGGGCTTCGCCCAGGTCGGTCTCGCCCAGAGCTCGGGTCAGTAATTGCAGCAAGCGCAGATGTTCGTCGGATTTCGCCGCGATGCCGATGGCCAGATATACGGTTTGCCCCTCGCCCCAGTCCACCCCTTGGGGGAACTGCATCAGACGCACGCCGGTGGCGAACACCTGATCGCGGGTCTGTGGCGTGCCGTGGGGGATCGCGATGCCTTGACCGAGGAAGGTCGAACCCTGCTGCTCGCGCGCTTGCAGGCCCTGCAGATAGCCTTCGGCGACCAGTCCGTCTGCGACCAGTCGATCGGCCAGCAGCTGCAGCGCGGCGGGCTTGTCCGCTGCCGACTGATCCATGGAAATTTGCTCAACGGTGAGTTCGAGCATGCCGTTCTCCTGTGCCGCGCACGGTGCGCGTGATTCTTGTTGTAGACCGGGCATCGTGACCGGGCGCTTCAATCGACATCGGTACGGACACCGAAGTTTTACCTGTTTTCAGCAATAAACACTCATGCTGAATCGTTTAATCTGATTCGCCGCGCACGTTACTCGATAATCTCGGCAGTTTGAAGCTCAGCTGGTCGAATGATGTAGGAAGAATCCTCAAAAACCCTGTAGCTTCAATCCTGACGACGGTCTGCTGTAATGATGCCCACGAATGGGTGAAAATCTCGGCACCTGCCAACGACAAAAGGAATGTTCGGCTTGAAACTCAGTGATATTGCGCGTCTGGCGGGTGTCTCCGTGACCACGGCCAGCTACGTGATCAACGGCAAGGCCGAACAGCAGCGCATCAGCAATGCAACGGTCGAGCGTGTGCGAGCGGTGGTCGAGGCGCATGGCTTCCGCCCTAATCCGCAGGCGGCGGGCCTTCGCAGTCGCCACACACGCACTCTGGGGTTCATCCTGCCCGATCTGGAAAACCCCAGCTACGCGCGCATTGCCAAGCAACTGGAGCAAGGCGCTCGCGCTCGCGGCTACCAGTTGCTCATCGCCAGTTCCGACGATGATCCCATCAGCGAATTGCAGTTGTTGCAGCTGTTTCGTGCCCGGCGCTGCGATGCATTATTCGTCGCCAGTTGTCTGCCCGCCAGCGACGACAGCTATCGGGCGCTGCAACAGCAAGGCACCCCGGTCATCGCCATCGACCGGGAAATGGACCCGGCGCACTTCTGTTCGGTGGTCAGCGACGACCACGACGCCAGCCAGCAACTGACCCGCAGCCTGCTGGAAACCCGGCCACAGCACATTGCCCTGATCGGCGCACGGCCGGAACTGAGCGTCAGTCAGGCGCGGGCCGGAGGTTTCGAGGACGCGCTGGAAGGCTTCACCGGCTCAGTCATCATCGAACACGGCGAGGCCTTCAGTCGCGCATGCGGCCTGCAGCTGGCCAGCGATATGCTGGACCGGCTCGGGTACTTTCCCGATGCGCTGATCACTACGTCTTACGTTCTGTTGCAGGGCGTCTTCGATCTGCTGCATCAGCGTCGGCTCAATCCCGATCAACTGCATTTGGGGACGTTCGGTGACACGCAGTTGCTCGATTTCCTGCCGCTCCCGGTCAACGCCATGGCCCAGCAGCATCATCTGATCGCAGAAAAGGCGCTCGCGCTGGCGCTGTCGGCGGTCGAGCAGGATCAGTACGAACCCGGCGTACACGCCATCGTGCGGACCTTCAAGCAGCGCATTCACGAGGCCTGAGCGTGAAGCTGATCGACACCCACACGCACCTGGATTTCGACGACTTCGACGACGATCGGGCCCGCGTGCTCGAGCACTGCCGGCGATTGGGCGTGGAGCGTCTCGTGGTGCTTGGCGTCTATCAGCGCAATCTGCAACGGGTGTGGGATCTGGCGGCGCGCGAGCCAGCGGTTTACGCCGCGCTGGGCTTGCACCCGATTTACCTGGACGAGCATCGCCCGGAGCATCTTCAAGACCTGCGCGACAGGCTGGCGCATCTGGCCGGGCATCCCAAACTGTGCGCCGTGGGCGAGATCGGCCTGGATTACTACGTCGAATCGCTGGATCGCCAGCAGCAACAGCGCCTGTTCGACGCCCAGTTGCAAATGGCCGCCGACTTCGACCTGCCGGTGCTGCTGCACGTGCGTCGCAGTCACGCCGACACGATTGCCGCCCTCAAGCGCTTCAGGCTCAGACGCAATGGCATCGTCCATGCGTTTGCGGGCAGTCGCGAGGAAGCGAAGGAGTACATCAAGCTGGGCTTCCGGCTCGGGCTCGGCGGCGCCGCGACCTGGCCGCAAGCCCTTCGCCTGCACCGCGTCATCGCCGAGCTGCCCTTGAGCAGCGTGGTGCTGGAGACCGATTCTCCCGACATGGCGCCTGCCATGTACCCCGGCCAGCGCAACAGTCCCGAGCATTTGCCCGACATCTGCGTGGCGCTGTCCGAATGGCTTAACGTAACGCCACAGCAACTGGCACAGGTCAGCACCGACAACGCCAGGGATGTCTTCGGCTGGACCTGACGCGCCGCTTGCCCGATTTAATTTTGTAAGAAGAAATTTCAACAACCTACTGTGGTCATTTGGATATCTCTTTCCAAAGTTAAGGACACCGGTAATGACATTTTCCAAGTTCGCACAGGCATTGTCGAAATGGACCGGCAGCCCTCGGACCTTTCTCGTCGCTGTGTTTCTGATCTGCGTGTGGGCGGCGACCGGGCCGCTGTTTCATTACAACGACACCTGGCAGCTGATCATCAACACTTCCACGACCATCATCACTTTTCTGATGGTGTTCCTCATTCAGAACACTCAAAACCGCGACACCGATCAACTGCACATCAAGATCGATGAGCTGCTGCGTGTCACCAAAGACGCACAGAACGCCGTACTCAGTCTGGACAATCTCGACCAGAAAGAGCTGCACGAGCTGCGCAAGAAGTACAAGGCGATGGGCGACCGAGAAGAAGCGGATCACACCAAACCGTTCCCCGAATGCGAAGCCGATGCGGCGCGGCAAATGGCTGGCGAGACCTCTGACCATTGATCAGCGCCGAGGAACTACGTGGCCTGATGCTCTTCATACGTCATGAGCGGCGCAGCACACGCGCCGCATCGAAATGAAATGGGAGACTGAAAATGCCCACACAAAATAAAGACAAGTACACCACCGAACAGAAGCGTAAAGCCGCGCACATCGAAGACAGCTACGAATCCAAAGGCGTGTCGAAAGGTGAAGCCGAAGCTCGCGCCTGGGCCACTGTGAACAAACAATCCGGCGGCGGCGAAAAGAAAGGCGGCTCCGGGACGAAAAAGTCCGCCAGCGCGAAAACCCACGACCGTAAGGACTCGGCCAAACGCGCGGTTGCCGCCAAGCAAGGCGCCCCGCGCAACACCGGCGGACAGTCGCTGGACGCGCAGACCAAGGTCGATCTGATGCAGCGGGCCCGTGGCCTGAACATCTCAGGTCGTTCGACGATGACCAAGCAGGAACTCATCAGCGCGATCCGCAAAGCGGCTTGACGCTGCCGGTGAATCTGGAGATGCGTCTGGCTTGCCGATGCAGCTCGATCACATCGAGATCGGCGGCAAGCTGGATTCAATAGTTCGTTGCATTGTCTCGGTTGCATCGTCGCCACACGTGCGCCAACAGGGAGTTAGCCCATGAGCGGATCACGCAGCACTGTTAAGTCTGAAGTTGTTCTGCTGGCCACCCACAAAAAACTCGCCACCCACGAAACCGTTGTTCAACAAGCTCTTGGCGACCGTATCGCCAGGCTGTTGGGCGCAACGTTCGCAGGCGCTTACGACCCAGCGCTGCACAAGGATCACGCGCTCTATTACATCCCTTCCGACACGCTGATCGGCAAGCGGCAAGGCGAAGCGCTGAACATTCGCACGGTCGACGATTTCTTCGGTGGACTGATCGATTACCCGTTTATGGCAACCAAAGCCATTTCCCATCCTTTGATCACTGACGCGACTTCGCGGCCCGAAGGCTGGTCTGATCGTTTCTTCGAAGACGCCGCGGACGCCGTACTGGCCGGTTTCAGCGTGTTCAATGAGGCCGATGCCAGGCGCGCAGGCCGCCTGCTGCTCAAGGACGGTCCCGTGCGCGTCAAGCCAGTGCTGGCGACGGCAGGACGCGGCCAGCGGGTCGTGACGTCCGAAGCGGAACTGGACGCCGCCCTCGCCCAGCAGGACATGCGCGAAGTGGAAGAATGGGGCCTGGTGCTGGAGGAGGACCTGACCGGCGTCATCACTTACAGCGTCGGACAGGTTCAGGTCGCCGGCATGACCGTCAGCTACCACGGCACTCAGAGCCTGACGGAAGACAACGCGGGCGAAACCGTCTATGGCGGATCGCAATTGTGGCTGGTGCGTGGCGACTATGACGCGTTGCTCAAACTCGACCTCGATCCGGACGTGCGTCGCTCGGTGACGCAGGCGATGTGTTACGAGCGCGCGGCGCTGGATTGTTTTCCTGACTTCCTGGCCTCACGCCGCAACTATGACATCGCCCATGGCACCAACGCGCGGGGCCAGGTCTGTTCCGGCGTGCTGGAGCAATCGTGGCGGATCGGCGGCGCGAGTCCAGCGGAAGTCGAGGCACTGGTCGCCTTTGCGGCAGACCCGCAATTGCAGCGTATTTCAGCCTCCAGCCATGAAGTCTACGGGCAAGCCACGCTGCCCGCCGATGCTCATGTTCTTTACGAGGGCGACGATCCGGATGTCGGCCTTATCAGCAAATTCACACAGGTCCAGCCTTATGACCGTACGCAGTGAAACCATCGACATTCGCGTCAGCGACGACCACATCTCCGGCACGATCCTCACGCCGGGCGCCAAGATGCCCGGCATTCTTTTCGTCCATGGATGGGGCGGCAGCCAGCAGCGCGATCTGGCGCGAGCCAAAAACATCACCGGTCTGGGTTGCGTGTGCCTGACCTTCGATCTGCGTGGACACGAACGCACCCATGAAATGCGTGCGTCGGTTTCCCGTGAGCACAGCATGGAAGACTTGCTGGCGGCGTATGACAGACTCGCGAGCCATCCTGCGGTCGACAACAACGCCATCGCCGTGATCGGCAGCAGTTACGGAGGTTATCTGGCGACCATTCTCAGCGGCATGCGCCCGGTGCGCTGGCTGGCCCTGCGCGTGCCGGCGTTGTACTGGGATGCCGATTGGGACATGCCCAAACAAGCGCTGGACCGCGACAAGCTGGCTCATTACCGACGCTCGGCGGTGACTGCGGCGGATAACCGGGCGCTGGCTGCATGCAAGGACTTCAAGGGTGATGTGTTGCTGGTCGAATCCGAACAGGACGACTATGTGCCCCACGCGACGCTGATGAGCTACCGAGCGGCCTTTGATCTGGCGCATTCGCTGACCTACCGGCTGCTCGATGGCGCTGATCACGGCCTGAGCAGTGACACCAGCCAGCACGCCTACACGACGCTGTTGACCGACTGGATCAGTGAAATGGTCATCGGCTCGCGTCTGGTGGATTATCCGCACCACGCCGCATCGTATTCCTGATGCTGGTGATGCAGCCAACCTGCGGAAGTGGTAACGCCCGCAGGTTGATGCAGCTGGCCGAATTCAGAGAAGCATTCAGCCTCAGAGCGCCTTACAGGTGTGCATCATTGACGGAAGGATCCACGCGACTGTCAAAGCCCGGGGTAAGAATGACCTTGCGGCAGTCCTCCTCGCGCTTGTCGAAGATGGCGTACCCTTCGGCCGCCTCTTCCAGCGACATCCGGTGCGTGATGATCGCTTCAGGCGCCAGCCTGCCCTCTTCGATGTGCTCGAGGAGCTCAGGCAGATAACGATGCACGTGGGTCTGACCCATTTTGAAGGTCAGCCCCTTGTCGAACGCGTCGCCGAACATGAAGCCGTGGATAAACCCGGCATAGACACCAGGCACGCTGACTGTGCCGCCGCGCCGCACGGCTGCGATGCATTGACGCAGCGCCTTGCCGCTGCTGCCTTCGAGCTTCAGCGTGGCAAGAATGGTTTCCGTCGTGCTGCCTTTGGCCTCGAAACCCACTGCGTCGATGACACCGTCCACCCCGCGCATGCCGGGGGTCTGGCGAATGATGGTATCGGCCGGGTCATCGTCCTCATCGAAATTGATCGGGATCACGCCGTACGTGAATTGCGCGTACGCCAACCGGTACGGGTGATGATCGACCATGAAGATCTTCTCGGCGCCGCGCATTTTCGCACAGGCTGCGCTGAGTAATCCCACCGGACCCGCGCCATAGATGGCAACGCTGGAACCCGCCTTCACGCCAGCATTCAGTACGGCCTGCCAGGCAGTGGGCAGAATGTCGCTCAGGAACAGCACCTTCTCGTCCGCCAGTGTGCCCGGCACTTTGAACGGCCCGACGTTGCCTTTGGGCACGCGCACGTACTCGGCCTGGCCGCCCGGCACGCCACCATACAAATGGCTGAAGCCGAACAACGCCGCGCCCGGTGGAATGGACTTTTTGTTGAGGATCGCTCCGCGCCCTGTGTTGGTGGTTTCGCAGGCGGCGAACGCATCCATCTGGCAAAAGAAGCAACTGCCACAGGCAATCACGAAGGGAATCACTACCCTGTCACCCGGTTTGACGGCGGTGACCTGTGGCCCCACTTCTTCCACGATCCCCATGAACTCATGACCGAAGATATCGCCCTGCTCCGTCGCCGGTATCTTGCCCCGGAACAAGTGCAGGTCAGAGCCGCAGATAGCTGTGGCCGTCACCTTCAGCAACACGTCATCGGGTTCCTGAATGATTGGGTCTGCAACGGTCTCGACACGCACATCGTGAGCGCCGTGGTAAGTCAGTGCACGCATGAACTTCTCCTTGTCTGGCAAGCAAACCACCCAGAGTTACGGCTTCTGAGGGACATGAAATAGGGATCAGCCGCGCGCGGACGAAGTTCGTGACAAGTGACCAGCGGACGCGTGGCTGCCGTAGAATCCTCGGCAGTCCAAGTCGATTCAGGCGATATTGCTCGCCTCGTCCAACACCGTTTCCGCATCACGGGAGTCATCATGGGTTTTCCCTCAACGCGCATTTGCATTGCCGGCGCGGGTGCCATCGGTTGCACGCTGGCCGCGCGCATCGCGCTGACCGGGCGCCCGGTCAATGTGTTCGCCCGCGGCCGCACGCTCGCGGCGCTGCAGCGCAATGGCATTCATCTGCAAGACCTGCAGGGTCGCCATCACGTGAAGGTCAATGCCAGCGACAGCGCTGCCGAGCTTGGCGAGCAAGACGTGCTGTTTCTGTGCACCAAGGCGCCGTCGCTGAGCGGACTGCTGCCCAACATTGCTCCGCTGATTGGCCCCGAGACGCTGGTCGTACCGGTCATCAACGGGGTTCCGTGGTGGTATTTCCATGGCGAGGGCGGCCGGTTCGAAGGCAATCGGGTGCACGCCGTGGATCCGGACGGCAGCCTTACTGACACGCTCGATCTCTCCAGACTGATTGGCTGCGTGGTGTTCATCACCGCGCAGAGTTCGGCGCCTGCCGTGGTGAAGACCCATAACCCGTATCGCATCATTCTCGGCGAACTGGACAATCAGCTGACGCCGCGCTTGGAAGGCCTGCGAGCGCTGATCGAAAGTGCCGGAATCGAGGCGCAGGGGACTGACCGGATACGCGATCAGCTGTGGACCAAGATCATCGCCAACCTGACATCGAACCCGGTGTCAGTGGTCACGGGCGCGACGCTTGAGCAGATTTATGGTCATGCGCAGATGCGCGAACTGGCGCTGGCGACGTTCAATGAAGCGATGCAAGTGGCGGCGGCTTACAAGGCGAAGCTGAGCATGGAGCCGACGACGTTCATGCAGTTCGGCGCCAGCATGGGCGCTGTTCGCACCTCGATGCTGCAGGACTTCGACAAAGGACTGCCGCTTGAGCTGGCGGCGATTGGAGACGCGGTTCTTGAACTGGCGGAGAAAGTGAACATACCGATGCCGATCACCCGAAGCGTGCTGACCCTGGCGCGTTTCTGCGCAGAGCATCCACACCATAAGGAGCATGGGCGGCATTAAGGCCTGACAGACGGCAGATGGAAGATATTGCAGGAGTATTTGCACGAGCGTGACTTGTCTCGCGATTGGCTGCAGGGCAGTCGCTGACCATCCAACTTATCCGGCACGTCCACTCTGCCGGGGTCACAACGACATCGTGCCGTTCGCGGGACAAGCCGCGCTCCTACAGGATGCGGCTTGTTCGCTGAGAGGGTTGAATCAGGTAATCGGTGCCGGGTTGAACAGGGTGATGTCGTTGTGCAGACGATAGTGCTCGGTCCAGGTCTTCTTCTTGCCGCTGGCGACATCAAGATAGAAATGGAACAGCTCCCAACCCAGGTCCTCGATACTGGCGCGACCGGTGGCAATGCGCCCGGCATCGATGTCGATCAGGTCAGGCCAGCGATGGGCCAGTTCGGTCCGGGTCGAAACCTTGACCACCGGTGACATCGCCAGGCCATACGGCGTACCGCGGCCGGTCGTGAACACATGCAGGTTCATGCCGGCTGCCAGCTGCAGCGTGCCGCAGACAAAATCGCTGGCCGGTGTGGCACAGAAGATCAGGCCTTTGCGATTGACCCGCTCGCCAGGGCCAAGCACCCCGTTGATCGCGCTGTTGCCGGATTTGACGATCGATCCCAGGGACTTCTCGACAATGTTCGACAACCCGCCTTTCTTGTTGCCCGGCGTGGTGTTGGCGCTGCGGTCCGCTTCGCCCTTGGCCAGGTAACGGTCGTACCAGTCCATTTCGCGCACCAGTTCTTCGGCCACTTGCGTGGTCTCGGCGCGGGAGGTCAGCAGGTAGATCGCGTCACGCACTTCGGTCACTTCCGAAAACATCACGGTCGCACCAGCGCGCAGCAGCAGGTCGGAGGCGTAGCCCAGGGCCGGGTTGGCGGTGATGCCGGAAAATGCATCACTGCCGCCACACTGCATGCCCAGAATCAGCTCGGACGCCGGCACGGTTTCGCGACGACGCTGATCGAGCTTTTTCAAACGGGTTTCGGCCAGTTCCATGATCTGCTCGATCATTTCATTGAAGCCGTGCTTGGAATCCTGCAGGCGGTACATCCACTCCTCGCTCAGATCGACCGAGGGGTCGTTCTGATGCATCACCTGGTCGGCCTGCAGTTTCTCGCAGCCAAGACCGATGACCAGCGCCTCGCCACCCAGGTTCGGGTTGCGCGCCAGGTTGCGCACGGTGCGGATCGGGATGTACGCGTCCTTGGCCGTGATCGCCACGCCACACCCGTAAGTGTGAGTGATTGCCACCACGTCATCGACGTTCGGGTACTTGGGCAGCAGTTCCTCGCGGATACGTTTGACGGCGAAGTCCAGCACGCCGGTGACGCACTGCACCGTCGTGGTGATGCCCAGGATATTGCGCGTGCCGACGGTGCCGTCGGCGTTGCGATAACCTTCGAACGTGAAGCCTTCCAGCGGCTCGCCCTTGCCCGGCACTTCGGTGGACAGCGGCAAGCTGTCCAACGGCGGCGCGCTCGGCATGCGCAACTGATCTTCCTTGACCCAACTGCCGCGCGGAATTGGCTGCAGGGCATACCCGATGGTCTGCCCGTAACGAATCACCGGACCGCCCTCAGGAATGTCCACAGTGTTGACCTTGTGGCTCTGCGGCACGTTATCGATGGTCACCAGACCATTGTCGAATTCTGTCCCCGCCGGAACGCCCTGGTCATTGACCACGACGACAACGTTATCGCGCTCATGCAAGCGGATGTAACGTGGCGAGTCGGCATGTTGAATCAAGTTCATCACGGTTTTCCTCAGTTTTTCGCTTCAGCTCAGCTTTTGGCTTGGGAAACTTCGCCTATTTCGCTGGCTCGCAATCCACCCTGCGCTGGGGTGTCTTTCAATTCCACACGTTTGATTTCGCCCACGATGAACACGTAGCTGATCACCGCCACCAGCGCGTTGGCGCCGACGAACACCAGTGCCCATTTGAAAGAGCCGGTGGAGCTGATGATGTAGCCGATGACGATCGGGGTGGTGATCGATGCGATGTTACCGAACATGTTGAACAGACCGCCGCTAAGACCTGCGATTTGTTTCGGCGATGCGTCGGACATGACCGCCCAACCCAGTGCGCCAACGCCTTTACCGAAGAAGGCCAGTGCCATGAAGCCGACCACGACCCATTCGATATCCACATAGTTGCAGGTCACGATAGAAGTCGAAAGCAGCAGGCCGCCAATGATCGGCGCCTTGCGAGCAAACGTCAGCGATTTGCCGCGACGCAACAGGTAGTCGGAAATGATCCCGCCGAGCACACCACCGATGAAGCCGCAGATCGCAGGCAACGAGGCAATGAAACCGGCCTTGAGGATGGTCATGCCGCGTTCCTGAACCAGGTACACCGGGAACCAGGTCAGGAAGAAGTAGGTGATGCCGTTAATGCAGTATTGGGCCAGGTAGATGCCAAGCATCATGCGGTTGGTCAGCAGTTGCTTCACGTAGTCCCATTTCGGGCCGCCGCTTTTGCCTTTGCCCTGATCGTTATCCATGTCGACCATGCCGCCGTTGCTGGCAATGTGGTCAAGCTCTTCCTTGTTGATCATCGGGTGAGCGCGCGGGCTGTGAATGACTTTCAGCCAGATCAGCGAGAACAGGATGCCGATGCCGCCCATGACGATGAACACGTGCTGCCAGCCGAAGGTGA
Organism: Pseudomonas sp. efr-133-TYG-103a; assembly: GCF_030209235.1. Taxonomy (NCBI): domain Bacteria; kingdom Pseudomonadati; phylum Pseudomonadota; class Gammaproteobacteria; order Pseudomonadales; family Pseudomonadaceae; genus Pseudomonas; species Pseudomonas sp. efr-133-TYG-103a. The sequence goes on from NZ_JARVSK010000001.1 coordinate 373,833, forward strand.
ACACGATCCAGCCCATGATGGGCGCGAACAGCACGGTCGCGAAGTACTGCGCCGAGTTGAAGATCGCCGAAGCCGTGCCGCGCTCGGAAGTCGGGAACCACGCAGCGACGATGCGGGCGTTGCCCGGAAAGGACGGCGCCTCGGCCAGCCCCACCAGAAAGCGCAGCATGAACAGCGCGACGATGGCGGTGGAAAGACCGAATTCACCGACATAGCCTTGCAGCACGGTGAACAGCGACCAGGTGAAGATGCTCAATGCGTAAACTTTTTTGGAACCGAAACGGTCAAGCAACCAGCCGCCAGGGATTTGACCGGCGACGTAGGCCCAACCAAAAGCGGAGAAGATGTAACCGAGGGTGACGGCGTCGATGCCGAGGCTTTTCTGCAGACTGGAGCCAGCGATGGCGATGGTGGCACGGTCGGCGTAATTGATTGTGGTCACCAGAAAAAGCATGAGCAGAATCAAATAGCGGACGTGCGTCGGCTTGGATTTTTGCATGTTCGAAACTCCCACTAATTATTTTTTTGCGCGGGTTAAACGATCTTTTATGTGTGTGCTGCTCGCCTCTGCCCCTAAATCCAGATGCGATTGAAGCATGTGTCACGGTGACGCCTGGGGTAAAACTCACGCACAAGCGGCCTTGCCTGCGCGAACTGCTCGAAAGATTCGGTACGTGGGAAAACAAGGCCCCGACGGCAAAAAACCGCTGATCGCTCAGCGGTTTTGCGAAGGGTCAGCGCTTACTGCTGGCCTTGCTTGTCCATCAGTGCAGCGAGCATTTCGAACTCTTCTTTGGTCAGGTCAGTCAGCGGAGCGCGGACTGGACCTGCGTCGTAACCGGCGATTTTCGCGCCCGCTTTGACGATGCTCACCGCGTAGCCGGCTTTGCGGTTACGGATGTCCAGGTAAGGCAGGAAGAAGTCGTCGATCAGCTTGCCGACAGTGGCGTGATCGTCCTTGGCGATAGCGTGGTAGAAGTCCATCGCCAGCTTCGGTACGAAGTTGAACACGGCCGAGGAGTAAACCGGCACGCCCAGCGCCTTATAGGCTGCTGCGTAAACTTCAGCGGTAGGCAGACCGCCGAGGTAGGAGAAACGATCGCCCATGCGGCGACGGATCGAAACCATCAGCTCGATATCGCCCAGGCCGTCTTTGTAGCCGATCAGGTTAGGGCAGCGCTCGGCCAGTTGTTCCAGCAGCGCAGGGGTCAGGCGGCAGACGTTACGGTTGTAGACAACAACACCGATCTTGACCGATTTGCAGACCGCTTCAACGTGAGCGGCAACGCCGTCCTGGCTGGCTTCGGTCAGGTAGTGAGGCAGCAGCAGCAGGCCTTTGGCGCCCAGACGCTCAGCTTCTTGAGCCATCTCGATGGCTTGACGGGTAGGACCACCCACGCCCGCCAGAATCGGCACGGACTTTTCGCAGGTGTCGACGGCAGTCTTGATGATTTCAGAATATTCGCCGCTGGTCAGGGAGAAGAATTCGCCTGTACCGCCCGCAGCGAAGAGTGCGGAAGCGCCATACGGGGCCAGCCACTCAAGACGTTTGATATAGCCAGCGCGATGGAAATCGCCCTGAGCATTGAAATCGGTAACCGGGAAGGACAGCAGACCGTGGGAAAGGATGGACTTCAGTTCTTGTGGATTCATTATTCGAACACCCTGAGAAGCTAATTGTATGAATGGATCACCAGTCCTGCGCTGATGTCGTAAGTCATCGTACAACTAGGAATGACATCTCTCAATAGGGGTGTGGAATTATTTATCTGTCGAAGGGATGAGCGGTGGTCCGGCGGGATTTCCCTGGCCCTGCGGCAGTCCTGTCTACAGGCAGCCACGCCATTCAACTTGCCACCGCCGGCAAGCCGGACGGCTACAACCGCCTGGCATCGTTGCGGTAATCAGGTCGTACGACCCCAAGCGCGCTGCGAATCGCCCCTCTCGCAGGACTGTTCCGTAGTCCACCCTCTCACCCGCTTGTAGGCCATCTCTGAAGTTGATCCGACACCCCCCTCTCCGCGCTTTGATGCGATGTCACCGGTCGCTACAGTTCCTTCGCAGCATCAACGGACCACTTACCGCAGGGACATAGCATGGCAATTGACGCATTTCTGAAGATCGAAGGCATCCCGGGCGAATCGCTCGACGCTCAATTCGGCGACTGGATTGAAATGGAAGACTTCGATGTCGGGGCAAGCCAATCAGCCTCCGCCACCAAGACCAGTTCAGGAGGTGCCACAAGCGGCCGGGCACGGATGAGTGATCTGTTCTTCCGCAAGGCCGTCGACAAGGCAACACCCAAACTTCACGAAGCCTGCTGCAGCGGCAAGCATTTCAAAGAAGTGAAGATCGCGCTCAATCGCACCGGGACCGAGAAGGTCAAGTACATGGAGATCACGCTGGAAGAGGTGATCATCTCCTCCGTATCACTGGCCGGAAATGGCAGCGTCGAGGGCGGATTCCCAAGCGAAATCGTTCGCCTGAACTATGCGCGGATCAAGATGGCTTACATCCAGCAAAAACGCTCGGATGGATCAGGCGGCGGTCAGGTGGTGGGCGGTTGGGATGGCGTGGCCAACAAGGTTTACGCCTGATCAGGGAGATCTGGAATGAGCAATAAGGAAGCATCTTCCGACCTTGTATATTGCACCTATGTACTTAATGGAGAGCCCTTGAGTCGATTGGTGTGTGATGGGGTGTCTTACGATGCGTTTTCTGGCGATGCTGCCAGTTATGTCAATGATGTTCGGTATCAGGATGTTCCAGATCTTGGTCCTTTGCCACTTGGGAGGTATTACATTCTCGATAGAGAGTCGGGAGGGTTGACTGGGTGGTTAAGGGATCCCATCCAAGACTACTTCGCGGGCACTGATAAAAGTGAATGGCTGAGCCTCTATCGCGACGATGATTTAGTTGACGACAAGACCGTCATCAACAATACAAAAAGAGGTGCATTCCGAATACACCCCATCGGACCACGCGGTATCAGTCAGGGTTGCGTCACGCTTTTCTCGCCACTTGCGTTCGTAGCACTCAGACAATACATACGTAACCGACGAGGGGAAACATTTCCTGGAAGGTGCGTTAAGTACTACGGAATACTTGACGTTATTCCTGAGAACAAGACAAGTGCACCATGAGGACGACCTCCATACTGCTTGCAAAAATCAGCTTTACGCTGGCACTGACCGTATTCTTAACCTACTGCATTATGAATATGGGACCTTTCAAGTGGATTCTCCAGACTTACAGCGGTATGCGAGCGTACGTCTGGCTACTGCATTCGTGGGGTGGTAGCGGAATTGAAGATGGTGAGGGAATGTTGACCATTCTCGCGTTCATCACGGCGCTGACATTATCCGTTTTAGCCTGCAGTTCGATATCGGCGCTCATAAAAAAAGTCGGACTTCGGCGTCGAAAACGCTAGCTCACCGCTTACCAGGGAGGGTTCTAGTCTTCGCGCTGGAGATCGTATTTACGCTCGGGCTTGTCAAACGACTGGCCTTTGTTCTGTTCAACCTTGGGCTCGCAGGATGGCTGTATGAGACCCGACTTGGCTCGAACGCACTGCGATGGCTGCTCCAGATGGGGTGGCAAGAAATCGAAGACGCACTGGACACACTGAGTTTCATGTCGTACGGCTCCGTACTGCCACCTTCGATATGGATCTGCGTCCTGCTGCTTCGTCGTTTAAAGAAACTCATACGTTAGATAAATAAAAATTGATCGACAAAAAGTTAATCAGGAACATATCAACAAAAGTCCTACAGAGTGCATTCACACTTGCGATGGTGATTCTTCTTGCCTATTGCATCATGAATTGGGGGCCTATTGACTGGATGCTTCAAACAAGTCTAGGGCGAGACGCCCTTTATTGGTTAATGAGCCAGTTTGACTGGGAGGGTTGCGAGAGCGCCTTGGATGCACTCGTCATCATGTCATGCGGTGCAGTGATGCCTCTGGCAGTCTGGCTGTGCATGTTGCTGACTCGTTACCTGCGCCAGAAGGTGCGCACTGCCCCCTCTGCTGAGCCGTAAGGCACTGCCCGCTTGCAGAGCCTTTCGCAAGAGAAATCATTCGACCTCAAGCGCGCTGCGATTCTGCCTCTTCATGAGCATGACGCAGGCGTTCGCGGCTGTTGGTCAGGTGCAGGCGCATGGCGGCGCGGGCGGCGTCGGAGTCCTGGCGGGCGATGGCATCGTAGATTTCTTCGTGCTCGCGGCTCAGGCGATTCATGTAGTGCTGGTGATCGTCATGGGCCAGACGCGCAGAATTCAGGCGCGTGCGCGGAATGATGCTGGTGCCGAGGTGATTCATGATGTCGGTGAAGTAACGGTTGCCGGTGGAGAGGGCAATCGCCATATGGAACTGGAAATCTGCCCCCACGGCATCGCTGGCATGCGCCGCGCTTTCATTGAGCGCATCGAGGGCGGCGCGCATGTCGGCCAGTTGTTCGTCCGAACGACGCTGGGCTGCCAGGCCGGCGGATTCGACTTCGAGGCTGATGCGCAGCTCAAGAATCGCCAGCACGTCGCGCAGTGTCACGATAGTGGCCGGATCGATGCGGAAACCGCTGGGGCTCGGCGTATCAAGAACGAAAGTGCCGATGCCGTGGCGTGTCTCCACCAGACCGGAGGCCTGCAAACGTGAAATAGCTTCACGCACGACGGTGCGACTGACGCCCTGCTCTTCCATGATCGCAGACTCGGTAGGCAGCTTGTCGCCGCGCTTGAGTTCGCCGTTGCGAATGCGCTCGGAGAGTTCGGTTACCAACTCTTGCGCGAGGCTGCGGTGCTTTCTGCGGGCGCGAGGCGGAGCACTCTGATTTTCCATATCCAACATGCATCTCTAAATCGGTGAAAGATTCATCATAGCTCACCGGGTTGTACGATCACATAACAAACCCGGCGAGTTCGTAGGTTTTTGCGGCACTTTGGCGTCAGCGACCTCAAACCACGCTTTCAGTCTGCGGCTGCTCACGCAACTGGCCGCCATCGATGCGCAAATGGCGACGATGGAAACGCTTCAGACTGCTGCGATGGCCGATGCTCAGTAAGGTCAGACCGGGCAACTCATCGAGCAAGGCCTGATACAACGCCGCCTCGTCTTCCTCGTCCATCGCCGATGTCGCTTCGTCCAGATACAGCCAATCGGGCGCGAACAGCAAGGCCCTCGCAAACGCGACCCGCTGTTGTTCGCCTGGAGACAGCATGCGCTGCCAGTGATTGCTCTCGTCCAGGCGTGAAACCAGATAGTTCAGGCGGCAGGTTTCCAGCACCTGGGCAAAGCGCTCGGCCGGGTACACTTCAGGCGCTTGTGGATAACTCAAGGCCTCGCGCAACGTGCCGATGGGCAGATACGGTTTCTGCGGCAGGAAAAACGCGCGTTTCGCCGGCAGCCGGACTGCACCGTGACCTTCGTTCCACAGCCCACCCATGGCGCGCAGCAAGGTACTTTTGCCGCTGCCGGAGCGGCCGCTGAGCATGACCTTCTCGCCAGCGGCAATGTCGATATTGGCGTTATCGAGCAACTGCCGGCCGCCCACCAGCGACAGCGCCAACCCTTCCAGATGCAGACCATTGCTCTCATGGCTGACCTTGATGTCCGGCACGCGCGCCTCGTTTTCATCCATGGCCTGGCGGAAGCTGAGCAGACGATCACAGGTCGCCCGCCACGATGCCAGCTGCGTGTACGCGTCGATGAACCAACTGAAGTTCTCTTGCACGTTGCCGAACGCCGAGTTGATCTGCATCAGCTCGCCCAGCTCGATCTTGCCGGCAAAGTAGCGAGGCGCGGCCACGACGAAGGCGAACACGATGGCGATCTGTGAATAGCCCGCGGTGAAGAACGTCAGGCGCTTCTGCACCTTCATGATGGTCCAGAAGTTGCTCCACACCATGCCGAACCGCGCGCTCAGACGCTGATTCTCGTTGGCCTCGCCATCGGACAGCGCGATGCTTTCGGCATTCTCGCGAACCCGCACCAGCGAGAAACGCATGTCAGCCTCATACCGCTGTTGCTGATTGCTCAGGACGATCAGCCGCTTGCCGATCAGATGCGTCAGCCAGCTGCCGACTGCGGCATAAAGGAGCGCGGCCCAGAACATGTACCCGGGAATCGTGATGCCGAACAGTTCAATGCTGCCGGATACGCCCCACAGAATGACCGAAAACGACACCAGACTGACCACGGTCCGGAGAAGACCAAGGCTCAGACTGAGGGTGTCGGACGTGAAGTTGTTCAGGTCTTCGGACAGGCGCTGGTCAGGGTTATCGGTGTACCCGCCCTGTTCCAGCCGGTAGTAATTCTTGTGTGCAAGCCATTTGGTGAAATGCTTTTCGGTCAGCCAGCGACGCCAGCGAATGGTGAGCATCTGCGTGAGGTAGAGGCGATAGACCGCGCCAAGAATGGCGATGGCAGCGATGCCGCAGAAATACAGGATCAGGTGGGTGAACGCTCCGAGATCCTTGTTCTGCAGCGCGTTGTAGAAGTCCCGGTACCAACTGTTGACCAGCACGGAGATGAACACGCTGAACAACGACAGCGCGATGACGGCAATCAGCAAGACCCAGGCCATGCCCTTTTCTTCGCTGCGCCAGTAGGGCGTGACCAACTTCCAGACCCTGGAAAAGAAACTTCCGGTCACAGCGTCGTTGACCCTGGATTCATCGATATCAAAATTCATGGTGAAGGCTCGGCGGCAGGCATTGAATGACGTTGGCACCAATGTGCCAGACGCCACTGACGGTCTTCCATGAAGAAATCTTTATGAAGCGATCCTTGCTTAACGACGGACCGGTCGCTTCTGCAGCTTGCGTTGAAGCGTGCGCCGATGCATGCCCAGAGCCCGCGCGGTAGCCGAGATGTTGCCTTCGTGCTCGGTCAGCACGCGCTGAATATGTTCCCACTGCAAGCGGTCCACCGACATCGGGTTTTCCGGCACAAGGGTATCCAGATCGGCATGCTCGGAGAGCAGTGCCGCCAGCACATCATCGGCATCGGCCGGTTTGCACAGGTAGTTGCAGGCGCCGCGCTTGATCGCTTCGACAGCGGTAGCGATGCTCGAATAACCGGTCAGTATCAGGACCCGCATTTCCGGGTCCAGTTCCAACAGCTTGGGCAACAGCACCAGGCCGGAGTCGCCCTCCATCTTCAGGTCGACAGTCGCATAGTCGGGAATGTCCTGCTGCGCGAGGGTCAGCCCTTCCTCGGCGGAGCTGGCGGTACTGACCCGGAAGCCGCGGCGGGCCATGGCGCGCGCCATCACGCGGGTGAAGGTGGCATCGTCGTCCACCAGCAACAGGTGCGGCAGTTCTTCGCCCTCGACCTGGATTTCATCAGTCATGCTTCATCTCCTGTTGCGTTCCGCGGCAGGCGCAGCTCGGTGAGCGTGCCGCCTTCCTCGTGAGGATAGAGTTTCACCGAGCCGCCTGCGCGAGTCACGCTGGCCTTGCTCAGAAACAGGCCCAGACCGAAGCCTTTGCCTTTGGTGGTAAAAAACGGTTTGCCAATCTGTTCTGCGACGGCCAGCGGCACGCCGGCCCCATGATCGCGGATGCTGATGCGAATCTCCGAAGCGTTCCAGTCCAGGTTCACTTCCAGCCCTTCCGGGCAGGCGTCCGCGGCGTTGTTCAGCAAGTTCAGCAGCGCCTGAGTCAGATCGGGCGGCGGCGCGACCATCGGTACTTCGCCCTGCCCCAGCCGCTGGAAACGATAGCTGGCTTCGGGACGCATCAGATGCCACCGATTGAGTGCCTGATCCAGCCAGTGCGTGACGGTTTGTTCCTGGACTTTGAGACGGCGGTTGGCCTCGGCGGCGCGCACCAGTTGCTGCAGCGTCTCCTTGCACAGCTTGACCTGATCCTGAAGCACCGAAAGATCTTCCTGCAGCGCCGGATCCTTGTGGTCCTGTTGCATCTCCTTGAGCAGCACGCTCATGGTCGCCAGTGGTGTGCCCAGCTCATGGGCCGCGCCGGCGGCCTCAGTGGCAACGGCGAGCAACTGCTGATCGCGGGCGCCTTCCTCGCGACGCAGCGCACGCATCTGCTCCTGACGACGTAATTCTTCCGCCATCCGCGCCGCGAAGAAGGTAATAACCCCGGCAGCCAGCGCGAAACTCAGCCACATGCCGTAGATCTGCATTTTTTCGCGGGCGATGGCGAAGGCTTCGACCGGGTAGAAGTTGGCCAGCATCAAGGTGTAAAGCGCCAGAGCGATACCGGAAAGAATCAGCGAATACCGCCACGGCAGCGTGACGGCGGCGATGGTCAAGGGCACCAGGTAATAAGAAACGAAGGGGTTGGTCGACCCGCCGGAGAAATACAGCAGCGCGCTGTGGATAAACAGGTCGAAGGCCAACTGCACGGCGTATTCGAGCTCGGTCACCGGCCAGGAAGTACGCAGCCTTATCGCGGTCAGCAGACAGACGATGGCCGAACACCCCAGCGTGATATCCAGCTGCAGCCACGGCAGATGCAACAGATCGAACAGGTAGGCGAAGCCGACCGAGCCGGCTTGAGCGCCCAGCACCAGAATGCGGATGAATGTGAGCCGCCAGAGGTTCTGACGGGTTGCGGAAAGCAGTTGTAAAGGGGCGAGCATGAGCTCTCCTGATGAGCGCTCCAGGCGAATCGAAGCGAGTATAACCAATGCGGCGCAGGTTTCCGTCAAAGTGCGTCAAAGCGCCACAGCTGTTGAACTGCCTGCGGCGCCAGTGTGCGAAAGGATCGGCCACATGACCGCAAAGGCATCCTGCCGATGTGTCGACCGACACGGCTGAGACAGGATCCCGAGTGCTGCGGTGGATGGTCGCTTGGGCCGGGTCAGGTTCAGATGAGCTTAAGGTACTTGAGCACGTCCCGGGTCAGCTTGCCAGCCGGCGTCAGTGAGTTGATGATCCACAGCGGCGAATTCTTGTCCAGTAACTCGCCTCGCAGAAACATGAGATATGCCTTGCCGTCTTTTCCCATTTGATCGACTGCGGCACGTCTGGCACCGCAGATGGCCTTGTAAATCTCGAACAGCTCAGTCTTGGACTGGCTGCGGCGCAAGTCCTCGGGGTTGGCATTTGCCCACGCCGCGATTTCTGCGTCTTGCCAGTGACTGTTTTGCGGATGGCAAAAATACGCACTTGCTACTCGAACCGGGTCCGCGCTCTTGTCCCCTTCCCAGTAAGCCACCATCGCCGCAGCCACTTGCCCGACAGCGTGTGATGCCAAAGAACCTGCGAGCAGATGCAGCGGGTGTTCAGTGTGATCTTTCGCCAGCTGTGAGTGCGTGGGATCCGTAGAACCACTGTCATGTGGATCCTGTCCGTAGCGGGTTTGCCAATCATCAACGCGCTCACCGAATTGCTTGAGCATCTCCGTCATCACGATGCCCACGGCATTACCCACGACGACCGCAGGTCCTTGCAGATAGAGGGCGCAGCGCTGCAGAAACTCGACGAAGGGCAAACCCACCCACTCGTCACGAGTATCCAGATAAGCCTTGAATATCTCCAGATACCGGGGGTTGTGATGCTCCTCGAGCAAGATCATCAGAATCTGCTCGCGAGGACTGCGCTCTCCGGGCTTCAGTGGCTGGTAGGTGACATCTTCAGTGGAAAACAGTACCTCTCCCAAAGGACCGGCCACGCTGGCAAGCACATCGGTCGCGCCGAACATTCCGGTTACCAGTGGCAAACCGGCTTTGCAGTCCGCCGGGGAAGTCCATGGCACCACGGCTTCGTGGCCTGCTTTGATCAGACCGAGCTCGACGAAATTGGAATGAGCGAAGAAATCCTCCAGGACATGCAGCGCCGACCCGAAAGCGCGTAAACCCTGTGCGTTTTTCTTTTCCGTCATCGCGATTCGAAGCTCGCTCTGCATGAAGCTCACAGAGCGCCCGATGTATCGCTTCATCGATGTGTCGTAATCCACTTCCAGCAAGGGACTTCCGGGCATGACCAACGGCTCGAAATCCGGGTCGCGCGTGGTGCGATCCGGCGCACGGGTATCGATGGTCTTGGGGTTGTCGATGTGCTCGCTCGGGCGATACACACCAAGCTTGTCCGGGGTCACTGTGAACAGGTGCGCACTGTTGTGACGCAACCAGTTGAACCGCTTGATGGACAGCACGTCGACGATTCGGGTCAGGGCATCGCGGGACAGCACGTCGGGGAAGTTCTTCGGCATGCTCGCCGCGCGAACGATTTTCGGATCGAGCAATTGTGAGTAGTCACGCAGCCAGTTGCCGAAGTAAATGGCCTCGAGCTCGACGTCGCGAAACCCGAATGGCTTGAGTACTTCTTCGATTTGCAGGTGGGTCATTTTGCCGCCGTCGCCATCGCCTGCCTCGAACGCTTCGCGGTCAGGGTGCACGTGCGCTGCATCGGCCCTGTCGTAGTCGGCGCGGCATTTCTCGATGATGCGCATGCGCGCCATGTCCCAGTCCATCTGAACGTCGAACATCTCTTGACCGGGGCGCAAGCGATAGCGCGCGATCGTCACGCGCGGCGAAGAGGTTTGCCCGAGCACTGCCATCCAGAACGCAAAGCGCACGCCCTCCTCGCCTGGGGCATCAGGGGCTGATTGTCGTTTGCCGCCGGCGCGTGGGTGGACGTCACGGCGCAGGATGTTGTCGACGTGATGGCCAGACTCGTGAAGCAGGATATCGAGCAACGTCGTGTCATGTGCGTCGTCAAGGGCCAGGCTCACCGCCTTGCGGTCGATGCGGATGACACGCTCGCGGTTGTCATAGTCGGCGACTGGACCGCCCGCGGTGACGATGATCGGCGGGCTGGCAATCCGCCCGGCCAGCAAGTCCTCGCGAAACTGCAGGCAGGTGTCCGGACCAATATCGGTGCCGAAAATGGTGGTCACGATGCGCACGAAGGCGTCGGCTGAACGGGTTGCGGCGACCTTGGTGAACAGGTCCAGCGCGAATGTGCTGTGGAGATGCTCGTTGAGCGGATCTTCCGGGGGAGCGGTTGCGTATTGATAAGCCACGATGAATTCTTCCTTGAGTAATAGAGATGCGCTGGCCTCTGCCTGAAGTGGAGGACCGTTCCGTGCGCTGTCATGTCAGCGGGTAATCGCGAGGTGGATTGTCAGCCAGCACCGCAGATTCGCAAATCAGTCAAATCAACGGCTTGCGTAGGAGAGCGGGAATCGTGCGGCAGGGAAAACGCGGCCTGTGCCTGCGAAACGGGAGGCGCGAAAAGCGAAAGCGCCTGATCCCGATTGATGGCCTTTGCGCCCGTCGCCAGGCATCCTGCTGCGGCACGCCGGAACAAGATCCCGGGATTACAGTCTCATTGGCATCCGTCCGACAAGCGATGTCACATGCGCAACGGACGGCTCGCCAAACAAGGAGTTTTTATGCTCAGCCTTCGCCCCACCGCCACACTTTTCACCTTGGGCGTTCTCGCTCTGGCCAGCGCCCCGGTCATGGCCGATGAGGTCCATTACAACCAGGTTTCCGTGCGTGCCGAAGTCAATCAGGAGGTCCAGCGCGACCTGATGACCGTCACGCTTTACACCGAATCTCAGAATTCCGATCCCGCCAAACTGGCCGCCGGCATCACCGAAACCCTGAACAAGGCGCTCGGCGACGCACGCAAAGTCAAGGAAGTGACCATTCGCCAAGGCAGCCGCAACAGCTATCCGATCTATGACGACAAAGGTCAGAAAATCACCGGCTGGCGTGAACGCGCGGAACTGCGGCTGGAAAGCGCCGATTTCGCAGCCTTGTCGAAATTGACCGGCGACCTGCTGGGCGGTGACATGAAAATGGGCGGCATGGACTTCTCCATTTCCGACCCGGCTCGCAAAGCCAGCGAAGACACCCTGCTCAAAGACGCCGTGAGCGCCTTCAAGACCCGCGCGCAACTGGTCACCGACGCACTGGGTGGCAGTGGCTACAAACTGGTCAACCTGAATCTGAACACGTCGGGTTACCCGCAGCCGTACCTGCGTGCGCCGGTCATGATGATGAAAGCGGCACGCGGCGACGCAGCGCCCACACCGGATGTCGAAGCCGGCACCAGCCAGGTCAGCGTCACTGCGGACGGCGTGATCGAAGTCGCGATTCCCTGATGCAAAACGGCGGCAGCTCTGGCTGCCGCCGGTTCCTCCCTTCCCCTCACGCCGACGCCAAGCGCTTTTCTCTGAACGCCATGGCCTGGCTTGCCCTTGCCCTAGCCCTTGCCCTTGCCCTTGCCCTTGCCCTTGCCCTTGCCCACCGAGACAATCGCCGACTCGCACCTCGCTCAGTCATAAGGTTAGAACGTCGCGTGTCTTGTCGAGCCGATAAACGGTACGGCATGCTCTGCGGTCTATCATCAGCCCGATGACTCAGGCATTACATGAATGCCACACTTTATGAGGTTCACATGGAGAAAACCTTCAAGCCCCTGCTTCTGGCGGCGGCAATCGCGCTGAGCGCACCCTCCGTTCAGGCCGCCAGCACGCTGGTGTACTGCTCCGAGGCCAGTCCCGCCGGTTTCGACCCCAGCCAATACACCAGCGGCACCGAGTTCGATGCGTCAGCCGAAACCGTGTTCAACCGGCTGACCCAGTTCAAGCGCGGCGGCACGGATGTGGAACCCGGGCTGGCAACCCAATGGGAAGTGTCCGACGACGGTTTGACCTACACCTTTCACCTGCGGCCCGGCGTGAAATTCCACACCACGGACTATTTCAAACCCACCCGTGACTTCAATGCCGACGACGTTTTGTTCACCTTCAACCGGCTGCTCAACGCCGATGATCCATTTCGCAAGGCCTATCCGTCCGAGTCGCCCTACTTCACTGACATGGGCATGAACACCACGATCAAACAGGTCGAGAAAGTCGACGAGCAAACGGTCCGGTTTCATCTGAACAACATCGATGCCGCGTTCATCCAGAACCTGGCGATGAGCTTCGCGTCCATTCAGTCCGCCGAATACGCCGCGCAGTTGCTGAAAGAAGGCAAGGCCGGCGACATCAATCAGAAGCCGGTGGGCACCGGGCCGTTCGTGTTCAAGCGTTATCAGAAAGACGCCCAGATCCGCTACGCCGGCAACAAGGCGTACTGGAAGCCGGAAGACGTCAAGCTCGACAATCTGATCTTCTCGATCAATACCGATGCGGCCACACGTCTGCAGAAGCTCAAGACCGGCGAATGCCAGATCAGCGGCTACCCTCGCCCGCAGGATATCGAAGAGGCGCAGAAGGACCCGAATCTGAAGGTGCTGAGTCAGGCGGGCTTCAACCTGGGTTTCCTCGCGTACAACGTGACGCACAAGCCGCTGGATCAGCTGAAGGTCCGCCAGGCGCTGGACATGGCCATCGACAAGCCGGCGATCATCAAAGCGGTCTACCAGGGCGCGGGGCAGTTGGCGCAGAACGCCTTGCCACCGGCACAGTGGAGCTACGACCCGACCATCAAGGACGCGCCCCACGATCCCGAGAAAGCCAGGCAACTGCTCAAGGAAGCGGGCGTTGCGCCAGGCACGCAGATCAATCTATGGGCGATGACCGTACAGCGCGCCTCCAACCCGAACGCGCGCATGTCGGCGCAGATGATTCAGTCTGACTGGGCGAAGATCGGCATCAAGGCCAACATCGTCAGTTACGAATGGGGCGAGTACATCAAGCGCGCCAAGGCCGGCGAGCACGACGTGATGATCTACGGCTGGACAGGCGACAACGGCGATCCGGACAACTGGCTCGGCGTGCTCTACAGCTGCGCGGCGGTCAACGGCAGTAACTACGCCAAGTGGTGCAATACCGGTTACGACAAGCTGGTGACCCAGGCCAAACTGACCAGCAATCGCGACGAAAGGATCAAGCTGTATCAGCAAGCGCAGAACATCCTCAAGAACGACGTGCCGATCACGCCGATCGCCAATTCCAAGGTGTTCCAGCCGATGCGCAAGGAGGTGCAGGACTTCAAGCTGAGCCCGTTTGGCCTCACGCCCTTCTATGGGGTGAGCCTCGCCAAGTAGCACCGGCGAAAAGCAACAGCGAAGTAACACTTATGATACAAGCGGGTGCATTCGCAACGGCGCAATGCACCAGAAAAGCGCAACAAAAATATCGATATGCGACACGCAAACGTTCAACAGCGTCAGGAATTATAGTTTTGCGACATTCCTGTACGTTCGTGCCACTCTTTGACACTTCGTTGGCGCCAGCATCTTGCTTTGGGTATGGCGCCTGCATAAGTATCCTCGGGATCGGCCCAAAAGGCCGTACCCTCAATTAAAAAATGACAACAACTGAGGCCACCATGCTCAAAAAAGCGGTCATTCCGTTTCTTCTCGGCGCAGGTTTGATCGCCAGCGCTCCCTTCGCTCATGCAGCATCGAATCTGGTGTTCTGCTCCGAAGGCAGCCCCGCTGGTTTCGACCCAGGTCAATACACCACCGGTACCGACTTCGACGCTTCGGCCGAGACCGTTTTCAACCGTTTGAGCCAGTTCGAACGTGGCGGCACCGCTGTCATTCCTGGCCTGGCCACCAGCTGGGACGTGACCCCGGATGGCCTGACCTACACCTTCCATCTGCGTGAAGGCGTCAAGTTCCACACCACGCCGTACTTCAAACCGACTCGTACCTTCAATGCCGACGACGTGCTGTTCACGTTCAATCGCATGATCAACAAGGACGATCCGTTCCGTAAGGCGTACCCGACCGAGTTCCCGTACTTCACCGACATGGCGATGGACACCAACATCACCAAGATCGAGAAGATCGACGAGCACACCGTCAAGATGACGCTGGGCACTGTCGATGCCGCCTTCATCCAGAACCTGGCGATGAGCTTCGCGTCCATTCAGTCCGCTGAATATGCCGCCCAGTTGCTCAAGGAAGGCAAGGCCGAAGACATCAACCAGAAGCCGATCGGCACTGGCCCGTTCGTGTTCAAGAGCTACCAGAAAGACTCCAACATCCGCTTCACCGCGAACAAGGACTACTGGAAGCCTGAAGACGTCAAGATCGACAACCTGATTTTCGCCATCACCACCGACGCTTCGGTTCGTGCACAGAAGCTGAAAAAGGGCGAATGCCAGATCACCGCTTATCCACGTCCAGCGGACCTCGCGCCACTCAAGGCCGATCCTGCGCTGAAGATGCCTGATCAGGCTGGCTTCAACCTGGGTTACATCGCCTACAACACCCTGCCGACCATCAAAGGCGACTCCAAGCCGAACCCGCTGTCCAAGCTGGAAGTTCGTCAGGCGCTGGACATGGCGGTCGACAAGAAAGCGATCATCGACGCGGTCTACCAGGGCGCAGGCCAACTGGCCGTCAACGCCATGCCGCCGACCCAGTGGTCCTACGACACCACCATCAAAGATGCGCCGTTCGACGTCGCCAAAGCCAAGGAACTGCTGAAAAAGGCAGGCGTGGCTGAAGGCACCGAAATCACTCTGTGGGCGATGCCGGTTCAACGTCCGTACAACCCGAACGCCAAGCTGATGGCTGAAATGCTTCAGAACGACTGGAAGAAGATCGGCATCAACGCCAAGATCGTTTCCTACGAGTGGGGCGAGTACATCAAGCGCGCCAAGAACGGCGAAAACGGCGCGATGCTGATTGGCTGGAGCGGCGACAACGGTGACCCGGACAACTGGCTCGGCACCCTGTTCGGCTGCGACGCGGTCAACGGTAACAACTTCGCCAAGTGGTGCGACAAGCCGTTCGACACCTTGATCCACCAGGCCAAGGAAACCACCGATCAGGCCAAGCGGACCGAGCTGTACAAACAGGCTCAGCACTTGCTCAAAGACGCTGTCCCGATGACGCCTATCGCTCACTCGACTGTTTATCAGCCGATGCGCAAGGAAGTTCAGGACTTCAAGATCAGCCCATTCGGTCTGAACTCGTTCTACGGCGTGAGTGTAAGCGGTAAGTAATTTATCCATATGACTTCACGGTCGCGTTACCTTCGGGTATCGCGACCGTGTCGTTATGTGCGCACGATCTAAATGAAAATGAATATCGTTAGATGCGTAATCGATTGCAGTAGGATCTTGCCTACTAACAATATTCACTTTTCCTACAAACATTGAAGTATTCGTCACTGTTTACTGTGCGGCCAGACAGACATACCTTCTGACGCCCGCACCTGATATTTGTCGTCTATCTGAACGGCGGGGTTATCCCTGAACGTTAAATCCATTTGCGCAAACGATTGCCATGGGTTTTCCGGTCATTTCAGGTTATTCACGATAAGGATTGTCATGCGCAAAACTATTGTTGTTCCGTCGCTTTTAACTGTTGGGCTATTAGCCACTATTCCTGCGGTCCAGGCCGACACGAAAAGCCTGGTGTTCTGCTCCGAGGGCAGCCCCGCCGGCTTCGATATCGCGCAGTACACATCGGGCACCGACAACGATGCAGCAGAACCGATCTACAACCGCCTGGTCGAGTTCGAACGCGGGGAAACCAGCGTCGTGCCTGCTCTGGCGACGCGCTGGGACGTATCGGCGGACGGGCTGACCTACACGTTTCACTTGCGCGAAGGGGTGAAGTTCCACAGCAACAAGACCTTTACGCCAACGCGCGACTTCAATGCCGACGATGTTCTGTTCACTTTCAATCGCATGCTGCAGAAGGATCATCCATTCAGGGTCGCTTACCCGACGGAATTTCCTTACTTCACCAGCATGGGCCTGGATAAGAATATCAAGTCGATTGAAAAGTCCGGCCCGATGACGGTCGTCTTTACCTTGAACAAAGTCGACGCGGCATTCATCCAGAATGTGGCGATGAACTTCGCCTCCATTCTGTCGGCAGAATATGCTGACAAACTGATGGCATCGGGTAATGTTCGCGATATAAACCAATCCCCTATTGGTACCGGACCATTCGTATTTCAGCGTTATCAGAAAGACGCGCAGATCCGTTATGTGGCCAACAAACAGTTCTGGGATCCGGAGAGAGTGAAGATCGATCAATTGATTTTCGCCATCAATACCGATGCATCGGTGCGGGTGCAGAAACTCAAGCGCGATGAATGCCAGGTCACGTACAACCCAAGGCCCGCCGATGTGCAGGCGCTGAAGGCCGACAAGCAGTTGAAGGTCATTGAGAAGCCCGGCTTCAACCTGGGTTACATCTCCTACAACGTGCGGCATGCGCCACTGGATAACCTGCAGGTTCGCCAGGCGCTGGACATGGCCGTGAACAAGCCGGAGATCATCAAGGCGGTGTATCAAGGCGCCGGTCAGCTGGCGCAGAACGCCATGCCGCCGACCCAATGGTCCTTCGATGACACCGTCAAAGACGCGCCCTACAACCCTGAAAAAGCACGCGAGCTGCTGCGCGCGGCGGGTGTGAAGGAAGGGACTGAACTCACGCTTTGGGCCATGCCTGTCCAGCGCCCTTATAACCCCAACGCCAAGCTGATGGCGCAGATGCTTCAGGCGGACTGGGCGAAGGTGGGCATCAAGACGCGCATCGTCAGCTACGAGTGGGGCGAATACCTCAAACGCAGCAAAAACGGCGAGCACGACATCTCCCTGATCGGCTGGACCGGCGACAACGGCGATCCGGACAACTGGCTCGGCACGCTGTACAGCTGCGCGTCCATCGGCGGCAACAACTACTCGATGTGGTGCGACGAGAAATACGACGCGCTGATCAAGGCCGCCGTGGCCACCGCTGACAAGGACCAGCGCATCGGGCTTTACCAGCAAGCCCAGCATTACTTGAAGCAACAGGTCCCCATTACGCCGATTGCCCACTCGACCGTCAGTCAGCCACTGCGCGCCGAAGTCCAGGGATTCCAGGTGAGTCCGTTCGGTCGCAATAACTTCTCGGGCGTCAGCATCACCGAATAACCAGAAAAAAAGGCCAAGGGCGATGTTCGCCCTTTGGCACCGCTTTACCCGCATTCAGCGGACAGGAGCAACAAAGGCCCACGAGGCCGAACCATAAAGCGGGCTAAACCATAAAAAGCCCGCCTCTATAAAAGCAGTAAACGGGAGCTTCAAAACGTGAAAAAAGCCAGCACCGCTGTATTCGCCTTTTCCGCCATCGCGTTGAGCGTCGCGGCCCAGGCAGAGCCGACCAGTCAGGCGTTTGTACCGACCACACTGGCCACCACCAACGCCCAAAGCGAAGCGAAGGGTTTCCTGGAAGATTCGAAAATCACCGGATCGACCAGAAACTGGTACGCCAACGAACTGTTGCGTCGTGGTGGCAACTTCAGCCGCAGCGAAAACGGTGTCGTGGTCGATCGCGATCCACGCCGTATCAACTGGGTGCAAGGCACCATCGTTGATTACAGCTCGGGCTTCACCCAAGGCACGGTCGGCTTCGCAACGCAGATGGCGGTCTACAACGCCGTCGCGCTGGACCGTGACAAGGATGACCTGATGGGCGGCGCCAACCGTACTCTCACCAAGAACAACGGTGACGCAGTCGGTCAGTGGAGCAAGCTGGGCCTGGGCAACATCAAGGCACGCATCTCCAACACCACCCTGACCGCAGGCCGTCAGTCCCTGAACACACCGGTGCTGGCTTACATCGGCAACCGTGCGCTGCCTTCGAGCTTCGAGGGTGTGAGCATCCTCAGCGAAGAATTCAACAACCTGTCGTTCACTGCCGGCAGCTTCGACCGTGTGTCTCCGCGTTCCGAGCAGAGCCTGACCAAGTTCCGCTCCGAGTACACCGCCAACGCGAACATCGAAGCCGACCGTGTGGACATGGCCGGCATTGACTACAAGCCGTTCAACAGCCTGACCACCAGCTTCTACGCGTCCAATGTTCAGGACTTCTGGCACCAGTACTACTTCTCGTTCCTTCATGAGCTGGGCGACACCGACGTACTGGGCCTGTCCACCAACCTGAACTACTACAAGACCAAAGATTCCGGCTCGAAGAAAATGGGCCCGATCGACAACGACACCTACTCCCTGTCGTTGACCGCAACGCATAAGGCGCACAGCTTCAGCATCGCGTATCAGGAAGTCGAGGGCGACACCTACTTCGACTACGTGCACGACAGCAACGCCATCTTCCTGGCCAACTCCCTGCTCTCGGACTTCAACGGACCGAACGAGAAGTCGGTGCAACTGAGCTACTTGCTGAACATGGCCGACTACGGCGTGCCAGGCCTGAAGTTCAACCTCTACCAGGCCCGTGGCTTTGGAATCGACGGCTCTCACTACAGAGGCACAGCCTACGATGAGACCGGTCTCGATGGCACTGTCGCTCACTATGAATACGGTATCGGTACGTCCTACACAATGCAGTCGGGCCCGCTCAAAGCGTCGACCATGCGCGCGACATATACCACTCATCGAGCAAACTCGACCGCGCAAATCGACGGCAGCATCAACGAGTTCCGTCTGGTGACAACCATTCCGTTCAACATTCTGTAAATCAAAACCGACCGGTGCTTCAGGCGTTTCCCCAAGGGCCTGAAGCACCGGTCTACTCATGGCTTCATCACTTGCGGAGGGCGTTTACGTGAAATCGACATTCAAACTCGCAACATTACGCAACGCGGTCGCACTGGCGCTGTTCAGCGTCGCGGTCGGGGTTTCGGCCAAGCCTCTGGTGGTCTGCACCGAAGCCAGCCCGGAAGGCTTCGACACCGCGCTTTACACCACCGCCGTCACGGCCGACGCTGCGGCGGAAACCATTTACAACCGTCTGGTGGACTTCAAGCCCGGCACCACCGACATCGAGCCTGCGCTGGCCGAGAGCTGGGACATCAGTGAAGACGGCCTCAGTTACACGTTCCACCTGCGCAAAGGCGTCAAGTTCCACACCACCGAATCCTTCAAACCAACCCGCGACATGAATGCCGATGACGTGGTCTGGAGCTTCCAGCGTCAGCTGGACCCGAACCATCCGTGGCACAACCAGTCGCAGGTCGGCTATCCCTACTTCGAAAGCATGGGCTTCAAAGAGCTGCTCAAGAGCGTCGAGAAGGTTGACGACAACACCGTCAAATTCACCCTGACGCGTCGTGAAGCGCCATTCCTGGCCGACGTCGCGATGGCGTTCGCATCGGTTTACTCGGCTGAATACGCCGACCAGTTGCTCAAGACCAACAAGACCGATGAGCTGAACAGCCACCCGGTCGGCACCGGCCCGTTCGTCTTCCAGCGTTACGCCAAGGACGCTCAAGTGCGCTTCAAGGCCAACCCGGACTACTTCCGCGGCAAGCCGCCAGCCGACACGCTGGTGCTGGCCATCGCCACCGACAACAACGTGCGCCTGCAGAAACTCAAGGCGAACGAGTGCCAGATCGCGCTCTACCCCAAACCTGACGACATCCCGAGCATCAAGAAGGATGCAAATCTGAAGGTCGATGAGCTGGAGGCGATGACCACCGCCTACATCGCGATGAACACGACCCACAAGTACATGAGCGACGTACGCGTGCGCAAAGCCATCGACCTGGCCTTCGACAAAGAAGCCTATGTCAACGCGCTGTTCGGCAAGGGCAACGCGCTGGTGGGGGTCAACCCGTATCCGCCAACGCTGTTGGGTTACAACAAGGATCTGAAAAATCCGGCTCACGATCTGGACAAGGCCCGCGCCTTGCTGAAAGAAGCCGGCGTGCCCGAAGGCACCGTGTTGACCCTGTTCACGCGTAACGGTGGCGGTCCGACCAACCCGAATCCGATGCTGGGGGCACAGATGATGCAGGCGGATTTAGCGAAAGTCGGCATTAAGTTAGATATTCGCGTCATGGAATGGGGCGAAATGCTCAAACGCGCGAAAAACGGTGAACACGACATGGTGTCGGCAGGCTGGGCAGGTGACAATGGCGACCCTGATAACTTCCTGACCCCGAACCTGAGTTGCGAGGCCGCCAAAAACGGCGAAAACTACGCGCGCTGGTGCAATCAGAAGTTCCAGACGTTGATCGATCAGGCCCGGGAAAAAACCGACCCGGCCGAACGTGCCGCGCTCTACGAGCAGGCTCAAGCGGTCTTCAATCAGGATCAGCCATGGATCAGCATGGCGCACACCAAGATGTTCACTGCAATGCGCAAGAACGTAGAGGGCTACCACATCAGCCCTCTCACCACTAATAACTTCGCTACCACCCAAGTGAAGTAGAAGAAGAATCCGGCGGGCTCCTGGCTTGGAACGAAACGTTTTGACGCGAAGGTGAGGCTGTTTGAACGCAGCATCACCAAGTGTCGGACGTTTCGGACCCAGCCTGACAGAGACCCGCAGGAACACGCCTAACCGGCAGATGAGGTACACGAGAAGATGTTTAGTTTTATCGCTCGCCGAGTGGGGTTACTGATACCCACCTTCTTCGGCATCACCTTGCTGACCTTCGCCTTGATTCGTCTGATTCCAGGCGATCCAGTCGAAGTCATGATGGGTGAACGCCGGGTCGATCCGCAAATGCACGCCCAAGCCATGGAACGTCTTGGCCTGAACAAACCCCTTTATGCGCAATACATCGACTACGTCGGCAAGCTCGCCCATGGCGATCTCGGCGAGTCGCTGCGTACGCGCACGAGCGTGTGGACGGAATTCACATCGCTGTTCCCGGCAACACTGGAACTGTCGATTGCGGCGCTGATATTCGCTGGCATCCTCGGGCTTCTGGCCGGGGTTATCGCGGCCCTCAAACGAGGGTCCCTGTTCGACCATGGGGTCATGGGTGTTTCGCTTGCGGGATACTCGATGCCGATCTTCTGGTGGGGCCTGATTCTGATCATGTTCTTCTCGGTGACGCTGGGCTGGACCCCGGTGTCCGGGCGTATCGACCTCTTGTACGACATCGAGCCGAAAACCGGCTTCATGCTGATCGATACCCTGCTCAGCGATGAAGAAGGCGCATTCATGGACGCACTGCGTCACCTGATTCTGCCGGCCATCGTGCTGGGCACCATCCCGCTGGCGGTCATCGCCCGGATGACCCGCTCCTCGATGCTCGAAGTGCTGCGTGAAGACTACGTGCGTACCGCGCGGGCCAAAGGCCTGTCGCCGGCTCGCGTGGTGTTCGTGCACGGCCTGCGCAACGCGCTGATCCCGGTGCTGACCGTTTTCGGTCTGCAAGTGGGCACGCTGCTCGCCGGTGCGGTACTGACCGAAACGATCTTCTCCTGGCCGGGTATCGGCAAATGGCTCATCGAGGCCATCGGCGCCCGCGACTACCCTGTCGTGCAGAACGGCATCCTGTTAATCGCCTGCCTGGTGATTCTGGTCAACTTCGTAGTGGACATCCTCTACGGCTTTGCCAACCCACGCATTCGTCACCAGCGCTGAGATCACTTTTTTATGAGCACACCTACTCCCGTAGTAGCAGTCGATCAAAGCCTGCTCTACCCGTCCGTATACAAAGAGTTCTGGCAGCATTTCGCCAAGAACAAAGGCGCCGTGGCCGGTCTGGCATTCATGCTGCTGATCGTGTTCTGCGCCATCTTCGCGCCATGGGTCGCGCCTCACGACCCGAGCGAGCAATACCGCGACTTCCTGCTCACCCCGCCGGTCTGGCTGGAAGGCGGTCAGTGGCAGTTCCTGCTGGGCACCGACGAACTGGGCCGCGACCTGCTGTCGCGACTGATCCAGGGCTCGCGCCTGTCGCTGCTGATCGGTCTGTCGTCGGTGGTGATGTCGCTGATTCCGGGGATCCTCATGGGTCTGCTGGCCGGTTTCTTCCCCAAAGTGCTTGGCCCGACGATCATGCGCCTGATGGACATCATGCTGGCGCTGCCATCGCTGTTGCTGGCAGTGGCCATCGTCGCGATCCTCGGCCCTGGCCTGATCAACACCGTGATCGCCATTGCGATCGTCTCGCTGCCGTCGTATGTCCGCCTGACCCGTGCTGCGGTGATGGGCGAACTGAACCGCGACTACGTGACCGCTGCCCGTCTGGCCGGCGCCACGTTGCCGCGCCTGATGTTCATCACCGTGCTGCCCAACTGCATGGCGCCGCTGATCGTTCAGGCAACCTTGAGCTTCTCCTCGGCAATCCTCGATGCCGCGGCGCTGGGCTTCCTGGGTCTGGGTGTGCAACCGCCGACGCCTGAGTGGGGCACCATGCTCGCTTCGGCCCGCGACTACATCGAACGCGCCTGGTGGGTGGTGAGCCTTCCGGGTCTGACCATTTTGCTCAGCGTGCTGGCAATCAACCTGATGGGCGACGGTCTGCGCGATGCGCTGGACCCGAAACTCAAGAACGCCGCCTGAGGACGTCCGAATGCCACTTTTACAAATCAAGAACCTCAACGTTCGCTTCGGCGATGCCAACGCCACGCCGGTTGTCGATGGCCTGGACCTGGCCGTGGACAAAGGCGAAGTGCTGGCGATCGTCGGCGAGTCGGGCTCGGGCAAATCCGTGACCATGATGGCGCTGATGGGCCTGATCGATCATCCCGGCATCGTCACTGCCGACGCCTTGACCTTCGACGGCAAGGACATGCTCAAGCTCAACCCGCGTCAGCGTCGTCAGATCGTCGGCAAGGACCTGTCGATGGTGTTCCAGGACCCGATGACTGCGCTGAACCCCAGCTACACCGTCGGTTTCCAGATCAAGGAAGTGCTCAAGCAGCACCTGGGCCTGTCGGGCAAAGCCGCGCATCAACGTGCGCTGGAACTGCTGCAGAAGGTCGAGATTCCGGGCGCCGCGCAGCGTCTGGATGCTTACCCGCACCAACTGTCCGGCGGCATGAGCCAACGTGTCGCGATCGCCATGGCGATTGCCGGCGAGCCCAAGCTGCTGATCGCCGACGAACCGACCACGGCACTGGACGTGACCATTCAGGCGCAGATCATGGACCTGCTGCTGGCGTTGCAAAAAGAGCAGGACATGGCGCTGGTCCTCATTACCCACGACCTGGCGGTGGTTGCCGAAACGGCGCAGCGCGTCTGCGTGATGTATGCAGGCCAGGCGGTTGAAGTCGGTCAGGTCCCCGGCCTGTTCGACGTCCCGGCCCATCCGTACAGCGAAGCGCTGTTGGCGGCGATTCCCGAGCACAGCATGGGCGCCGCGCGCCTGTCGACGCTGCCGGGGATCGTGCCCGGTCGTTACGACCGCCCAAGCGGGTGCCTGCTGTCGCCGCGCTGCCCGTACGTTCAAGACAAATGCCGCCAGCAACGCCCAGCCCTGGACCCTAAAGCCCAGAGCCTGGCGCGTTGCTTCTTTCCGCTGAATCAGGAGGTGGCGTGATGAGCGAAATCGTACTGACCGCCCGTGACCTTACTCGTCACTACGATGTATCCCGTGGTCTGTTCAAGCCACACGCAACCGTTCGCGCCCTCAACGGCGTGTCGTTCGAACTCGAAGCCGGCAAGACCCTGGCCGTCGTGGGCGAATCAGGTTGCGGCAAATCCACCCTCGCCCGCGCTTTGACCTTGATCGAGGAGCCGTCGTCGGGCTCGCTGAAAATCGCCGGCCAGGAAGTGGCCGGCGCGACCAAGGCACAACGCAAGCAACTGCGCAAAGACGTGCAGATGGTGTTCCAGAGCCCGTACGCATCGCTGAACCCGCGTCAGAAGATTGGTGATCAACTGGGCGAGCCGCTGCTGATCAACACCAGTCTGTCGGCGGCCGAACGTCGCGAGAAAGTGCAGGCGATGATGAAACAGGTCGGTCTGCGGCCTGAGCATTACCAACGTTATCCGCACATGTTCTCCGGTGGTCAGCGTCAGCGTATTGCGCTGGCCAGGGCGATGATGCTGCAGCCCAAGGTGCTGGTGGCGGACGAGCCGACCTCCGCGCTGGACGTGTCGATTCAGGCGCAGGTGCTGAACCTGTTCATGGATCTGCAGCAGGAATTCAACACCGGTTATGTGTTCATTTCGCACAACCTGGCGGTGGTGCGTCATGTGGCGGATACCGTGCTGGTGATGTACCTGGGCAGGCCTGCGGAAATGGGGCCGAAGGAGGAGATTTATAACCGTCCGCTGCACCCGTACACCCAGGCGCTGCTGTCGGCCACGCCGACGATCCATCCGGATCCGTCGAAGCCGAAGATCAAGATCGTCGGCGAGCTGCCTAACCCGCTCAATCCGCCTTCGGGCTGCGCGTTCCACAAGCGTTGCCCTTACGCGACAGAGCGTTGCAGCACCGAAGTCCCTGAACTGCGCACGGTGGACAACCGCCAGGTCGCGTGTCATTACGCGGAGCAGTTCGTGGCGTAACGTGCTGCTGATTGCTGAGTGAGCAAAGGCCGTTGCGTGTGAGCGCAACGGCCTTTTTTGTTTCAGTGCTCCGCCCCGAAATAGGGGGATTGTCGGATGTTCAGAGGTGGTCGGTTTTACGACTGCTGCGCAGCCGATCGTCCGAGTGCGGCCCAGAGCAAGCGCGCTCCTGCAAGGGTTATGTGGCACTGACGGATCTCGGGAACGGGCCACAACACCTTGTGGATCAATACACGTCCCGCCGATACCGTCCTTGCTCGATCAGGGTCTGTACGCCCTCTTCACCCAGCAGGGCGTTCAATGTCCCATCGACGCCTGTGGCCATGCCCTCGAGACTGCCGCAGATGTAGATGACGGCGCCCTCGGCCACCCAGCGACGCAGCTCTTCAGCGGCCTCGCGCAGGCGATCCTGAACATAGATTTTCTCGGCCTGATCACGTGAAAACGCCAGGTCCATGCGCGCCAGATCGCCCGACGCCAGCCAGCCTTTCAACTCACTGGCGCAGTGAAAATCATGCGCGGCGTTGCGCTCACCAAACAGCAGCCAGTTACGCCGCTCCCCTTGAGCGATGCGAGCTTTGAGCAGGCTGCGCAAGCCCGCAAGCCCGGTGCCGTTGCCGATCAGAATCATCGGCACCGACTCGCTCGGCAGGTGGAAAGCGCTGTTGCGACGCACCCGCAGACTGACCGAAGCCCCCACGGCGGCATGCTCGGTCAACCACCCGGAGCCCAGCCCGATGCTGCCATCCGGGTGCCGTTCCTGACGCACGATCAACTCCAGCGAGCCGTCTTCGGGCATCGACGCGATCGAATACTCGCGCATCGCCAACGGCACCAACGCATCTACCAGCGCCTGCGCATGCAGACCGACCAGATGACTGCGACTGGCCGGCAACTGGCGACTGAGCAGCGCCTGGCCGAGCGTCTCGTTCAGACCCTCGACCTGAACCGGCGTATCTGCCGCGATGCCGAGCCCGGCAAGGAAGTGCTCGACTGCCGCCTGCGCGTTACGCGGAAGTACCTCGACCAGATCGCCGGCTTCCCACCGCGTACCGGACGTCGACGTCAGGCGCAGCAAGAACACCTTGGAGCCGACACTGCCGACGTTGAGCCAGTCGCGCTGACTCAACGTCCAATGCTCGTACTCGGAGGCTTTCCAGGCTGCGGGTGGCGTCGATCCAGTCAACTCGCCCAGTTGCTGCTGCCAGTGTTGCAAAGCAGCGCTGTCGCCACTGTCCACTTCGACCGGCGCGAACAATGTGCTGCCGCCGCGCTCGGCCAGCCAGCCGTGCAGGCGCTGGGCAAAACCGCAGAAATGCTGATATTGCCGATCGCCAAGGCCCAGCACCGCGTAGTTGAGCTTTTCCAGCGACAGCGGTCGCCCTAGCAGCTTGCGCTCAAAACCGCGAGCGCTGTCGGGAGCTTCGCCGTCGCCGAAAGTGCTGACCACAAACAGCGCGTTATGGCTCTGGTTGAGGTCTTGCTCGGTCATGTCCGCCAGAGGCTGCACGCGCACCGGCAGCCCCGCCGACTGCAGTTGCCCGGCGGTCTGCCAGGCCAGTTGCTCGGCGAACCCACTCTGGCTGGCGAAGCCGATCAACCAGGCCGGTCCCTGACTGCCATAGGCCGCCGTGCTGCTCGCCACCTCGCCACGGGCCGCACGGATCTCGCGTTTCTTGCGACGACGATCCAGATACAACAGCCAGCCTGTGATGAAAAACAGCGGCATCAACAGCGCCGCGACCGTGATGACGATCCGCCCGGTCAGGCCGAAGTAGCTGCCGGTGTGCAATGCGTAGTTACTGACCAGCAATTGCGCGCCGACGCCTTTGTCCGCGTAACGCGACACGGCCTTGAGCTGCCCGCTGACAGGATCGAGCGTCATCTGGTTCAGCGCGCGCGGATGCGGTGCGTCCTTGAGAAGGTAGAACACCGTCGCCATCTGTCCTGGCGCCTGAGGCATGCGCAGGTTGTAGGTCTTCAGGTCCGGCCCGGCCGTCTTCTGGAGGGTCTGCCAGATCGCGTCATAATCGGGGACAAGCGCCTCGACCGGCGCAACGTCCCTGGAAGCAGGCCCCGGACGCGGGCCACCGCCACCACGACGCTGCTCGCCCGCGACAGGCGGGTCGCCGATCAGCTTGGTCATGCCGTTGTTGAACCAGTCGTAAGACCACATCAGGCCGGTGACGGCCAGCAACAGATAGACGATCAGGCACCAGGTGCCGAACACCGAATGCAGGTCCCAATTGAAACTGCGTCCCTTCTTCGCCCAGTCCAGCGTCAGCCACACGCGCCAGTTCAGCGCCTGGCGCGGCCAGCGCAGGTACAGCCCTGACAGGCAGAAGAACACCAGAATCAGCGTGCAGGCCGCCGTCACTTGTTTGCCGTACTCGCCGGCAGCAAGGAAGCGGTGCAGGTTGAGCACGAAACCGAAGAAATCCTGGCCTGTTGCGTCCTCGGTGAACGCTCCGGTGTAGGGATCGAAATTGTGCATCTGGCCCCTACGCTCGCCCGGTGCGGGCTTGAACCAGACCTGAGCGATCCGGTCACTGTCGACCTCGACGCGAAACATCGAAACGGTGTCATGGCCCTGCGCCTCGACCTTGCGGACCATGTCGGCCAGCGAAAGCTGATGATCGCCCGGCTGGACGAACAGGGTCTCGGGGTTGAGTGCGTCGATGATCTCGTCTTCGAACGAATAGATGGCCCCGGTGATGCCCATCAGGGCAAGGACCAGACCGGCCGTGATGCCGAAGAACCAGTGGACTTGAAACAGGACTTTCTTCAACACCCTCGATCACCTCGATAACCCGCTACGGCGCGCATTATGCGCAGAAACGGCATGTATTCTCATCTGTGGCTGATTCTTAATGCAAAACTGCGGGAGTCAGCATGCTCACGAAAACATCGGTTCAGGCGCTGCAAATTCCGGCGACTGCTCCGACCCTTTCGCGAGCAAGCTCGCTCCTACAGGAGATGAATCTGTCCTGACCCACCGCAGTCGACCGACTCGCGCAAGACTTGTGGGAGTGAGCCGACTATTTATAAAGCCCCCTGCGATCAACGGCGTAACGCCCGACGCCTTCCCGGCTAAAGCCGATCCTACGAAACTTGCAGCGTCTGTAGGACCGGCTTCAGCCGGGAAGAGGCCGGGGCATGCCGTCAGGTGCAGTGGTTGGCAATCAGCCTTCGCGAGCACGCTCGCACCCACAAAGGCTGGATGCGCTGCCAGATCAGAAGTGGAAGCTGGCGCTCATCAGCGCGGTCCGGCCGGCAGCCATGTGCGCATAGTGAGTGGTGAACACCTGATCGTAGTAGCGCTTGTCGGTCAGGTTTTGCACGTTCAGCTGCAGGTCGACGTTCTTGGTAAGCGCGTAGGTTGCCATGGCGTCATAGCGCCAGTAAGACGGGACTTCCACCGAGTTGGCCTCGTTACCAAAACGCGAATCCACGAAGGTCGCACCGCCGCCGACTGTCAGCTTTGGAAGCAGCTCATAGGTCGACCAGAAGTTGAAGTTATTACGCGGCGTGCTCGGCATATGATTGCCCTCGTCGGCCTGGTTGCTTGCCTTGACGATCTCGCTCTCCATATACGTGTATCCGCCATACACCTTCCACTTGCTGGTGATGTTGCCGCTGTAGGTCAACTCCAGACCATCGACGCGCTGCTCGCCGTCAAGCACCTGGAAGGTCGCGTTGTCGGGGTCGGTGATCCGCGCGTTGGTTTTTTCGGTGCGGAACAGCGCTGCGGTCAGCGACAGGTTGTCGTCGAAGAAGTCCCACTTGGTACCGATTTCATAATTGCGGTTCTTTTCCGGATCGAGGTTGGCGTTGTTCGCCGCAATCTCCAGACCGCCGTTACCGCTGGTTTCCCCGGACGGGTTGCTGGATGTCGACCATGCGGCATACACACTGCCGTTCGGCAGCGGCTTGTAAGTGACGCCCACCTGATAGTTCCACAGCTGGCTGGTGTTCTCGCGTTTGAAATTTCCGGCGACGCTGCCCCGGCCGCCAGTGCTGTAACCGCTCGAGCGCACTTCGTAATCGTCGTAACGCAGACCCAGGTTCAAGGACCACTGATCATTGAACTTCAACGTGTCGAACACATAGCCCGCGCTGGTCTTGGTATCGGTATCGGTGTAAGCGAGGCTGTCAGTGATCTGACCGTCCCACGAGTCTTTCGGTGACGGGTCATACAGGCTGGTGCAGTTTCCCGAAGCCAGCAGTGCCGGGGTACAGGTGGAGCCAATGGTCCCACCGCTCGCGGACAGCACGTTGTAGCCGCGGTTGTGAGTGTCCTGATACGAGAATTCGATACCGGTGACGAGGCTGTGCTCTACGAAACCGGTGTTGAACTTCGCCTGAAGATCCGTCTGGTTGACGAAACCGCTGGAGGTCGAGTTGCGGCTCTTGGCGGAGCGCGAGACCAGCCCGTTTGCCACGTTGCCCCGGCTGTCGTCGGGGTTGGTGACAATGTAATCCAGGGTCGAGCGCGACATGCGGAAGCTGTTGGAGAGGGTCAGATTCTCATTGAGGTCATGTTCGATGCGGAACGTGCCGCTGTCGTTGACGCTCTTGCGATAATCGCGATCAGTCAGTCCATAGAAGTTGTTTTCGTTGACGTGCGCCGGCTTGTCCACCACGTATTTGCTGCGACCGGGCGTGTTAGTCAGCGGAATGCCGTAGTCAGGCATGTCGTCGGTGGACAGATGGTAGTAGTCGAGCTTGACCCGCGTGTCTGTCCCCAGTCCGAAGGCGAACGACGGCGCGAAGCCCCAGCGACTCACGTCGACGTCGTTACGACCGGCCACGTTGGCGTCGTGCTTCATCAGGTTGAGGCGAACGGCAGAGGAGTCGGTCATCTGCTTGTTGACGTCCAGCGTATAGCGTTGCGTCTGATCAGAGCCGAAGGTGTAGCCGCCGTTGTAAGCGTCGCCCAGATGAGCGCCTTTGGTAATCAGGTTCAGGCTGCCGCCGGTCGATCCGGCACCGGTAAAGGCAGAGCCCGGACCTTTGCTCACTTCAACCGACTCGACGTTGAAGATTTCGCGGCTTTGAGCAGCCACGTCGCGCATGCCGTCGATGAACACGTCGCTTTCGGCGTTGAAGCCACGAATGATGGGGCGGTCTGCGTTCGGGTTGCCGCCCTCGCCTGCACCGAATGTGATGCCCGGGGTAGTACGCAGCGCGTCAGCCAGACTTGTTGCGGCTGTGTCGCGGATCACTTGTTGCGGGATGACCGTCACGCTTTTAGGCGTTTCCCGCAATGGAGCGGTGTACTTTTTCGATGTCGATTCATCGGTCCGGTAGGAGGTCTGCGCCCGCTCGCCATCGATGGTCGTGGCGCCGATATTGAGCGCGTTGTCGGACGAGGCTTCAGCCGCCTGGGCCATGTGGGCAGCTGACATCGCTGCAATGGCAACGCCCACTGCGCCGGTGATGGAACGCGACGTGAGTACGGATGCTGGTTGTGATTGGCGCGACATTTTTCCTTCCCCAAGGAATACTGAGGCCGCGGAGAATATTTGAGACTGATTCGCATTCGTAGAAAACTTACAATCTTTACAATTTCGCTTTACGAATTTTTCACCGCCATTTGTCTACGCGCGCCCGCAGGGTTTTACACAGTCAATAAGAATCACTACCATTCGCCCTCTTTCGATCCAGAGTCGCGATGCCATGCTGTTACACATTCCCGGCCTGTTCACCCCTGAGGAAGTGCTGCGCATACGCGAGGCTCTCACGCAAACCGAGTGGGCGGACGGCAAGATCACCGCCGGGCATCAATCGGCAAAGGCCAAGCGCAACCTGCAACTGCCCGAAGGCCACCCGCTGGCGGTGGAAATCGGCACGGCCATGCTCGAACGGCTCTGGCAGAACCCGCTGTTCATGTCCGCCGCGCTGCCCCACAAAGTCTTCCCGCCCTTGATCAACTGCTACACCGGCGGCGGCAGCTTCGATTTCCACATCGACAATGCCGTGCGGCAAAGCAAAGGCAGTGTCGAACGTGTGCGTACCGACCTGTCGTCGACGCTGTTCTTCAGCGAGCCCGAGGACTACGACGGCGGCGAACTGGTGATTCAGGACACCTTCGGCACCCGGCAAGTCAAACTGCCCGCCGGCGACATGCTGCTCTACCCTGCCACCAGCCTGCACAAGGTCAACGCCGTCACCCGCGGTGCGCGTTACGCCTCGTTCTTCTGGACGCAAAGCCTGGTCCGCGATGACGGCCACCGCACGTTGCTGTTCGAGATGGACAACGCCATCCAGCAACTCAGTCGCGACGTGCCTGATCATCCGTCCCTGATTCAGCTCACCGGCACTTATCACAACCTGTTGCGTCAGTGGGTCGAGGTTTGACGATGGGCTGGAATCTGCGACGTGAGGAAGTCCTCGATGGCGAGCAGCTGCGCGCGATGCTGGAGGAAAATCCGGCGAGCGCGGCGCGGGCGATCCTGATCGCTGCGCAACAGAACATCGTCGATGCTCAGGCGCTGCTCGGGCAGATCCTGCTCGACGGAAGCGGGATCGAGCAAGATGCGGCGCTGGCGCTGACCTGGTTCCAGATCGCAGCACGCAACGGCCACGTGATGTCGCACAACATGCTGGGGCGCTGCCATGAACATGGCTGGGGCTGCGAGCCCGACGTCGCCAAGGCTGCCGAGCATTACCGGGTTGCGGCGGAATCCGGGCTCGACTGGGGCTTTTACAACTACGGCAACCTGCTGGCAACCGGGCGCGGCGTCAACAAAGACCAGGCACGCGCCCTCGCCTGCTATCGCAAGGCTGCACAGATGGGCCACGCAAAGTCGATGAACCTGCTGGGGCGCTACCTGGAAGAAGGCGTGTGCTGCGAACAGGATCTGGCAGGCGCTTACGACTGGTATCGGCGTTCTGCCGAGGGCGGCGACTTCCGCGGACAGTTCAGCCACGCCGCGGTGCTGGCCGAACAAGGCCGGGTCGAGGAAGCCGTCGAATGGCTGGAAACCGCGTTAAGCATCGGCAACCTCAACTTTCTGCGTGTCAGTCGCCAGGTGCTGCTCTCTTCCCGGCATCCCGAAATCCGTTTACTGGCGCGGGATTACCATGCAAAAGCGGCACACCTGGGGGACGAAACGGACGCTGCCAAATATCGTGACCTCTTGAATGGCTCATAACGGCCAATTGTAAGTTCCATTTTCGAAATTCCGCCCTGTAAAGCGCGTCAAACACCACGAAAGTACGGGTTTCAGAGGAGTTGCCGGGCGCAACTTCTCAGTGACTGGAATTCTCCTACAGACTTAAACCTGTTTTCCACTTTGACCTCTGCAAAAGCACAACTTACTCTCCTGTTCGTGCAGACAACTTTACCCGCCTGCATCCGGAGCGTTGACGAACTTCGGAAAAAGTAACGAGACATCATTAAAGGACTAATGATATGTCACAAGCAGAAAAAGACCTTTCAACCGATGCGGCCACAGACCCTGTGGCACTTTTCAGTTCATCCGTTGCAACGCCTGAGCGCGATGCTCGGGATTCTGGGCTGTTATTGACCAAAGACCAGGTCAAAAAACTCAAGAAGTATGAAATAGCCGGACTGGCGCTTCCCACCGACCTGAAGGATGTCATTGCCTATCTGGGCTATGAGTCCGGGGCTGGCAGCGGTCTGGAAGCGAGGGACTTTCAAGAAACGTTTCAACTCGTGAACGGCCACGCCCGACTCTGGAATCCACTGCGCACGGATATGCTGACCGTCAATGACGAACTTGTGGTATTCGCTGGATCAATGCAGGTCTATGGCGAAAGCATGAACGACGTATTCAAAGATATCGCCACACTTGACCTGATCGAAAAACACGACATCAAAACACTTCAGGACCTGCGCAACGTCGAAATGGAGCTAGGGATCAAGTTTCCCGGCATCGAAAAAACGGACCGCGAAGACCTGGGTTATTACCTCAACCAAATACTTGCAAAAGTTAATAAACGACAGGACGAAGCATTCAACATAAAACGACGGCTGGACGCATTCGGCAAGCAACTGGCCGAAGAAGTCGGCCCGGCCATCAAGCTCAAACTGTCTTTGATTGACAACAACTCTCTGGGCAGCGAAATCAAAGCGCTGCAGGTAAAAATCGATAACCGCGCGACGGATATCGAGGAGAAGAACAAAGAATACAAAGAGCTGGTGAAGCAAGCCATCGGCGCGGTGGTCGGTAATTTGATCATGATGATCTACTCCAGCGTCGAGGCTGAGAAGATCCGAAAGGAACGCAACAAGCTCTCGGAAGAACAGGAAAAAGACCTTGCGCTGATGGCGGAGAAAAACAAGATCCTGGCAGCGTTGGGCCGTGTCCGAATGGACTTTCAGAACCTCGATCTGATTGTCATCGATGCCGACATCGCCACTAAAAACCTCATCAGCGTCTGGAACTCGCTCAGCACATTCATCGCCGCTTCCGCCGAAGAAGTCAAAAAAATTGAAGACGGGCTCTCCCTGCGCAGATTCCGCAACCAATTCAATCTGGTGGTCAAGCCCTGGGAAACCATCGAGGTCGATGCCGAAAAACTGCGAGACGTGTTCGCTGCAGCCGACCGCGAATTCAAAGAAGAATACGGAGTTTAAAATGAACAATATTTCTCAATTTCCAAGTGCCATCGACTACCCGACGCTGAATCCGAAAGCGGTTCGAGAGACGAGAAGCAAAGCCAATGCTGCGACCGTTGAAGTCAAACGTCTATTCATTCAGACACAGTACCTTCCTTCTCTGCACAGCCGCGTCTCTGAACAGAATGATGCGCTGTGTACCGCTGACTCTGAACTTCGCGAGACCGTTGAATCACTGAACACCAAAATGGGTATTCAGATTGACACGATCCGAGGGCTTCAATCCGAGCTACGCGATGCGCCTGAATCTGACCATGAAGATATCATTGAAGACATCACCCTTCGGGTTCAAGAGGTCATGGAAACTGTGAGCCAAAAGGAGCGGGCGCTCAAAGAGCTTATTCCTGCCATGGCTGCTCCACTCGATCGCATGGCCACGGGGAAATACGTCACTCAGCTCGAAGCAGAATTGACGCGCCTGCCGGCAGAAGTCCTCGAAATCAAGGCACGTCAGGACGCACTGGAAACGAAACGCAAGGCGCTGACTGACGCGATGACGCTGATCGAAGCCAAGGGCTTTACCCAAGTCGCAAAAGAGGCAGCGTTGACCACTCAGGAACTGGCCAAACTGGGAATGGCTCCGCCTGAGGTGCAGGCAGTACAAGCGGCTATTGATCTGGCCACGCAGGTCCTGGAGCGGGCCGAGAGCCTGATCAATTATGTGAGCATGATCGAAGCCCGTGACACGCTGCGTAAACGGATCAACGATCTTGTCGACAGCACGTCTGAGAAGACCGAAGAACTGCGTCTGGCGACGTCGAAAAAAGAACTGATCACCGAGTCCCATCATTTCGACGATCAGCGAGCGCAGTACGTTGCCGAGTTCGAAAAATACATCATGGCCACCGCCTCATTTCTGAGCACTCACAGCACGGTCAACTGTGCTGATCAGGACAGTGTCGCTCAGTTTGGCGCGGACGTATTGTCGCTCGCGAAGCATCTGAAGGTCATGGCCTGACTTCATCCGCTCATGCGCAAAGTGCGGCCGGGAAGTTCAAGGATGTTCGTCCCGGCCGCATCCCCGGAGTGCACGGGTCATGGCTGCGCTCTGCGTCGCCCCTTATCCCATTAAAGGATTAACAACATGAAATCATCCGACCCCTTGGATGACGCCCCCATTCGCGATGAGAGATTTGACTTGGCAGAGCGACTGCCCGAGCTTTTGATTTCTGCCGCAGCAGGGACGTCAGAAGACGTCTTTCGCGCGCCTGGGCTTATTCTTACAAAAGCACAATTGGTTGATCTAAAGCGGTATGAAACCCGCGGCCTCGCACTTCCGACGTCGCTCAGCGATGTCATTGTTTATCTCGGCTACGCCACCGGCGCGGGCTCCAATCTAGAAGCCCGGGACTTCCAGACGACTTTCAATCATATCCATCAACACGCCTCGCAATGGAACCCGCTTCGCACCGACCTGATGAACGTCGGCAGCGAACTCTGGGTCTTCGCCGACCAGATGATGACTCACGCCAGCGGCGTTCGACAGCTGTATGACGAGGTCAAAGCCAAGCCTTCCGGAAACGTTGATCCGCAAGATTTGGCGGACGTCCTGCAGTACATCCAGCAAGTTGCTTCGCTCGTGCTCCAGCGTCGAAACGGGACAGAATCACTCAAGCGCCGACTCGATGCTTTCTCCAAAGAGTTGTCCACTGCAGTGATGCCCCAGGTGCAGCTCAAGCTACGAAGCATCGACACCAGCCACTTGCAGCCCGACATTCAAGCCCTGATCGACACCATTGAAAGACGGGGCGCTGACATCGAAGAGAAGCAACGGGAATACAAAACGCTGGTGAAGAAGTCGTCACTGAACATTTTTGCCTTGCCGGGATTAGGCCTCTATTACAGCGACGAAGCCGATAAAGTGCGCAATCAGATCAGCGCACTGCGTCAGCAACAGGAGGCCAGCGTTGTTCGGCTTGAGCAGAAAAACAGGATTCACGCCTCACTTCATCGTGTTCGCTGTGACTTGCATGATCTGTCACGGGTCATTCTCGATGCAGACATCGCCACTCAAAACATGGTCATTGTGTGGAACGGCCTGCACACCTACCTGACTCACTCGATTGAGGAAGCCGGAAGAATCGAGGACGCACTGTCCCTGCGCCGCCTGTTGAACGCTTTTAACCTCGTGGCCGAGCCTTGGGGTCAAATAAAAAGAGACGCGGATACATTACTCAACGTGTTCAAAGAGGCCGATCAAGCCTTTCGCAAGAACTACGGACATCAGTAGCAATCCCGATTTCACCCGCAGCGCCATGGAGGGCGAATAATGACCACGCATCTTATCGAATACGACGACATGGCCTATCTAGGCTTCCACATGGGCTACCTGAAAAAGCTGCCCGAATACATTGAAGCCTTCAAGATCACGCTGGGGCTGGTGCCGGAAGCCGAATATGGCCGCTACGACGAACCGGCAATGGATCAGGTCGTCACCCTGGCGGAGCAAGGCAGCTCACTCTGGACCGCCAGCGCAACGCAGATACGTTCAATCCACCAGGACACCAAAAAGAGTTTGGCGCAGATAATCCTCATATTGGATAGCAACTCGCTCGACAGCCGACTTCCACCGCTTATCAAGGAGCTGCTGCGCCATAAAGCAGCCTTCGAGCGCCAGCAGGCGGAATGCGATGGCATCATCGAATGCGCGCAGCAGACAACTCCTCGATTCATGGACTTCATGGCCTTGAGGATGTATGAACATGCGAAACGCAAAGGGCTGCTGGTCACAAGCACGTCGAGCAACGCACCGGATACGCTGGTCAGCGCGTTGATGGACGAGAGCAGCCTGGCTTCGGCGCGCAACAAACTGGAATGGCATCGCCGCGCGTACAACACGGCACTTCTCTCGGCTGGAAATATGGGCGCTTACTGCTCGCGCCTGTCGTGTCTCTTGACCGCGACCGTCGAGGATATTCAGGCGATCGAGGCCGACCTCTCACCTCGACACCTGGCGGTGTCCTGTCAATCAGCGGCCAGTTCAGCGCGCGAAGCACTGCGCCTGATCGATTACACACACGACCTCATTCTTCGATTCCGCTTCTGAACTGGCAAAAAAAGACGGCACCGCGATGGGTGCCGTTTTTCATCACAGCGGTCGTTACACGTAGTAGGACTTCAGCGG
This sequence comes from Pseudomonas sp. efr-133-TYG-103a, assembly GCF_030209235.1. NCBI lineage: Bacteria > Pseudomonadati > Pseudomonadota > Gammaproteobacteria > Pseudomonadales > Pseudomonadaceae > Pseudomonas > Pseudomonas sp. efr-133-TYG-103a. The sequence continues at coordinate 410,706 of NZ_JARVSK010000001.1, forward strand.
CGGGAAGCCATTGAACTCGACTGCGCTGTAGCTGGTGGTGTACGCGCCGGTGGACAGCCAATACAGGCGGTCACCAATGGCCAGGTTCAGTGGCAGACCGTACTTGTAGTTCTCGTACATGATATCGGCGCTGTCGCAGGTCGGGCCGGCGATGACGACTTCTTCGACTTCGCCTTTCTTCTCGGTCCAGATCGGGAACTTGATCGCTTCGTCCATGGTTTCGATCAGGCCAGAGAACTTGCCCACATCGGTGTAGACCCAACGCTCGACGGCGGTGCGCGACTTACGCGCGACCAGCACGACTTCGCTGACCAGAATGCCGGCGTTGGCAATCAACGAACGGCCCGGCTCCAGAATGATTTCCGGCAGATCGTCGCCGAAATCTTCTTTCAGGAAACGGATGATTTCTTCTGCGTACGTTTCCAGGCTGTTGGTACGGGTGATGTAGTTGGCCGGGAAGCCGCCGCCCATGTTGATCAGCTTGAGCTCGATGCCGTCTTCTTCCTTCAGGCGCTCGAAGATCACTTTGACCTTGGCGATCGCAGCATCCCAGACGCTGATGTCGCGCTGCTGGGAACCGACGTGGAAGGAGATGCCGTAAGGCACCAGACCCAGGTCGCGGGCCAGGATCAGCAGGTCCATGGCCATGTCGGTCTGGCAGCCGAATTTGCGCGACAGCGGCCAGTCGGCGGTGGTCGAACCTTCGGTCAGAATGCGCACGTAGACTTTCGAACCCGGTGCTGCCTTGGCGATGTTGCGCAGGTCAGCTTCGGAGTCGGTGGCGTACAGGCGCACGCCCTTGTCGTAGAAGTAGCGGATGTCCTTGGATTTCTTGATGGTGTTGCCGTAGCTGATGCGCTCCGGGCCAACGCCGCGACCCATGACCTTGTCCAGCTCGTAGATCGACGCGATGTCGAAGCTCGATCCCTTTTCCTTGAGCAGATCAATGATCTCGACAGCCGGGTTGGCTTTGACGGCGTAGTAAACCTTGGCGAATTCGAAACCGGCGCGCAGGTCATCGTACGCCTGGCTGATCATCGACGTGTCGATGAGTACGAAAGGGGTTTCTTGCTTGTCGGCGAACGCCTTCATTTTTTCGAAGGTGCTCTTTGCGAAATAATCTTCGACCTGAATCGACATGCGGGGACTCCTGTTGGCAAACGGTAAAAAACAATGGGTGCGAGGGCCTGGCCCTCATGAACGTCCTCCGTATCCCCACTTTGGTTCGCCTACTTCCCAAGGCCGATCGCCGAAAGCAAAAAAAGCCATGGGAAGCGGGTTCCCTTGGCCTTGCTGTCTCGTCGTCAGTACTTGAGCCGGATGGATCGTTTCCAGCATGGACGTTCGGCGCGAACTTTAGGACCTGAGGGGTTCAAGATCAACAAAAAATGTCGCTTTTATGCCCGTTTTTGCCGAGCGGGCATTGGCCACATCTCACTCACCCTGTAGTAACCGACCGATGTGACAGGGTGATGTTCCCAATGAAGGCCAATTTCAGCGACTAGGCAGACTGGCGCCCGAATGTTGCGAGGTTTTGAGGGCTGCGCTTGCGGTCCGGGAGCTGTCGCCAGCCATTCGGCTTGCGACGGCGTTCAGCAACACGCCCTTTCAAAGATCTGACATTGATCAGCGGTAGGATTACCTTCGATCAATCGGCAATTAAAACAGCCACGCCTACTTCGAAATATGCTCACCACTGTTAGTTCTGACAGTTGTCCACACCTGGCCGTACGAATACTCTGAATAAGGAAATCAGATGAAGATTAATTAAATGTTCTGTCCGCTAACGGACGAGGGCTATGCCATGGATCGCGCCTGTATAAAACCCTGTTTCCTCATAATGGCTTTACCGGCCGTTTTTATATTCACTGAAGTTCACGCCGGCGTCGGCAGCGACACCGTATGGCAGATGAGATATTACTATAATCGAACCCTTGAAGACTGCGGCAGCGGGCGGCCACTGGATCAATGTTCCGGATTAAGAATGCGCGGTACTGACAGCATGAAGTCTTTCGAGCCATGGGACCCCAGCCCTGCGTCCGTCAACAGCAAAGGCGTATCGATGTCATTTACCCGTCAGGACATTAAATATCAGGACTTGGGACTCAGGAAAAACAACGGGTTCGTATTGAAACCCAATGATTTCATCTCCGACTCAGAAAGAAAGATCTATACGTTGTGTTTTTTCCCCATTGACGCATGGACCGACGACCGCAACGACGCTGGCTGCAGCGACAACCGTACGACAGTTGAAGTAGAGAAAAGCTGCCAGAGTATGGGCGTCGACTCCGCAGCGCAGTGGGTGGAGAATTACAAAAAAGTCGGATTCAATCATCAGAAGCAATGCGGCTTTGAAATCAAAGGCCGAGAAGATGACGCGCAGGCTTACTGGCAGGGCGTCCGAGCGCGGCAAGGAATAAAGGACCGTTACGACACGATCCAGACGCAAACCGAAATCAGGGTACCTACCTGGAAAGACGACGAAGATGCGCAACTGCCCATTCTCGCGTTTATCTACACGCCCACCGACAGAGTCAGAGATATAAAAGGCCTGCGCGAGGCCAAGGATGACCAGTTGCGTTATTACAATAAAACTGGCAAATGGGTACCGGTGGTCAGGGTTGATCTGCCAAGGAATAACAACCAGGAAGCCGTGTTCACTTACTACGATGCGGATCAGGCAGCGCCCATTCCGACCGTTGAGAACAACTGCAAAAGTTACATTGAAAACGCCACATGGGAACGCCGCGAAGATCCCTACCTGAAAGGTAATCCCTGGTCGCTGATGATCAAACCCACCGAATGCGGGAAGAAGATGAACAAAGCTCAACAGCATGCGGCCTACGCCGAGCTGTTCAGCAAGTATGCAAGCGACCCGCGCTGGCAGCCGGACAACGGCAGCATGGAACGTCAGTTCGTCTGCCATCTGGAATGGAGCGGTGATGACCGCGGCAAAAAGATATTCGCACGCGATAAGCCCACTTGGAATCTGGAACCCAGCCGCCCTGTGGCCTCATGGGATGAGGTCTTCAAACAAGGCTGCAATCCGTATTGAATAAAACATTGCGGTTGCCGGGTGCACACCTGTAGCAGCGCGGCCTGCCGGCGGTAGCCCATCGAATGAAAGCTACCGTCGACAAAGCGGACTTCTGCAGGCTTTCGCCCGCGATCAAAAAATCAAGAAGCCGCCTGCTCCGCCACTTCCGCTGGGGAAACGATGCTGGTCTTCTTCCCGCGGGACTGGCCGGAGCTCAGGTAGGCGGCGATCGACTCCTGGGTCACTTCACCCAAGAATACGTTTTCGGCATCCAGTACCGGTAGCCAGGAGCGGTTGAATTCGTACATGCGCGACAGGAGGATGCGCAGGTGTTCGTCGTAGGCCGCCGTGGCGTTGAACGGGCGCAGGTATTGCTCGCAAGTGCCGCTCTGGCGGTGCAGGTCGCGGCGCCGCACGTAACCCATCGCTTTGTTCTCGCCATCGGTGACCACGACGTACCGGCGATCCTGTTCGTCCATGGTTTCCAGGGCGTCGGCCACCGGCGTTTCCGGGCTGACCGATGGCGCGTTGTCGGCGGCGTCTTCGGCCTTGACCAACAGCAGTCGCTTGAGCGTGCTGTCCTGCCCCACGAAGTTGCTGACGAAATCGTCCGCCGGGTGCGCCAGCAGGGTGTCCGGGTGGTCGATCTGCAGCAACTTGCCAGCGCGGAAAATGGCGATCTTGTCACCCAGTTTGATGGCTTCGTCGATGTCGTGGCTGACCATGATCACGGTCTTGTTCAGCGCACGTTGCATCTCGAAGAACTCGTTCTGGATCATCTCGCGGTTGATCGGGTCGACCGCGCCAAACGGCTCGTCCATCAGCAGCAAAGGCGCATCGGCCGCCAGCGCACGGATCACGCCGATGCGCTGTTGCTGACCACCGGACAGCTCGCGTGGATAGCGATGCAGATATTGCTTGGGCTCCAGCTTGATCATGCTCATCAGTTCACGCGCACGGTCGTGGCATTTCTGCTTGTCCCAGCCGAGCAGCTTGGGCACCACCACGATGTTTTCTTCGATGGTCATGTTCGGGAACAGGCCGATCTGCTGGATCACGTAGCCGATGTTCCGGCGCAGGGTCACTTCATCCAGGCCAGTGGTGTCTTCGCCGTTGATCAGGACTTTGCCGGAGGTGGGCATGATCAGGCGGTTGATCATTTTCAGCGTCGTACTTTTGCCGCAGCCGGACGGGCCGAGGAACACACAGATCTCGCCTTCGTTGACGGTCAGGCTCACCGAGTCGACGGCTTTGACTTCTTTGCCGTTGCTTTGAAAGGTCTTGCTGAGGTTCTGCAGTTCAATCATTTGTTTAGCGATCATTTGAGCAATCCTTTTGGAGTCAGCGAGCGTTGCAGCCATTGCAGAAGCAGGTCGGCGAAGATGGCCAGAATGCTGACCAGTACGGCGCCGACGATCAGCATCGACATGTCGCTGCGGCTGATGGAAGCGAGGATGAGTACGCCCAGACCGCCAGCGCCGATCGTGGCGGCAATGGTCATGACGCCGATGTTCATGACCACGGCGGTGCGCACGCCGGCGAGGATCACGGGCACGGCGATCGGCAGTTCGACCATGCGCAGGCGCTGGCCGAAGGTCATGCCGATGCCTTTGGCGGCCTCGCGGATACCGGGTTCGACGCCGGTCAGCGCGAGATAGGTGTTACGCATGATGGGCAACAGCGAATACAGGAACACCGCCGTGATCGCCGGCATCGGGCCTAGCCCCTGGCCGAACTTGGAGTAGAACGGCAGCAACAGGCCGAACAGGGCGATCGACGGGATGGTCAGCAGCACCGTGGCGCTGGCTTGCAGCGGGCCGGCCAATACCGGGAAACGTGTCATGAACACGCCCAGTGGCACGCCGGCGAGGATCGCCAGCGACACCGCGATGCCCACCAGCGCGATGTGTTGCAAGGTCAGGTGCATGACCTGATTCCAGTCCAGATGGGAGAAGGCGCTGAGGAAGCTCATAGTTTCTCCTCTTGTTGCTTTTCTACCGGCGTCTGCCTGATCGGCACGCTTTCGGCGGAAGGATTGATCGGGTGGCTTCGCAGGAAGTCAGCTGCCACGACGGTAGGACTTTCGTGATCGACGTCGACGCGCGCGTTCAGATCGATCATCGTCTGGTTGTCCAGCAGCGCGGCCAGCGGTTTGAGCTGGTCGGCCAGTTGCGGGTGCTGGTCCAGGTATTCCTTGCGGATCACCGGCGCGGCGGTGTAATCGGGGAAGTAGTGCTTGTCATCGTCCAGCACCTTGAGCTTGAACGCATTGAGTCGTCCGTCCGTGGTGTAGACCAGACCCGCGAACACTTGCCCGTTGCGCAGCGCGGTGTAGACGAGACCGGCATCCATCTGACGAGTGTTTTCACGGCTCAGGTTCATGTCGTAGTGCTTGACCATGCCCACCAGCCCGTCGGAACGGTTGGCGAATTCGGTGTCGAGCGCGACGATATGACTCTCCTTCGCCTCATCCTTGAGCAAGGTTGTCAGTTGGGAAACGTTGTTGATCTGTGGATACGCTTTGGCAACCTTGTCCGGCAGCGCCAGCGCGTAGGTGTTGTTGAACTTCGAGGGGGACAGCCAGACCAGGCCCTTTTTAGCGTCCAGATCCTTTACGCGCTGATAGGTCTGTTCGCTGTCGAGTTTTTCATCGACATGGTTGTAGGCCACCAATGACACGCCGGTGTACTCCCAGAGCATGTCCAGCTGGCCGGATTCCTGCGCACTGCGCGCAAGGTTGCTGCCCAGCCCCCCGGTGATCTGCACCTGATAGCCCTTGTCGCGCAGGTATTGCGCGGTCAGTTCGGCAAGGATGGTTTGCTCGGTGAATACCCGGGCGCCGATGCGCAGGACAGGCATTTCCGCCGCCTGGGCGAACCCCGCCAGCAGCAGGCCCGCGCCTGCGATGAGTGTGCATAACTTCTTCATTCCAATTCCTTCTTCAGCGCGGCGGCTCAGCGAGCCAGGCCACGTTCCAGCCAGAGGCGACTCGCCAGGGTCACGGCGCCGTCGAGCAACAGGGCCAGCAGCGCGGTACACGCAGCGCCCAGCACGAGCTGTGGCTGGTTGTTCAGGGCAATGCCGGGGAAGATCAGGCTGCCAAGGCTGTTGGCGCCGATCAGAAACGCCAGCGGTGCGGTGCCGACGTTGATCGCCAGTGCCACCCGCACGCCGCCGACGATGATCGGCACCGCATTGGGCAGCTCGACACGCCACAGCACCTGACGAGGCGTCATGCCGATGCCGGTGGCCGCTTCTTTGAGAGAGCCCTGGACGTTTTTGAGGCCTTCGTAGGTGTTGCGCACGATCGGCAGCAACGAGGCGAGGAACAGCGCGAAGATCGCAGGTCCGCTGCCGATGCCCAGGATGCCCAGAGCAATGGCCAGAACCGCAAGAGGAGGAACGGTGTTACCGATGTTGAAGATCTGCATGAAGCGTTCGGCGCGGCCAACCATGTTCGGTCGGCTCAAGACAATGCCAGTCGGAATTCCGACCAGCAGATCATCCTGATACTGCTTGAGGGTACTGATGCCGATCCACTGGATCAGCAGGGCCAGAAGCACGACGACAATCGCACCTCCCAATAGCCCCTTGCCATAGCGATTAGCCACAGGCGGACTCCTTATTTCAGTCGGCGAACGTCTGGCGGGCGACGGGCCTGTTCAGGCCGTCAGCGAACGTTCGCGAAGAGCAGCGGGTGGATCGCCGGAAAGGGTGAAGCTTCGGCGAAGACACAAGCCATGAGCGCAGCTTCGTCAAGCTAACTTGCTGATTTTGCAACCCTTGGCGCTTTGCATTGCCTGGGAATGGACGTCTCCATAACCGCAAAGGTTCCCACGTGAGATGCTATCTGGCCACCCCTGATTGACTGAACGGTTCGGTTATTGCATTGAGTTGGGCTATAATCGCCGCCCTTTTTTGAATCACCTTTCGGGCGATTTCCCATGACCAGACAGGCCGCCGAAGTCGCGAAACGCCGCACTTTCGCCATTATTTCCCACCCGGATGCGGGTAAGACGACCATCACCGAAAAACTGCTGCTGATGGGCAAGGCCATTGCCGTCGCCGGTACGGTGAAGTCCCGCAAATCCGACCGTCACGCGACATCCGACTGGATGGAGATGGAAAAGCAGCGCGGCATTTCCATCACCACCTCGGTCATGCAGTTCCCGTATCGCGACCACATGATCAACCTGCTCGACACCCCGGGCCACGAAGACTTCTCCGAAGACACCTACCGCACGTTGACTGCGGTTGACTCGGCATTGATGGTGCTCGACGGCGGTAAGGGTGTAGAGCCCCGCACCATCGCGCTGATGGATGTCTGCCGCCTGCGCGACACGCCGATCGTCAGCTTCATCAACAAGCTGGACCGCGACATCCGCGACCCGATCGAGCTGCTCGATGAAATCGAAGCGGTCCTGAAGATCAAGGCTGCTCCGATCACCTGGCCGATCGGTTGCTACCGCGACTTCAAAGGCGTTTACCACCTGGCTGACGACTACATCATCGTCTACACCGCCGGCCATGGTCATGAACGCACTGAAACCAAGATCATCCAGAAGCTGGATTCGGACGAAGCCCGCGCGCACCTGGGTGATGAGTACGACCGTTTCGTCGATCAACTGGAACTGGTTCAGGGCGCTTGCCACACGTTCGATCAGCAGGAGTTCCTTGACGGTCAGCTGACCCCGGTGTTCTTCGGAACGGCGCTGGGCAACTTCGGTGTCGATCACGTGCTGGACGCCGTCGTCGACTGGGCCCCCCTGCCGCTGCCGCGGGTCGCCAACGAGCGCACGGTGGAGCCGGTGGAAGAGAAGTTCTCGGGCTTCGTGTTCAAGATCCAGGCGAACATGGACCCCAAACACCGCGACCGCATTGCCTTCATGCGCATCTGCTCGGGCAAGTACGACAAGGGCATGAAAATGCGCCATGTCCGCACCGGCAAGGACGTGCGCATCGGTGACGCGCTGACCTTCTTCTCCAGTGAGCGTGAACAGCTCGAAGAGGCCTACGCCGGCGACATCATCGGTCTGCACAACCATGGCACGATCCAGATCGGCGACACCTTCACCGAAGGCGAAGCACTGGGTTTCACCGGTATCCCGCACTTCGCGCCAGAACTGTTCCGTCGCGTGCGTCTGAAGGATCCGCTCAAATCCAAGCAGCTGCGTCAGGGCCTGCAGCAGCTCGCCGAAGAAGGCGCCACTCAGGTGTTCTTCCCGACGCGCAGCAACGACATCATCCTGGGCGCCGTCGGTGTGCTGCAGTTCGATGTGGTCGCCAGCCGCTTGAAGGAGGAATACAAAGTCGAATGCGCCTACGAGCCGATCACCGTGTGGTCAGCCCGCTGGATCGACAGCAGCGACAAGAAGAAGCTTGAGGAATTCGAGAACAAGGCCGTGGAAAACCTGGCAGTCGATGGCGGCGGTCACTTGACCTACCTGGCGCCGACGCGGGTCAACCTGAGCCTGATGGAAGAGCGCTGGCCGGACATCAAATTCCGCGCGACCCGTGAGCACCATTAAGGGCCATTGAGCCATAACGGCTGGTGATCGTTCCCACGCTCCGCGTGGGAATGCCGACCGTGACGCTCCGCGTCATCTACTGCGGGACGCGGAGCGTCCAGGATGCATTCCCACGCAGAGCGTGGGAACGATCATTCAATGGGTGACCAACGCCTTTGCCCTGAGAGCGAAACGATAGTTACTTCACCACCATCCCCACGCCTCGCCCGCGCGGGTCGGACGCCGTTTCGACTTGGGTGCCGTTGATCCTGATCGCCTGCACGTTCCCCATCGACCAGCCTTGATCCTTGATCGTATACCTCATGGCCTTCAGCTCGTTGGCGACAGGTTCGGGCATCGGGGCAAATTTCTCGGTGAAAATCGTGTCCTTCGGCAGCAATTGATGATGCACGCGCTGAGCCGCGACGGCGTCTTTCAATGGCATGTGGAAATCGTAAATGTTGTTCAACACCTGAAACACCGTGGTGAAAATTCGCGAGCCGCCGGGCGTCCCCAGCACCAGCGTGACGGCGCCGTCGCGGGTGACCAGGCTCGGGCTCATCGATGACAGCATGCGCTTGCCCGGCTCGATGGCGTTGGCATCGCCTCCGACCACGCCGAAAGCATTCGCAACGCCCGGCTTGGCACTGAAATCATCCATCTCATCGTTCATCAGAAAGCCCGCGCCTTTGACGACGACGCCGCTGCCGTAATCCCAGTTCAGCGTGTATGTATTGCTGACCGCATCGCCTCTGGAATCAACGATGGAAAAGTGCGTGGTCTGGTGCGATTCAAGCCCTGCCTTGACGTTTTCGGTGGGTGAAATGGCGTTCGGGTTTACCTCATGGGCGCGCTGGACGAGGTAGGTATGGTCGGTCAACTGGCTGACCGGCGCCTGGGAGAAATCCGGGTCGCCCAGATAGTTGGCGCGGTCGGCGAACACGCGCTTTTCGATTTCCGCGAGCAGGTGAACATAGCGCGCCGAATTGAGCGGCACGCCTTTGAAATCGTCGCTCAGCTGTTGCTTGATGCCGATCAGTTGCGCGAGCGCCACACCGCCTGAGCTCGGCAGCGGCGCTGTGTACAGGGTGTTGCCGTCGAAATTGACGCGCAACGGTTTGCGCCACACCGCTTTGTAATCGGCCAGATCCTGCCGGGTGATCAGCCCGTTGTCGTTCTGCATCTGCGCAACAAGCAGGTCAGCGGTCTCACCTTTATAGAACTCGTCGGCGCCTTTGTTTGCGATGCGCTCAAGGGTCTTGGCCAGCTCGGGCTGACGGAAGATTTCACCCGCCTTCATGTTGCCGAAATAGTCGCCGAAATTGGTCTTGCCGTTCAGTTGCTTGATGGCTTCGGCGCCGTACAGGTATTGCTTGTCCGCCACGGTAAAGCCGTTCCTGGCGTAGCCGATCGCCGGCGTCAGAAGCTCGGCCCATTTCAGCTTGCCAAACTTGCGATGCGCTTCCCATAGCCCCATGACCGTACCGGGCACCCCGCTCGCTCGCGCGCCCACCAGGCTCATGCCTGGAATCACCTCGCCCTTGGCATCCAGATACATGTCGCGCGAAGCGGCCTTGGGCGCGGTTTCGCGGTAGTCGAGAAAGTACGGCTTGCCTTTGATGAACAGAGTCATGAACCCGCCGCCGCCAATGTTCCCGGCCTCGGGATAGGTTACTGCGAGGGTGAAGGCGGTGGCGACAGCGGCGTCGACTGCGTTGCCGCCTTTCCTGAGGATCTGTGCGGCAACTTCAGCGCCGTATTGGTCCGGTGCCGCAACGGCGCCGCCTTCCAGCGCGATGGCATAAACCGGTGAACTGGCGGCAAAGATCACCGCAAGGGCGAGGGTTTTCAGGGTCACGACTCGCATAAGGCATCCTTTGTAGGCGGGCGGCGACAGCTTGTGTCAGACGGGCTGTCCAGTGGCTGTCGAGACTAACGGTACGACTCCTCATTAATGATGAAACTTCCCGCAAACGCAAACGGCCACCCGAAGGTGGCCGTTATCCTGCGCAGCGCTCACAACACGCTTTGAAGATCGCAGGATCAGGCTTTGATCATGTCGTGCTCGATCCAGTCGATCACCGACGTGCGTTTCGGCACCCAACCCAGCAATTCCCGAGCATGCTTGCCACGCACGCGGCTGTTGGAACCCAACCCGTAATTGGCCATCTCGTAGCCCCATTCGGCTTCGGCGTCCTTGAGCGGCCAGTCTTGCGCCGTGCCGAGCCCCATGGCCTTGGCGATCGCGTTGCTCATGTCGAGGAAAGATGCTTCGCCGCTTTCGACGAAATAGAACGTGCCTGCCGGATTCTTTTCCAGCGCCAGCGCGTAAACCTCGACCACATCGTCGATGTGAACGTTGGACCAGATATTGCCGCCCGTTCCGACGTGGCGCACGATCCCGCTCTTGCGCGCCTGTTTGACCAGTCGTGGCAACTGCACGCTGTCACGATTGACGCCCAGGCTGTGGCCGTAAATGAGGGTGTTGCACAGGACAGCCGAGCGTACGCCGTCTTTGGCGGCGGCCAGGACCAGATCATCGATGGCGACGCGAGCAGCCTTGTCCGGGGTCGCGGCGGGCAGTTGGCCTTCGTAGTAAATCTTGTCACTGCCTTTGCCGCCCGATGCATCGCCGACAATGCTCGAACCACTGGTATGCAGGAAGGGTTTGTTCGACCCTTTCAGGCCTTCGATCAGAGCCTCGACCGCGCCGCGATGGTCGCTGCTCGCCGCATTGATCACGCCATCGGCCTTGCGCGCCTGTTCGATCAGCATGTCCTTGTCGTCCAGCGTGCCCACCACTGCAACGATGCCCAGCGCCTTGAGTTCCTGCGCCTGCTCGGCACTGCGCACCAGACCTATGACGTGATGGCCTTTCTGGACCAGGCCGGTTGCGATGGAGCCACCGATAAAACCTGCGGCGCCGGTAATGAAGATGTTCATGGGGTGACTCCCGTTGGCTGTGAATGATGGACTCAGTATCGACCGATGATTCGGTACGAAAAAGAGAGGTCAGCCCAAAAGAATCTTGCGCGCAGGTCACGAATCCCCAGTTTGCCGTTACCCCGGCAGCCGCCGCTCCCGACGCAGATTCAGCGCCAGCACGCTGCTCAGCACCACGATCGAACCCACGATGACCATTGCCGACGGCATTTCACCCAGCAGCGCCGAGGCGATGGCAATCGCCATAGGCGGTGTCAGGTACAGACTCATGGAGGCGCGGCTGACCTCCATGTGCTGCAACACGTAAGCCCACGCCAGATACGCCAGCGCGCTGGGGAAAAAGCCCAATACCCCCACGGCAACGTTGACCCGCATTGGCGCATTGAGAATTTCGCCCCACAACCCCGGCAGGTAGACGAGCAGGAAGACCGTCCCCGCCCAAACCGTGTAACAAACCATCGTCAGCCCGTCATAACGATGGCTGTAGCGCTTTTGCAGCGAGAAATACACGCTCCAGGAAAACGCCGCGAGCAACACCAGCAGCCCGCGCACGTCGATGTGTCCGAATCCGCGATCGCCGGTGATGACAATGCCCACGCCCACCAGCCCCCACGCCACGCATGTCCAGCGCCATGCACTCACCCGCTCCTTGAACACGAAATGCGCAAGCAGCGCCGTGAACAGCGGCATCGACTGGATCAACACGCTAGAGGCCCCGGCGCTGACACCGGCCTGACCGAAGTTTAGGGCGATGTGATGCAGGCTGACGGCGAAGAAGCCGAGCACAGCCAGCAGCGGCAAATCCTTGAGGCGCGGGAGAGAAATGCGCAGCGACGACGCGATCAGCGCCATGAACACCGAGGCGATGAGAAACCGCAGCAGCGCCAGATGACCCGGGTCGTAGCCTTGCAGACCGATGCGAATACCGGTGGGCGAGAAACCCCAGCATGCCACCACGAAAACGGTCGCCAGCGCGACCTTCAGGCCCTGCCAGCGCAGCCTGGCCAAGCCTGGATCAACGGCTATATTCACCGGTTCGTTCGCGACGCTCATTTCGATCCTCCTGCCGAACGGCCCAATGCCTGCTCGTGCAGAGGAGTATCGAAATAACTTATGCTCACCACAACCGAACGATAATGACTCAACCATTCACTTTTGGTGACGCATGGAATTGGCCCAGATTCGCATGTTCAAGACGGTTGCCGACACCGGCAGCATCGCCCGCGCCGCCCAGGTTCTGCATTGCGTGCCATCCAACATCACTGCCCGGATCAAGGCACTGGAATCGGAACTGGGCACCGAGCTGTTCTTTCGTCAGGGACGCGGTTTGCGCATCAGCCCGGCAGGCGAGATTTTCCTGACCTACGCCGGGCGCATGCTCAGTCTGGCGGACGAAGCAAGGCGCGCGGTGCATCCCGATGCGGCGCCGTCCGGCCCCTTGCGCATCGGCGCCATCGAATCCTCAGCCACCTCGCGCTTGCCGCGCCTACTCGCCAGATTCCATGCGCGTTTCCCGCAGGTCTCGCTTGAGTTGACCACTGGCACCGGGCCGCAATTGCTTGAGGCCACCCTGAACCAGAAACTCGACGGCGCGATCGTCGCCATCGACGTCAAACGTGCGCGCCTCAAGCGCATCTCGATGTACCGCGAAGATCTGGTGCTGATTGCCGCCGAATCCCTGGGGCCGATCAACAGCGCCGCCGACCTGCAGGGCAAATCGATTTTCATGTGGCCGGAAGGCTGCCCATACCGTGCGGCACTTGAGCGATGGCTGCTCAACCATGGCCAGGCGCATCCAATCATCAGCATTGCCAGCTATGGCACGATTGTCGGCTGCGTGAGCGCAGGCGCGGGCGTCGCGCTGGTGCCCAAAGGCGTCTTCGAGCAGTACCGGAAAGGCTCAGGCTGGGTGGGCTATGAATTCCCTGAGCTGACGTCCATCGATAACCTTTTCTACTGGCACGAAAACGCCGAACACCACCCGGCGAGGGATGCGTTCGTGGAGATGTTGAAAGCGGAATTCAGCGCCGTGAGCCCAGGCCCCTTCCCGGCCTAAGCCGGTCCTGCTAACGCAACGCGCAATTCTGTAGGGAATGGTTAAGGCCGCCTGCGCGGGCGGTCTCAGGCTGCGTAATTCGCCAGCTTTTGCTGGATGAAATCCAGAAAGCACTGGATTCGCAGCGCCAGTTGCGAGTTGCGGTAATACACCGCGTGAATTGGCTGCCGATAACCGCTGTTGGATTCCGGCAGGATGACTTTCAGGCGGCCCAGGCGGATGTCTTCGTGGGTCATGAAATGCGACAGACAGACGATCCCTTCACCCGCCAGAGCCAGTTGACGCAGGGTCTCGCCACTCGACGCAGACACCGTCGGCTGGATGAACAAACGATCCCCGTCGGCGTGGCGCAGCGGCCAGTGGTTGAGGGTTTCGGTCTGAGTGAAGCCCAGTAACGAATGCTCGCTCAGCGCCTGAACGCTCTTCGGCGTGCCATGCTTTTTCAGGTATTCGGGGCTTGCCAGAATATTCAGCGGGCTGGTGCCCAACGCGCGAGCGTGCAGCGTTGAATCTGCCAGCACGCCGATCCTGATCGCAACATCGGTGCTCTGTTCCAGCAGGTCGATGATCAGATCGTTGCTGTTCAGCTCCAGCTGGATATCCGGATACAGCGCCCGAAATTCCGCCACATACGGCACGATGGAATGCAGCATGAATGGCGACGCCGCATTGATGCGCAAGCGACCCGACGGTGTCTGCTGGCGCAGCGACATCCGCTCTTCCAGCTCTTCCATCTGCCCCAGTATCTGCTTGGCCCGCTCGAGGAAAAACTTGCCTTCCTCGGTCAGGTCCATGCGCCGCGTGGTGCGGTTGATCAAGGTGGTGCCCAGTTTGCTTTCCAACCGCGACAAAGTGCGGCTGATGGCGGAGGGCGTCTGACCGACCTGTTCGGCGGCCGCCGAAATCGAGCCGCTTTCAATCACTGAAACGAACACCTGTAACTCATCGGATCTGGCTTTCACTGTTGACCTCCGCTCAAAACAGCCTGGATATTAGCCCTGTTTCAAGCAAAAGCCACAGAGATCACCGCTGCCGCCCGCTGAGCAGAAACACCCTGAGTGCGCCACCGAATGCGCGGCTGGCCCTGCGCTTGCGGGCCAGTTGTGCCTAGTGGGTTGCGCGATGTTCCTCAGAGGCCGAACACCGATACCAGGTGCGCTTCGTAGCGTTTTACGTCGGCGTCGATCTGCGGCACCTTCATTACGTCAACGGCCAGAAAGGTCGGCAGACCGGTCATGCCGAGAAACTGATTGGCTTTGTGGAACGGGAAGTAAACGGCGTCCACGCCCTTGGCTTCGAAGAAGTCGCTCGGGTCGTCAAACGCTTGCTGCGGCGCGTTCCAGGTCGCCGAAATCATGTACTGCTTGCCGTGCAGCAATCCGCCGCTGCCGTATTTCTGCGAGCTGTCGGAACGGGTGCGGCCGTCGTTCGCGTAGAGGCTGCCATAGCCCTCTGTGAACACCTCGTCGACGTACTTTTTCACCGTCCACGGCGCGCCCATCCACCAGCCCGGCATTTGCCAGACGATGACGTCGGCCCAGAGGAATTTCTGCACTTCCTCGGCGACGTCGTAACCCCCGTCGATGAAGGTTTGCTGCACGTCAAAACCTGCGCGATCCATGAACGCCAGGCCCGCGTCGTGCAACGTTGCGTTGTAACGGCCTTCAGAATGTGCGAACTGCTTGCCGCCGTTGATGAACAGAATCTTTTTCATGAAAACCTCGTCGTTGCCCAACCTCAGAGCCGCTGAGGAAGCGTCTGAACCGGGCGTCATAAATGGGAATGGACGGCAGGATAACGATGCAGGACGAGACAGAAAAGTAGGTTCGCAGCAAAGCTCATTTGCGCTGAAGTCACGAATGAACGAAGGATTGTTGTCTTAGAATTCGTGCACTTCCATTCGAGGACACACCATGAGTGATCTGCACGGGTTCATTCTTCACGCCCAGACAAAACCTGAAAAATCCGCGGAATTCGAAGCGCTGTTCAGCGGCTACGTCGCCGCAAGCCGCAGTGAAGAAGGTTGCATCGAGTACCACATGCTTCGGGATCAGCAGGACCCGACGCTGTTTATCTTCTACGAGATCTGGCAATCGAAGGCCCATCTGGACGTGCACTCGGGGCTGCCGCACATGGCCGAATTCTTCGAGAAGCGCATGGAGTATCTGGCGCGGGATTTTGAAATACGCCGCGTCGAGATGATCAGCCCGTCTTCGGCTGTTCGCTGATCTCTGCTAACCCGCAACGATCAGATGAGCGCCCAGCAGCGCCATGCCGATAAAGAAAACACGCTTGAACAACAGAGCGCTGATGCGTTGGCGCAGCCACTGCCCGAACACCATGCCAAGCAATGCCGGGATCAGCGCCAGCAGCGAAGCGCCCATCTCGGCGCCGCCCACGGCACCGTTCCAGAACAACCCGGCGCCCAACGCCAGGGTGGACACGGTGAACGACAAACCCAGCGCCTGAACCAGCTGATTGCGGTCCAGCCCCAGCCCCTGAATGTAGGGCACGGCCGGAATCACGAAGACGCCGGTGGCCGAGGTGATCAGGCCGGTGACCACACCACACAGCGGCCCGAGCCATTTCTCTGCGGCAGGCGGCACGTGCAGCGTGGGCAGGAACAACCCGCACAGCGCGTATGCCAGCAGCGCAACGCCCAGCGCCCGGCTCATGCCGTGACCGCTTCCAAGTCCCAGCGCGTACGACCCCACTACCGTGCCGACGACGATCATCAGCAACAGCGGCCAAAGACGTGCGCACAATCCGCGCAGGTGCCCACCCGCCGCCAGTTGCCAGAGATTGGTGAACGTTGAGGGAATCAACAGCAATGCGGCTGCCTGTGTCGGCAACATAGCCACACCCAGCAGCCCCATCGCCACTGTCGGCAAGCCCATGCCGATCACGCCCTTGACCGCACCAGCGAGCAGGAAGGCCACCATGACCAGCAATGACAGGCCCCAACCGATATTTTGATACAGCGCAAGGAATGTATTCATGGGCATAGGGTGAGCGAATCGGGCAGGCGTTTAAATCTGCAATATATTGAGGCAGACTTCGGCGTGGACGTAGGCACACTCCATCTGCTGCCAGGCATTCATCCGCGCACAGGCGAACTGCACCTGAATCTGCTGTGATTCGTCGCACGGGTGACGCCTCTCCGGACGCTCAGGATGTCCGATGTGATCCCTCGCCTACTGAGACTTATCGAGCCGCGCCATGCATTTCGACCTGACCGACCTGAAGCTCTTCCTGCATGTTCTTGATGCGGGCAACATCACCGCCGGTGCGGCTCGCACCCACCTGTCACTGGCCTCGGCCAGCGCGCGAATTCGCGGGCTGGAAACCTCGCTCGGCGTTGCGCTGCTGGAGCGCGGTCGTCGAGGTGTCACGCCCACGGCGGCAGGCAAGGCGCTGGCTCAGCACGCCCGGCTGATCCTGCAACAGGTCGAGCGCATGCAGGCTGATCTCACCGATTACGCGCAGGGTTTCAAAGGTCAGATACGCCTGTTGTGCAACACCTCGGCGCTGAGCGAGTACCTGCCGGAGCGGCTGGCAGCGTTTCTCGTCAGCCACCCCAACATCAACATCAACGTCGAAGAGCAGCCCAGCCTGCGCATCCTCCACGCAGTGCGCCAGGGCGCTGCGGAGCTGGGCATCATTTCCAATGCCGTCGACGCCAGCGATCTGCAAACCCTGCCCTTCTGTGCCGATCCGTTGATGCTCGTCACGCCCGCCGGGCACCCATTGGCCGGACTGGCGAGCGTGCGTTTCGGGCAAACGCTGGCATACGAATTCGTCGGTCTGGGCGCCAACAGCGCCATGGCCATCTACCTGGAAGAGCAGGCGCTGCATTTGGGTCGTCGGCTGAAAACCCGCGTGCGCGCGGAAAGCTATGACGGCGTGATGCGCATGGTCATGGGTGGCGCGGGGCTGGGCATCGTGCCGCTCGCAGCGGTCGAGCGATTTCAGCAGGCGGGAAAACTCAGCGGCGTTGCGCTGAGCGATGACTGGGCCGATCGCAAGCTGTTGCTCTGCGCGCCAGATTTCAACGCCCTGCCGGAATACGCAAAAGCGCTGGTGCGCACGCTGAGCGGGCAGACTGCGTTTCTGGACACCTCAATGTCGAGCCCAGACAACTGACCGTCGCGGGACCTCCATAAGGTGAGCAGGCGCAACATTCGCCACTCAACCGGAGCTGAAATGAACAAGCCGATCACCGTACTTCGCGACACCACGCCCCTGCCCGTCGTCGACGCCTGCAAATGGGAGCGCATTGGCGGCGACCCGCACACCGTCAACCTCAACGCCTACACCAGCGACGATGGCACAAAGATCATGGGCACCTGGATATGCACGCCAGGCAAGTGGCTGGTCGAGTACGTGAAGTGGGAATACTGCGACTTTCAGGAGGGCTACTGCATCATCACGCCGGAAGGTCAGGCGCCTATTCATCTGAAGGCCGGTGACAAGTTCATCGTCGAGCCCGGCATGAAAGGCACGTGGGAAGTGGTCGAAACCGTGCGCAAGTATTTCGTCTTCGCCTGAAAATACGCCCCGTTCCGCCGACCTCATGAACAGGTCGGCGGCGGGAGTCTCTGCATCCCGCCTTCGCCAAACGCTGCACCATCCAGCCGCTCTATCGACTTCATAAATGTTTTTGCTGCTCGACTTTTCTCGATAACCGCTAAGATGACAACCGTAATAAATGCCCGAACAACCTCGCGGCATTTGCGATCGCATCCAGGGCTGCTGCACAGGCCCGACCACGGAGCTCATTGTCATGTCTGAAGTCACCCTCTACACCACCAACAGCTGTCCTTACTGTGTCGCCGCCAAGAACCTGCTCAAAGCCAAGGGCGTGGAGTACACCGAGATCAACGTCCAGACGTCGATGGAACAGCGCAACATCATGATGGCGCGCAGCGGCCGTCGCACCGTGCCGCAAATCTTCATCGGCGACCATCATGTCGGTGGCTTCGACGACATGGCGCTGCTTGAGCGCAAAGGCGAACTCAACGCGCTGCTGGCGGGGTAAACGCCCCGTTCGCCAAGCGTCATCGGTGGGAGCGAGCCTGCTCGCCCCATCGGCGCTCAGGTCGTGAAGATTCACTGGATGTGCCGGCCAGTTTGTCCGACGCTGAAGTCGTTCATGAACGTTCCCGCAGCCGCGTCCACTTGACGGTGAAATGGCAGGTTTCCATTTCTGCCAAGTGGACTTGCCATTTGTAACATTTCCCCGCAAGCGCGTTTTTCCTAGCATCCCTCGACGTCGTCGACGCCTGGTTCGCCAGCCACCACGTACTTGAGGAGAGAATGCATATGTCTGATGCCACCGAGCGTCTATGGGGCGCGCGCTTCAAATCGGCGCCTGCCGAGGCCATGGCCAACCTGTCGCGCTCGCCCAGCGTTTACTTCCGCATGACGCCGTATGACGTCGCCGGCTCCAAGGCCCACGCCCACGAACTGGAGCGCGCCGGGCTGCTGGACGCTGACGAAACGCAGCGCATCATTGCCGCATTGCAGTCGATCGACGAAGACTTTGCCGCGGGCAGGGTTCAGCCCATTGCCGCTGACGAGGACGTGCACACGTTCATCGAGCGCCTGCTCACCGAACGACTGGGTGCGCTGGGCGGAAAACTGCGCGCCGGACGCTCGCGCAACGATCAGACCGCCAACGACATGCGGCTATTTCTCAGGGATCAGATTCGCGTGCTGACGCTGTCCATCCTTGATCTGCAGAACGCACTCGTCGTGCAGGCCGAGGCGCACATCGATACCATCGCGCCGGGCTTCACGCATCTGCAACAGGCGCAACCGATTGTCTTCGGTCACCACTTGATGGCCCACGCTCAGGCCATTCACCGCGACCTTCAGCGGCTGCAAGACTGGGACCGACGCTTCAGCCTGTCGCCACTGGGCGCCGCCGCGCTGGCAGGTTCGGCCATCGCCCGCGACCCGCATCGCTCGGCGGCGGAGATGGGCTATCAAGGCCCGTGCGAAAACTCCATCGACGCGGTTGCCAGCCGCGATCACGTCGCCGAATTCCTGTTCTGCGCCAGCATGCTGGGGATCAACATTTCGCGCATGGCGGAAGAGTTCTGCGTCTGGACATCGCGGCAATTTCGCTGGGTCGAACTCGACGATGCCTACGCTACGGGCAGCTCGATCATGCCGCAGAAGAAGAACCCGGACATCGCCGAACTGGCACGCGGCAAGTCGGGCCGGCTGATCGGCTCGCTGACCGCCATCCTGTCGGTTCTCAAGGCTCAGCCGCTGTCCTACAACCGTGACCTGAGCGAGGACAAACACGCCATATTCGATGCCGTGGACACCTTGAATCTGGTGTTGCCAGCGTTCGCCGGGATGGTCCGGACGATGAAGGTGCGCAAGGAAGAGTTGCTGCGTCAGGCGCCACTGGGATTCACCCTGGCGACCGAGGTTGCTGATTGGCTGGCCGTGCGTGGCGTACCGTTCAAGGAGGCTCACGAGATCACCGGGCAACTGGTGCAGCTGTGCGAAGCGCAAGACATCGGCCTAGAAGACCTGACACCGGAAATGCTGGCGCAGACCGATGCACGTCTGACCCCGGAGGTGCTGGAAGCCCTGACGCTGGAGGCGGCATTGACCGCGCGCAATGGCTGGGGCGGCACGTCACCGGTGCGAGTGGCCGAACAGATCCAGCGCTTCAAGCAGCATCTGACGAGCCACGAACAGTGGGCCAAGGACTACAGCGGCCCGCGCGGCTGACTCGAATCTGGCAGGGCACAGGTTTTTACGACGACTGCGTCGCCGATCGCGGGACAAGCCACGCTCCCACAGGTTTTGCGGCGTGTCTTCGCGAGCAAGCGGCCCACGGGTTTTACGTTTGACACAAATTCTGATAACGCCACAAATCCCTTGTAGGAGCGTGGCTTGCCCGCGATCTGGCGCTCAGCGGCAGCAGAATCGGATGACGCGGTACTTCAGGCAGATCGCATAGCCCGGGATTCACGACGACTGCGTCGCCGATCGCGGGACAAGCCACGCTCCCACAGGTTTTGCGTCACGTCTTCGCGAGCAAGCTGGCCCACAAGTTCTGCGCTCGACACAAATTCTGACAACGCCACAAACCCCTTGTAGGAGCGTGGCTTGCCCGCGATCTAGCGCGCAGCGGCAGCAGAATCGGGTAACGCGGCACATCAGGCAAACCGCATGGCCCGGTTCACGACGACTGCGTCGCCGATCGCGGGACAAGCCACGCTCCCACAGGTTCTGCGTCACGTATTCGCGAGCAAGCTGGCCCACAAGTTCTGCGCTCGACACAAATTCTGGCAACGCCACAAACCCTTGTAGGAGCGTGGCTTGCCCGCGATCTGGCG